>DATBAT010000222.1:0-16055 GCA_036271375.1 Terriglobales bacterium
CACGCTGCGCGCCATCTTTCGGACGCATCGGTCCAGCGGGGAAAACTTCGTCCGGCCCGTAACCATCATCTTTAGGATCGGAATAAATCAGGCATCCTACCGCTCCGTGCTCGGCGGCAACCTTAGGCTTGATACCCCTCCACGATCCGCCGTAACGCGCGATAACAATTGCGCCCTTCACTGAAACTCCCATGCGGTCAAGCTTTTCGTAGTCGTCGGGCACCCCGTAGTTCACATAGACGAGAGGCGCGGTTACATCGCCGTCCGCCGAATAGGCGTTATAAACCGGAAGTTGTTCTGCTGTCTGATTAGATGTTGGATCGATCGCCAGAACTGGCTCCTGGATCTTGGCCACAAACTTCGTGGGCTCGACCATCTCCAGCACACGCGTTTTCGGCGTGGGAAAGAGCACATCGAACGACTCGATGTGAGCGTCCAATCCCCATTCCTTGAACTTTGCCTGCATCCACTCGGCATTGTCCTTGTCGTACGGAGAGCCTACGTGGTGAGGACGCGCCGCCAGCCGCTGCATATAGTCGCGCAAATTCTGCGGCGAAGGAATTGCTCGAAACTTGGTCTCCCACTCGCGCTGCGTCCTGGAAGACGCGGAAGAATAGCCGCCCAGCGGCGCAACCTCATCGGAAGCCAGCAGAAAAAAACTTCCCAACACCAGAACCAGAAAAATCCCTCGGTGCATTCGCATCTCCATTGTGACGTCGTCAAAACTGCAGACTAATTTTGCCAACCAAATCCGCGGAGCAATATAGTACCTGACCCGGCGGAAAAGTTTGTGAATCCGCATCGGGAGAATCGCAGGAACCCGTTGAATTTGCCATCACCCTCAATTAGGCTTGCGCCCATGAAACTGCGCTTCCTGACCTGTCTCTTGTTAGCCACCGCCGCCGCGCAAGCCGCAACCTTTACTCTCGAGCAGATTTTGAGTTCGCCTTTCCCCACCAGCCTGGTCTCCTCGCCCACTGGACGAGTCGCCTGGGCCACCGCCACCAAAGGCGTGCGAAACCTATGGGTCGCGGATGCTCCGAAACTCGAGCCGCGTCAAGTCACGCGCTACACCAACGACGACGGCGAATCGATTGCCGCGCTCGCGATTACGCCGGACGGCCGCAGCCTCGTCTATGCTCGCGGCACAGAAGCGAATGAAGAAGGCCGGGTCGCTGATCCAACCAGTGAAATCGCGCAGCGCAAGGAACAGGTGTGGGCGGTCGATATCGACGGCGGTGGTCCCCGTCTGCTCGGCGAAATGGATTGCGGTGGTGAAGGTTGCGAGCATATTGAGCTGTCGCCCAGCGGGGAGTTCGCCGCATGGAACACCAAGAAGCAAATCTGGATTGCCCCAGTTTCCGGCGCGACGCCTTCCCATCAACTTACTGATCTGCGGGGAAACAACACCGACCCGCGCTGGTCGCCGGATGGACACTCCATCGCCTTCACCAGCGATCGCGGAGACCACAGCTTCATCGCCATCTACGATTTCGGACGCGACAATGTCCGCTACATCTCGCCCACCAGCGACCGGGATTTCTTGCCGCGTTGGTCACCCGACGGCAGGCAACTGGCATTCGTTCGTAGAGAAGGCGTACCGCTGAAAGCGCCGTTGCTTCCTCTCGAAATTACGCGCTGGTCAGTTTGGGTGGCCGACCCCTCGACGCTGGAGGCCCGCCAGTTGTGGCACAGCGGAGACCAGGCGAACGACAGCTTCCCCGACATGATCGACACGCTTCCCTTCTACTTCGCCGCGAACGGCAAAGTAATCTTCGCATCCGAGCAGGACGGGCGACATCATCTCTACTCCGTCTCCACCAGCGGCGGTACGCCCACTCTGCTCACGGCTGGAGACTTCGATGTGGAAGACACAACCATCACTCGCGACAACATCTCGGTCATTTATTCGTCCAATCAAGACGACGTAGACCGCCGCCATATCTGGAAAGTCGGCATAGCAGGCGGAAAGCCGCAGCCACTGAGCAAGGGTGACACCATGGAGTGGACCCCGGTTGAGGTGAATGGACAGGTTGCCTGCCTTGGGTCGACCGCAACCTCTCCCGCAATGCCCTACCTTCTTACCACGAGCAGCCGGCAGATGATCGGCGCGCTACCCGCTGAGTTCCCCACCGCACAACTGGTAACTCCCAAGCAGGTCGTCTTCAAGACCGACGACGGATTCGAAATTCACGGCCAGCTTTTTGTTCCGGCGGGCCGCACCACCAAAGGCCCGGCGTTGGTCTTCACTCATGGAGGCCCGATGCGCCAGATGATGCTCGGCTTCCACTACATGGACTACTACCATAACGCCTACGCGATGAATCAGCACCTCGCGAGCCAGGGCTATGTCGTTCTTTCGGTCAACTATCGTTTGGGAATTATGTACGGCCGCGCGTTTCGTGTACCGGAGAACGCTTCCTGGCGCGGTGGCGCCGAGTACAAAGATGTGGTGGCGGGCGCGAAGTATCTGCAAAGCCTTCCCATCGTCGACGTCAGGCGAATCGGGCTTTGGGGAGGCTCCTACGGCGGTTATCTGACTGCCATGGGCTTGGCCCACAACTCCGATATCTTCGCCGCCGGCGTCGATTTCCACGGCGTGCACGACTGGGAAGCGTTTCTACCTCACTGGAGTTCGGTGGCCAATGCTCCGGACATAGAAGAAGCAAAAAAAGTCGCCTTCAACGCCTCTCCGGACTCGGCAATTTCCACCTGGCGTTCGCCCGTGTTGCTCATCCACGGCGACGACGACCGGAACGTGCCGTTCAATCAGACGGTCGACTTGGCGCAGCGACTGCGCGCACAGAAAGTGGAATTCGAAGAGCTAATTTTTCCCGATGAAATTCACGGCTTTCTGCTCTGGCGAAGCTGGATCAAGGCTTACCGCGCAGAGACTGAGTTTTTCGATCGCAAGCTGAAGTAGCTTAGAGGCGCGACGCTGGCCGCGCCTCTCGCAGGAGAAAATCTACAGTCGAGTGTCCACGGTTTCCCCACGGTCAACGTAAGCCAGCATCCAGCCCAAAACGCAAAACCAACCCTGGCTGTGGCTCTTAGCCTGCTCCACATTCCCGGCAAATCCGCTGTGGTGTACGACGACGCGGGTGCCGTCTTTTTCCGGCGTCAACTCCCAGCGAACGATAGTCTTCTCCGGCATATAGGAACTCACCCAGGTATGCACCAGGAGGCGTGGCGGATCTACTTCCAGGTATTCGCCGCCCACGTAGAAATCGCTGCCGTCAGCGCCCTTGCCGTCTGCCCGCCACTTGCCACCCTTGCGAAGGTCGCTTTGCCACTTGCGTGCCCGATAGATGGAGTTATCTCCCCACCACAGACCTACCTGTTCTGGATCGGTGATGACTGCGAAAACGCGGTCCGCAGGCGCCGCCACGTGAATATCAGCAGTCACTGAATCTTGATCCGGCATCTGAACCTCCTCAAAAAAGTAGAGACGTAGCTCGGCTACGTCTCCCTTACCACTAGTTCTTCCGCTGCAACTCGAAGACTTCCGTGACCGTCTTGTCGTGATCTTTGAAGTTCCACTGTTCGGTGTGGTGGTTGGCGTCGGCCATGGCAATGACAACGGAATCCATCCTGCCGGAGTCCGGCGACGACAGGTTGGTAACGTCAAGAAATTTGAACGTCACCGTCTTTCCGTCTGGAGAAGTGGTCGCCACCATGCGCGGTTGGTTGCCCATGCTGCAATAGTGGGTCAGCAAAAGCTTGTCAGGCCCGTCCAGATGAAACATGGAAATCATGTCGCCATGTTCGTGGATCGTGCTCATCAGCGCGGAACCGCCCGAGGTGAGCTGATAGTCGACTTTTACCGGCTGACCCTTTGCCGTCTTCCCTTCCCACGATCCCGCCAGCGATTTGAGTTGCGCGAATTCGGTCTGCGCTCGGGATTGCGCCAACGCAGCAGTAGAGAGCAATAGCGAAATTACGACTAACAGGGCTTTCATTTTGAGCCATCCTTTCGAGACTTGATTTTCTTGCGCGCAGCCTGAGGCTGCGCAGTTTCCTTTTCGTACTCGACCTCAACAAAAGTTTTTAGATTAAGCAGGTTCGCCTGCCAGAAGGAGCGGTACTGCTCCATCCATGAATCGACTGCCTTCAGGGGTGCCGGGTTCAGGTGGTAAATCCGGTTGCGTCCCTCGCGCTGCTCACGCACCAGGTGCGCCCGCCTCAGCAATCGCAGATGTTTTGAAATAGCCGGCCGCGAAACCGGAAAAGCGTTGGCAATCTGTCCTGCTGGCTGACTTCCCCGCCGTAGCAAGTCCAAAACCGCCCGCCGCGTGGGATCTGCCAATGCTTGAAACGCCGCCTCCGTGGAATATGTAACCGATCGGTCACGCATAATGCGTAACAATACGGTTACGGATTATGAGTGTTAACTAGTTTTTCAAAAATCTTAGCTGCGGAGACACAGAGCCAATCTCCATCTTTTCTCATTACTAGCCGGAGATTCTCTGACTTTAAACCTCATTAGCTTTTCTCCGGGTCCCGGTACCTCAGTGGCGAATCGCCATTCCAGCTTGTGACACAAGCCAACAAAAACGTTATTATTAGGCACTTTTGAATCCCTTTGAGGCCACTGCATGAAGCGTCTAGCCTGTTTTGTTGTCCTGAGTTTTTCTCTCATGGTAGCCGCCGTAGCCCAGGAGAAGCCCACCGCTCCGTGGATGAACACCACTCTGTCGCCGGACGAGCGCGCCGACCTTCTGGTCAAAGAGCTGACCTTGGACGAAAAAATCACGCTGATGCACGGCACCGGACACCCCGGACTTGGCCCATTGAGTCCGCTGGCCCGAGACTCCAACGGCGGTGCCGGATATACGCCCGGCATTCCGCGCCTCGGAATCCCGGGCATACAGATGAGCGACGCCGCCTATGGTGTTCGCGCCAGCGGCATCAACGGCCGCTACTCCACCGCTCTTCCCGCGAACCTAGGCGCGGCCGCGAGCTGGGACCCGAAAGCCGCCTATGAATATGGAGCGCTGATCGGCCGCGAACTTCGCGCGCAGGGCTACAACATGTCATTAGGCGGAGGCGTCAACCTTACGCGCGAGCCGCGCAACGGACGCAACTTCGAATACCTCGGCGAGGACCCAATTCTAGCGGGGACTCTGGTGGGAGAGCTAATCAAAGGAACCCAAGACCAGCACATTCTCGGCGATATTAAACACTACGCCCTCAACAATCAGGAAAGTGGACGTAACTCGGTCAACGTAAATATCGACAAGCGATCCATGCGTGAGACCGATTTATTGGCGTTCGAGATTGGCATCCGTAATGGAAATCCTGCAGGGGTGATGTGCTCCTATAACCGCGTCAACGGCGACTATGCCTGTGAAAACAAATACCTGCTCACCGACGTTTTAAAGAAGGATTGGAATTTCAAAGGCTTCGTTCTCTCTGACTGGTTGGGCACGCACAGCGTCGCAAAAGCCTCGGCAGCCGGACTCGATCACGAACAACCCAACGCCTATTTCTACGGTGAGCCTCTGAAGAAGGCAGTCGAATCCGGAGAAGTACCAACAGCGGAACTTGACGAACACATTCACCGCATTCTGAGAGCGATGTTCGCAGTCGGACTTTTCGAGGATCCGGTCAAGCGAGGCGTGCCGGATGTAGAAACCAATCTCGCCATCTCACAGCACATTGCGGAACAAAGCATGGTGCTGTTGAGAAACGAAAAGAACCAGCTGCCACTCGATGCCGCGAAGGTAAAATCCGTCGCCATCATTGGGGCCCACGCCGATATCGGCATGCTTTCCGGCGGAGGTTCCGCCCAGGTCGACCCTCCGGGCGGAAACGTGATCATGCCTCCGGGACAACGCGGTACGGTATGGGGCAAGCCGGATTGGTTCCCCACCTCGCCGATGAAAAACATTCAGGCGAAAGCGGCGAACGCCAAAGTTGCGTACGATCCCGGTACCGACCCATCCTCAGCCGCGAGGCTGGCCAAGAGTTCCGATGTCGCCATCGTCTTCGTCTCCCGTTGGGAAACCGAAGGCGAAGACGCTCCCAGCCTTTCTCTGCCCGACAATCAAGACGATCTAATCGCCAAGGTCGCCGCCGCGAATCCGCACACGATCGTTGTCTTGGAAACCGGAAACCCGGTCAGCATGCCCTGGGTTGATCACGTCAGTGCGATCGTCGAAGCCTGGTTCGCTGGAAATCGCGGCGCGGAAGCATTGGCCAATATTCTTTTCGGGGATGTCAATCCCAGCGCCAAGCTGCCCATCACCTTCCCCAAGTCTGAATCTGACTTGCCGCACATCACCATAATCAAACCTGCTCCGGATACGCATCCCGACGATGGCCAGGGATGGAAGCGCGCGCAAGATGGACTGCCTGTCTTCCAGACCACTTACGACGAAGGGTTAAAAGTCGGCTACAAGTGGTATGACGCCGAAAAGAAACCGCTACTCTTCCCCTTCGGCTTCGGTCTCTCGTATACGAGCTACGCCTACTCCAATCTGAAAGTCACCCCAGGAGAGAAAGTCACTGTCACCTTCGCCGTAAAAAACACCGGCAAGCGCGCGGGATCAGAGATCGCGCAGGTCTACGCCGCGTTACCCGCGAGTACCCACGAGCCTCCAAAGCGCCTGGTGGGTTGGAGTAAAGTGAAACTCAATCCCGGAGAGAGTAAAGACGTCACGGTTGAAGTCGAGCCGCTGTTCCTTTCCGTTTACAGCGAAAGCGGCTGGCAGCGCGTCGCCGGAGACTACTCATTCATGGTCGGCGGATCGTCGCAAAGCCTGCCATTGAGAGCCGGTGCAAGTTTGCAATAGCGTCGGCTAGCCCGGATACCAAACCTTCCGCGGATCATCCGGGCTTCGCTGATAATTCCACGCATCATCGATCAATTTTGCAAGATCAACGCGCGGACGCCACCCCAACAAAAATTTAGCTTTGGTGTTGTCGAGCCATGTCGAATAATAAGGAGTTTCAATCTCAACTGACGGCAGGCTCTTTGTTTGGCCAAGGTAGTCCGCCACCGCACCATAGTCGACCGGTTCATCCATCGAGATATTAAACGTCTGTTGATCCGCTTTAGGGTGATCTAGCGCCAGCGAGATCGCACTAGTAAGATCGCTGACGTGCACGAAGTTTCGCTTCACCGGCTGCCTGTTCGGATCAAGCATCACCGGTATGGATCCGTCTTTCACGTACTTCTCCGAATTCTCTGTGCCGACCAGATCGCGCCAACGCGGTCCGCCGAAGACATCGTCGCCGAACGAGAGCGTGTATTTGAAATCGTCTTTCTCCATGATCCACGGTGCGCGCAGACAGCAGCCGTTGAGACGGTATTGAAGGTAGTACTGCTCAAGCATCACTTCTTCCAGCACCTTCGACAGCGCATAACATCCCGGATACGCCGTATGTTTCTGCTGCTCAGTCACCGGGGCTTCATGTGGATAGAAGAAATGTCCAACTGAGCAATCACCGCCGATGAGAATGAATTGCTGGAAGGTCAGGCTGACGCGGCACTCTTCCAGCAGCCAGAACAATCCCTTCACCGCCACGTCCATCGCGTCATCCGGGGTTTCTTTGCAGGTCGCGCAATGCACGACGTGAGTAATTCCCTGCAAAGCATTTCGTACGTCAGCGCGCAGCGAAATATTTCCCCGAACTGCTTCCACGCGATCGCTGGAGTCGATCAATCGATTGTGACAGAGCGCCCGAACCTTATCATCGCGATGCTCCGGAGCCGGCAAGATGCGGTCGATGAAATTTCGGCCGACTTTGCCGGTGGCTCCGGTTACCAGAATGTGCCTCATAGGCCAGCCATTCTAACCGCAATCACTAAGTGCATTAATGGTTTGCAACCAGGTCCAAAAATAACTGGTGCACTCGCGGATCGTCGGAGAGTTCGGGGTGAAACGTCGCGGCCATGGTTTTGCCCTGGCGAACGACGACCGGATCGCTGCCCTCGGTCGCCAACACTTCTACATCTTTTCCCATGCGCTCGATTTTTGGCGCGCGGATGAAAACCATCTCAATGGGGGCGCCGCCAAGTTCCCCTTCACGGATGGAACTTTCCAACTGGCGGCCATAGGCGTTGCGGCGGATGGCGATATCTATGGCCCCCAACCCGACCTGCCTGGGGTTCTCTACTTCGGAAGCCAACAGAATCGCGCCGGCGCAGGTGCCGAAGGTTGGTTTCAGACGGACGAACTGTTTCAACCGTTCGAATCCCTCTTGCCCTAGAAGTTTAAGGAAGGTGCTGGACTCGCCCCCGGGGATCACCAGGCCGTCGATCCCATCTAACTGTTCTGCCTGCCTTACTAACTCCACTTCCGCACCCAACTCTTGTAGACGGCGGCGGTGGGCGTCGAAATCCCCCTGTAATGCCAGTACCCCTATCTTCATGATGTTCAAGATATTACCGGACTGCCCGTCTAATCCAAACTTTCGCGATATTCCTGGTCATCGCCGGACGGTTCGCGCGTGATATAAATCTCTCCAATATGCAGCCTGCCGGAGAAAATGGGCTCCGAATCTTCCGCGTTGCCGGAATTAATGTCTATCTTCATTGGTACTGGTTTCTGGTTGCCTTCTACGAGATCAACGCCCGCAACGGAAAGTACTCGTCGATCGTTTGGAACATTCTTGAATATCTGGCGCTTTTTGTAATCGTGCTGTTGCACGAGTTTGGCCACGCATTGGCCTGCCGCCAGGTAGGAGGCATTGCCGATAAAATTGTGCTTTGGCCGCTCGGCGGTGTCGCCTACGTGTCTCCTCCGCCGCGCCCGGGCGCCAACCTGTGGAGCATCGCCGCCGGCCCTCTGGTCAATGTGGCGCTTCTACCGCTGTTGTTCGGGACCTATTTTTACGGCAGTAGTGCGGGATGGCAACTTGCCGCACCCGACGCATTTCGCTGGTTGCGCGCGGTGGTTTACATGAACGCCGGCCTCCTGATGTTCAATGTGCTGCCTATCTATCCGCTCGATGGCGGCCAGATCCTACGTTCTTTATTGTGGTTTATTTTTGGTCGTGGCCGCAGCCTGATGATCGCGACCGCCATCGGTTTTGCTGGCGGCATCGGGCTTATCGGGCTCGCCATCTGGTCGCAATCCATTTGGACGGGGATCATTGCGGTCTACCTGCTAATGAATTGCTGGAGCTCATGGAAGCACGCCCAACTGCTGTTGCAGTATGAACGGACGCAGCAAACGAATCCGGCGATATTAAGCGGAGACGCCCAGTAGTCTAAGTTTATCCCTCGAAGTTTTATCCACCCTAGGCAAAGGAGCTGAGATGCGAATTCTGAATGTTGTTTGTGGCATTTGCGTGTTGTTGATCAGCGTACACATGGTGCATGCGGTGCATCATTTTCTTGGAGCGGCGCCGGATGAGTTCTCGGGCAGCGTGGCCTACTGGGGCGGCCTGACGGCGGCAGTGGTCATCGACGCCTTTGCCTTTGCCGGCGGATGTCTATTGATCCGGCGCGCCCGCTGAATAGCGTTCGCCTGCTTCTTCGTCCACGGCATGAATTTCTATCTTTTCCTCGTTGCCTGACTGGGATTCTTCCCTGCCCCAAACATTTCTCACCCAGCAGCGCGGTCTCGACAGAGTTGGGGTCGATGGCGACAGTCTCCTTGCGTGCCAGATCGAAACAAGCGGTGCGCAGGTTGAGCCAAACGTTCTGCAATCCGTAGAGCAGCAGGCTCACAGTTCTCTGCTCGATTTGTACGGCGATGGACAGGCCCATCCCCTGCGTGGGCGCGACCTGAATGAGTTGGCATCCTCCAAAACTGGCAGATCGAGTCACGGACAAGAGTGTCCGCTCAAAGCCCACATCTTTGCTACCATGTATTGCCAACCCAACGTTGGCACTCGGGAAAACGTTTCCGCCCGGAGGACTTTTGTCGATGGTGGGTCCACGTTGTTGGTTGATCTCTTTATTACTCGCCGCTTCTCTCGCAAATGCACAAGCTCCCAAGAAAGCTCCTAAAAAGGCCGTAGCTGAAACGGTTCCGGCGGCGACGCCTCCGGGGGCGGTTCGCGGACGGGCCTTGTTCGGTCGGAATTGCGCTTTCTGCCACGGCAAAGACGCGGACGGCGGCGAGAGCGGGCCTGACCTGACGCGCTCGAAGCTGGTGGCGCGGGACATTCGCGGGGACAAAATCCGCGCGACCATTCATGACGGGCGTATCGAGAAGGGCATGCCGCCGTTCCCAAGGATTACGCCGGCGGAGCTTGCCGACCTTATCGCATTCATTCGCGACGAAACGAAGAAGGCGGCGGCCAATCCTGGCGGGCGCAAGGGCGTGGATGTCGCCGACTTGCAGACCGGCAATGCCGACGCGGGCAAGACTTACTTCAACGCGAAGTGCGCGTCGTGCCATTCGCCGACCGGCGACCTGGCGGGGATTGCATCCCGGCGGGAAGGTCTGGAGTTGGAGATGCAGATGCTGTATCCGCAGAATGCGAAGTCGAAAGCCACGGTGACGACGCCATCTGGGGAAACGGTTTCTGGAATTCTTGCCTATAAAGACGAGTTCAATATCGGCGTGGTGGACGGCGACGGATGGTACCGCTCGTGGCCGGTTAGCGGTGTGAAGTACAAGATCGATGCGCCGCAGGATGGGCACGTCGAGTTGTTTCCCAACTACACCGACAACGACATTCATGACCTCATGGCCTACCTGCAGACTTTGAAATAGGGAATATGAAATCAATTTTTTTGGTCGCCGCGTGTTGTTTATTTTCGGGTGTGATGATGGCGCAGGGACTCGATCCCGCGACCATCGCGAATCCGCCAGCCAATTCATGGCCCAACTATCACGGAGATTATTCCGGACGGCGGCATAGCCCGCTGACGCAGATCACGCCGCAGAATGTGGGATCGCTGACTCTTGGATGGGCATTTCAGACGAACCAGGAAGCGGGGATCAAGGCTTCGCCGCTGCTGGTGAATGGCGTGGTTTACATCACGGTTCCGGACAATGTCTGGGCGGTCGATGCGCGCACCGGCCATCAGATATGGCACTACACCTATCCCCCGAATAACGGGATGCACCTGGGGCATCGCGGCGTGGCCATGTATAAGGACTCGATTTTCTTTTCGACGCCCGATGCGCATCTGGTTTCGCTTGACGCAAAGACGGGCAAAGTCCGTTGGGACATTGTGGTCGGTGATATCAAAAAGGGGTATTGGACGACCATGGCGCCCCTGGTAGTGCGCAATCACGTGATCATCGGAGTGGGCGGCGACACCGACAACATTATGGGTTACATGCGGTCGGTTGACCCTGAGACGGGTGCGACGCAGTGGCAGTGGAACTCGACGCCTCCGGACAAAACGCCGAACATGACGACCGGCGGCATGGTGTGGCTCACCGGAACTTACGACCCTGAGCTGAATCTGGTTTACACGGGGACGGGAAATCCGACACCGGTGCTGAATGGGAAAGTACGGCCCGGTGACAACCTTTATACCGGCTGCATCGTGGCGGTGAATCCTGACACGGGAAAATTGGTGTGGTCTTTCCAACCCTCTCCCCATGACACGCATGACTGGGACGCGATTGAAGTTCCGGTGATGGTCGATGGCGAGTTCAAGGGAGAACAGCGCAAGTTATTGTTGCAGGCATCGCGTAATGGATATTTCTTTGTGCTGGATCGCGCAACAGGTAAAAGCCTTCTGACCTCTACGTTTGGTCCGGTGAACTGGACGCTGGGCGTAGGCGAGGATGGGCGGCCGATCCCGAATCCTGACAAAGAGCCTGCGCCGGATGGACGCCTGATCGCTCCCGATGAGGGCGGCATGACGAATTTCCGCTCGCCTAGTTTTGATCCAAAGACCGGATTGCTGGTCGTTTCCACGCGTGAGAGTTATTCAATTTACTTTGCCAAGCCCGCCGACGGCGCCTACGGCTGGGCGGGCGCCGACTATGGCGTTTGGGGTAAAGGCCAGATCAAAGCCATTGACTATCAGACGGGAAAGATTCGCTGGACGCACGATATCGGGGAAGGATCGTCCGCCGGGGTGTTGACCACGGACTCAGGCGTGACATTCACCGGCGACTCGATGGGAAATTTTCTTGCGCTCGATACGGGCGACGGAAAGACTTTGTGGCACGCTGGCGCCGGGTCCCAGATTTCAAGTTCTCCAATCACCTACGAGTTGGATCACCAACAGTATGTGCTGACCAGCGCAGGTGGAGTGATGTTTGCCTGGAGGCTGCCGGAGAGTAAGTGATTACCGCTCAGGACACAGTCTAGACGTCCAACCCGATCGATCTCATCAGCGCCAAGCCGTTGCTCTTGGTGACGATGCCTTCTTTGAGCGCGTAATCAAAGTTCATCTGGCCGTCCTCGAACTCGTCCTGGAAATGCATGTTGCGTAATGCTCCATCTGGTAGCCCGCGGATCGCGGTAAGTGCCAGATCGTGAGTCGTGACCACACCGATTGCGCCACGATTTAGTAACGCCCCGATGACACCCTCTGCGCCAATCAGCCGGTCATGTGAGTTGGTGCCTTGCAGAAATTCATCCAGCAGGAAAAGCATAGACGGCTCACTTGCCGACAGATTGTAAATATCTCGCAGGCGTGTGATCTCCGCGTAGAAGCGCGAGCTGCCTTCCTGTAACGAATCGTTCACCCGGATGCTTGCCCCAACGTACAGGGGATTAATTCGCAAACTGCGTGCTCGCACCGGGGCGCCCGCCATGGCTAACACTACATTCGTTCCGATCACTCGCAGCAACGTGCTCTTGCCCGACATATTCGAACCGCTGACCAGCAGGACGCGGGTTTCCCCGCATAAGCTAACATCGTTGCCAACGCACTTCGCCGCCGCCAGCAGCGGGTGGGCCAGACCCATTCCCTCGATGCACGAGTTGCCTTCCGCGAACTCAGGAAAGGGATCGTCCGGGTGTTCAAAGCTGTACGTCGCCAGCGAGAGCAACCCTTCGAGTTCGCCGATTGCGCCCAGCCACTGCCGCACCACCTTGCCGTGGACGCTGCGCCAGCGTTCGGCTGCGAACGCGACTTGTACTGAATACATCAGCGGCGTGTCGAGGGTTCGCATGACGATGTTTTCACCGGCTCGGATGAATTCCACGATCGTGCGCAGCCGGTTGATGGTGACGGAACTTGGCAGATGGTGCGACGAAAGCTGGTTTTTCAACGTCTGCAATCGCGGCGACTGGAGCGACTGCCGCTCGATTCGCGCCAAGACCGCTGCCAGCAGCTCCAAATCGCCTAGCGAATCTTCAGTGCCGTGAAGAATGTCATCCAGCGAGGAGCGCAGACGGTAGGTGAGTAGGGCTTCGCTGATTACGACGACAAGCAGCGGAGTGATCCATCCGGAGTACCACCAGAAGGCAACGCTGGCCATGAACAACACGGCGCAGAGAGGCGCCACCCATTGCAACCATCGCCGATGCTGACGATTCGGCGCCTCGGCCCATCGCAGTAACGCTTCCGGATGGACGCCAACCTTAGCATCTTCCCCGAGGACCGAAAGTTCTTCGCGGAAGTCCAGAAGATCGCGCAACTCTACGATGGCACCGCGGCGCTCGTGAATCTGCTTTACAGGGGCGGGAGCGAGCAGCCAATTGGCCAGCGTTTCTTCACCCATTCGAGTACGTGCGACCGAGAGCAACTCGAACAGACTACCCTTCCCGAAGAGATCTAGGTCGGATGCATAAACGTGATGTGGATCGTCGAAGCGCTCGCCCGTCTGCCCGGTTCCAGTCCAACGGTCTTCGATTCGGGCCATGCCCCGGCGATAGAAATCCACGGCGCGTTGCGCCAGACTTTGGGCTCGCAGAATTCGTGAGTGGTAGACCGCCACGGCAAGGAAAGCGACGGCCGGGACCGCCAGCCACCAGAAAGTCGGAAGGTACCGCCTGTAGGCGAGCCAAAGAAGCAGCGCGGCCGTAGCGACCAGAGCAAGTCGAAGATTGCCGAGGCGGAGGTGAACCTTTTCGTAGTCGGCCACGCGAGATTCGCGTGCTTTGAGGCGCTGCGGATATTCCTCGACGGCGGACACAACTTTGAAGATATATCAGCCGTGGGTAGAACGGGTACGGCGGTGGCTTGGGAACTAACGGTAGCGGTCGGCAACTACCTCTACGACCTTGTTGCCGGTCGCGTCTGCAGGGTTTTTGATATATTTCTGCGATATCTCAGTAGAGGGGTGCTTCCATGCTCACAGGTTTCAAACAATTCGTGCTGCGCGGCAACGTTGTAGACCTGGCCGTTGGCGTCGTCATTGGCGCGGCTTTTGGCTCAGTGGTCACGGCCTTCACCAAAGACTTGCTTACACCGCTGATCGGGGCTTTTGCGGGAAAGCCGGATTTTTCAAGTATCGGTTTCACGCTGAACGGCTCACAGTTTCTTGTCGGTGATTTTCTCAATATCACCATTTCATTTCTGCTGGTTGCGGGGGTCGTCTATTTTTGCGTAGTTACTCCCATGAACCACTTGATCGCGCGGATGAAGAGCGCACCGGCTCCCGCGGACCCGACGACCAAAAAGTGTCCGGAATGCTTTAGCGAGATTCCCGTCCAGGCGAGCCGCTGCGGGCACTGCGCTCAGCCGCTGTTGGCGAAGGCGGCCTGAAGAAGAATGCGGGTGAGAGACGTACCTTGACTGCGTCTACTCGCCCGCTGTTCGACCCGGTAGCGAGCCGTACCAGCCCTTCCATCGTTGTCGCTACCCCACTTCCAGCACCGATAAGATATTCCCTGCCGGGTCTTTGAACCATGCGATCGTAGGCCCGTTCCCTCGCGAAATTCCTTTCGCATCGGTCCTTAAGCTGGGCTCGTTGTAGATTTCAAAGCGCACGCCACGCTGCGCAAGTTCATCGACTGTTTTTTCCACGCTGTCGACCGGAAAGTTCAGGACGGTAAAAGTAGCCGGCTGGTGATTCGGCTTGGGATACATGAGAGCTTTTGTTGTTCCGCTAAGAGCGATGGTGATCGTGCCCTCTGGTCCGCCGGAAACATCGAGACCCAACGTCTTG
Organism: Terriglobales bacterium; assembly: GCA_036271375.1. GTDB lineage: Bacteria > Acidobacteriota > Terriglobia > Terriglobales > Acidobacteriaceae > DATBAT01. The sequence continues at coordinate 14,985 of DATBAT010000222.1, forward strand.
CTGTAGAAGTCTTTGGCTTTCTGAATGTCGTTCACCGAGAAACTGCTGAATGCTCGTGTGGAATTTAGCATGATTGCGCTCCTGAAGTTATGGATTTCTAACTTCGATGCGGAATCGGGATTCGGGTGGCCTGGTCTAACGAGTTCGCTGTTGCTTAACTGTTTGCGCTAGCTGGTGCTTATCAGGCGGGCAGGAGTGCACGCCCTACATCACTCTTCCGGCCGGTAGTCGGAGCCGAATCCCACGCTCGCCTGCGGGCGATGTATGCCCAGAGGCAGAAGTACGCCACCCCCGCCACCACTTCATGAGCCAACCACCACGGCGCACCGTAGTTCATCGCCACAAACCCAACTTCCAGTCGGACAATATTCAGCACGAACACGCCGCAAAATGCCGCTCCCAGAAGCAGCACATTCCGCTTCCACGAAACAGATGTTCGCCACAATAAGGGGATGGCGCCAAAGAACGCATCGATCATGGTGCACGCGACGGTAAACTGCGCGCTGAGCCCGGCCACGCTGACCATCACCGCGCCGGTACGCGCCATCGGCACCCCCAGCGCGGCGGAGATCTGGACCAGCGTCACCGTAGTCAACACGCGCAGCCAGCCCCAGTCAAAGAGGTAGCATACCCCTACAAAAACGGGGACCAGCAGCACGCGCAGCATTATCTTTGACCGAATCACTGTTACGCTTTCCGCATCCGTAGCCACCACTGTCGGCCGCCGGCCAGTCCGCCCAGCACCGCCAGGGCGATCAGCGAAGGCCCGGCATTGAACGGGTAGTTCTGCGTCTGGTCGTCGGGATCCATACTGCCATGGTTCGCCTGATTGGACGTAAAGTCCTCCTGGCCGAGCACCAGCGACGCATTCATTCCGTTCGTGAAGGGAGAAACGAACTGCAGCGTACGGCTGTTGTTGGTATCGCCAACCCAGACGTTTCCGCTGCGCAGCACTTCGATTCCCTGAGGGCTGGCAAAATTCGATGCCGTCGGCGCCGGAGCAGTCGCCGGGTTCGTCACAAAATCAGGTTGGCCGAGCACTAGAGATGCCGCAATGCCATTGCGGAAATC
>DATBAT010000223.1:0-11276 GCA_036271375.1 Terriglobales bacterium
TTCGGGTGCGGTGACAATAACTTCCGCTTCCAGGCCGCCGCCAATCAGTTTGCTGTTCCGCGCTTCTTCCAATGCTTTCAGAACTTCATCTCGCAGCGAACGTAATGCTGTCCACGCCTCGCGCTGCATTGGGTCTTCTGCCGGAGGCGTAGTCCCGAAGATCGTCTCCTCCGCCGGGAACAGTTCGAGATGCACCGAGGGCTTGCGGCCCTCCACCGCAGGCAGAAGCTGCCAGACCTCGTCGCTGGTGAAGCTGGTGATCGGGGCCAGCACACGCACCAGAGCCTCTCCGATCTGCCAGATCGCAGTCTGAGCGGCGCGGCGGGCTGCCGAGTTGGGTGCCGACGTGTAGAGCCGGTCTTTCAATACGTCGAAATAGAACGCGCTCAACTCCACCACGCAGAAATGATTTACACGATGGTAGATCTTGTGGAACGCAAATTCTTCATAGTTGCGCAACGCTTCGTCGCGCATCGCGGCCGTCTGGCGCAGCATGTACTGATCGAGCGGTTCAAGTTTGTCGAAAGCCACCGCATTTTTCGCCGGATCAAAATCGCTTAGGTTCCCCAAGATGTAGCGGAAGGTGTTGCGGATCTTGCGGTAATTATCAGCCACGCGTTGCATCAATTGCTCGGAGCATGCCACGTCTTCGCGGAAATCTACTGACGCCACCCACAGCCGTACAATTTCAGCGCCGAGGCGGTCCGCTACATCTACTGGATCGACGCCGTTGTTCAAGGACTTCGACATGGCGCGGCCCTTCTCATCGAGCGTCCAGCCATTGGTGGACACCATGCGATAAGGCGCTTTGCCGCGCGTGCCGATCGCGCATAGCAGGGAAGAGTGAAACCATCCGCGATACTGGTCGCCGCCTTCGAGGTACAGATCAGCCGGCCAGGGCAAATTTTCTTCGTGGCCGAGAACCGCCGCGTGGCTTGATCCCGACTCAAACCACACGTCTAGAATGTCCGTCTCTTTGGTGAATTTTTCTCCCTTGCAATGTGGACACTTCGCTCCTGCGGCGATTGCGTCGGCCTTGTCGGTGTACCAGGCGTCGGCGCCATCACGCGCGAACAACTCGACTACTTTGGTGCTGATCGCGTGGTCATTCAGCGGCTTGCCGCAGCTGTCGCAGAGAAACACTGCAATAGGAACTCCCCAGATGCGTTGTCGCGAGATACACCAGTCCGGGCGGGTCTCGATCATGTTCGAGATGCGTTCCTCGCCCCAAGCCGGGTCCCACTTCACGCCCTTGATTGCTTCAAGAGTGTTGCTGCGCAGCGTACCGCCGCCTTCCATCGTTGTTTCCATGGAGATGAACCACTGTTCGGTGGCACGAAAGATGATCGGATTATGGCAGCGCCAGCAATGCGGATAAGAATGCTGGAGATTTTCCGAATGAAGCAAGACTCCGCGCTCTCTGAGCAGTTCGACAATGGGTGCGTTCGCCGCGAACACCTTCTTGCCTTTGTATTCCGGCAGGCCTTCGGCGATAAACCCACCGGCGTCCACATCGCTGGTCAGAGGCAGCTTGTATTTGACGCCGGTCGCGAAGTCATCCGCGCCATGCGAAGGCGCTGTATGTACAACCCCGGTGCCCTGATCCATGGTCACGTAATCGGCGATCACACCGAGAACTTTTCGTTCTTCCCAAGTTAAAAACGGATGCTCAAATTCCGTGTACTCCATCGTCTTGCCCGGGAAGTATGCCAGCGGCTTGACATCTACGAACCCGCATTTCTCGGACACCGTCTTCGCCAACTGTGACGCCACGATATAAATCGCGTCCGCTGTCTCCAACGCGACATATTCGTCCTTGGGATGAAACGCCACTGCCATTGAGGTTGGAAGCGTCCAAGGTGTCGTCGTCCAGATGATGGTGAAGATCGGCTTACTTGCTTGCGCCAGCTTCGGATCAATCTTTCCCGCATCGCTGTGCAATCGATATTTCACCCAGACCGTCGGGCTGGTGTGGTTTTCATACTCAACTTCTGCCTCGGCCAGAGCGGTCCGGTCGTGAATACACCAGAAAACCGAACGCAGTCCCTTGTAGATAAAATCCTTCTCAAAAAATGAATAAAAAGTGTCCAGTACCACCGATTCGTACTGCGGAACCATAGTTGAATAGGGGTTGTCGAAGCGCCCGAAAACCCCGATGCGCTTGAACTGTTCGCGCTGCAAATCCAGGTACTTTTCCGCATACTTCCGGCAGGCGTTCCGAACATCGATTGGCCGCATTTGCAGCTTCTTGCCGCCAAGTTGCTGATCGACCTTGATTTCGATGGGCAAGCCATGGCAGTCCCAGCCCGGAACGTAGGGCGAATCCATCCCGCTCATGGTCTTCGATTTGACGATGAAATCCTTCAAGCATTTATTCAGAGCGTGGCCTAAGTGTATGGGGCCATTGGCATAAGGTGGCCCATCGTGGAGCACCCAGACGCTTGCCCCAGCGCGTTCCTCACGAATCCGGTCGTAAATCTTCATCTGCTCCCAACGCGCCAGTATCTTGGGCTCGTTTTGCGGCAGATTGGCCTTCATGGGGAAGCCCGTCTTCGGCAGGTTAAGGGTGGTTTTCAGCTCCAGGGGCACTTGCTTGTGTCTCCTAAATGGTTGATTTGTTGATTATAGGGAGGGTAGCCGGGAACGTCCACGCGGGGACGGAGATGGCCCGTTTGGGCCATGTCAGGCACACAGGAAAGCACTGACGAAAACCTACAAAATGAGTGTACAATTTTCTGCACGGTGGCCCAGTCCTTAGCATCTAAATGTTTGGTTGAAAATGCCGAAGGCTGTACTACAGAGTGAGTTAGCGGCCTTGCAGCCAAACAGTAACATGCGAGAAAAGCAACTTGGCACCAAATCTGCTCATCAATTCTAGGGACGGCGGTAGTGTACGTAGACGCCGTCGCAATTGTATTGGGCCTTAATCTATGCCGACTTTGATGGAACCGAATCTTCGCCGCGATCCTGAACCCGAACTCAACCTTCTCCTGCCGAAGGAGAATCAGGATCCGGGCTTGTGGAAATCTCTGTTCGCGAACCTGGACGACTACTTCTTTCCCAAGAAGCTGCCGCCGCTCGTGCTTACGTCGCGTCCCGTACCGGTGCGCGATATCTGGGGTTTCTACGACTATAAGAAAAATGGCGCAACCGGCTCAGTAATTGTTCATATTGTCGCGCTCGTGTTGTTGATCGGCGGAACGATTCTCGGCCGCAGCGTGGTGAAGCAGATCGTCAAGACGGACGAACATGTGACGTGGGTTCCGACGGACGAGGTTCCCGTCCTTCAGCCTTCAAAGACGCAAGCTGGTGGTGGTGGTGGCGGTGGTGACCGCGACAAATTCCAGGCACCCAAAGGCAAGTTGCCGAAGCTGGCGATGGAGCAAATTACTCCTCCGGCGATCGTGGTGCGCAATCAGAATCCGAAGTTAGCTGTCGAACCGACAGTGGTTGTTCCGCCTCAAGTAAAAATGGCGGCGAATAACATGCCGACGATCGGTGACCCGATGTCGCATCTGCCTTCTGGACCTCCCTCGAACGGAACAGGTTCGGGCGGCGGCATAGGTGCCGGAACCGGTGGCGGTGTTGGAACTGGAGATGGCCCGGGTGTTGGTCCTGGTCGCGGCGGTGGTATCGGCGGTGGCGTGTTCCGCGTGGGTGGCGGAGTTTCCGCTCCTCGTGCACTGTCTGCACCCGATCCCGAATACTCGGAAGAAGCTCGCAAGGCGAAGTATCAGGGAACCTGCGTACTGTGGCTGATCGTTGGGCCCGATGGGCATCCGCGCGATATCAAAGTGACGCGCAGTCTTGGCCTGGGTCTTGACGAGAAAGCGATCGAAGCCGTGAAGCAATGGAAGTTTGAGCCGGCAATGAAAGATGGAAAACCGGTGGCCGTGCAGATCAACGTGGAAGTCAGCTTCAGGCTTTACTGATCACTGAGGGTTTCTCGAAAAACGGTCGCCCTGTGCGGCCGTTTTTCTTTGGTGGCTACTCTTTCAAATCGACATGCTGAACATCGGGGACGGGGCGGCCGAGGAATCGCGTGCCCAACCGCTTGAACTTTTCCGCCGAGTCGGTGGCGAAGAATTTCAGGGACGGTTCACCGGATATTTCTCGATTTAGTTTTTTGGCTACAGTGTGTGCAGTGGATTCCGCCGAGTCCACGATGCGCACGTGCTTCGGCGAGGCTTTGCTCAAGACCTCTTTTATCAGCGGATAGTGCGTGCATCCCAGCACCAGCACGTCGGCGTTGGCGAATTCGCCAGCGAACGCTTCGTCCAGATAAATCTTGGCGACTTGTTGGGTGACTGGGTGTTTTATCCAGCCCTCTTCCACTAGCGGCACCAGGAGCGGGCAGGCTTTCTCGACCGCTGCCACTCCGCGCGATTCCAGAGCCTTCTGATAGGCGTGGCTGGCAACGGTCGCCTCGGTTCCAATGACAACTACTCTTTCTTGTTTGCTGGCAGCGGAAGCTGCCTCAGCGCCAGGTTCGACGACTCCGACAACAGGCACGCGAGATGCGCCGGTTATCTGAGGGAGCGCCAGCGCGGTAGCTGTGTTGCAGGCAATCACCAGTAAGTCCGCCCCTTGTTGTTCCAGGTAGTGGGCGGCCTCAACTGCGTACTTGGCCACGGTTTCAGCCGATTTCGATCCATAGGGAAGACGCGCTGTATCTCCGAAATAGAGATAGTTGGCTCCGGGGACAACCTCGATCAAGGCTTTAAGTACGGTTAGCCCGCCGAAGCCTGAGTCGAACACGCCGATAGTAGGTCGATTTTCAATCACACTAAAACAGTGTACACTGTTTTAGTGAAAAACATAACCCTGAGCGCGGATGAGGCGCTGATTGAAGAGGCCCGATCCGTTGCGCGTGCGCAGCACAAGACTCTCAACGTGGCTTTTCGGGAGTGGTTGCAACAGTACACGCGCCAGAGCGGAAGTTCCAAAGAATATCGCGCTCTGATGCAGAGGTTAAAACATGTTCGGGCGGGTGGACCCTTCACGCGAGACGAAATGAATGAAAGGTAAATTCTTTCTCGACACAAATATTTTCGTCTCTTCATTCGACGCGCACATGTCAGGCAGCGCTCCCACCAAAGCTAAGATTTCGGTTGAATTAATAGATAGCACCTTACAGACCAAACAAGGCGTCGTGAGCTACCAAGTAGTTCAGGAATTCTTCAACGTGGCTACTCGTCGCTTTTCTGTTCCCCTAACTCCCGCTGAGAGCGAACAGTACTTAGCTAGCGTCTTTCGACCGCTTCTGGGAATTCATTCCTCCGCAGCTCTTTATTTTGAAGCTCTGCAGCTAAGTGCGAAACACCGATTGCCGTGGTACGACTCCCTCATTGTTGCGGCAGCTATCGAAGCGAATTGCTCTATCCTTTATTCCGAAGATTTTCAGGATGGGCGCGAATTCGGTAAGCTGCGCGTGGTGAACCCTTTCAGTTGATGAATTGACTGAAACGAAGGTTTACCGGGAAGCGTCTACTTTCGTTGCGGGAATGGACTCGGTCCCAATGGCGAGCCCGCAACATTGTCCCCGGGGTATCGGCGAGCCATGGGGACAAGTCCGCGGATGCCCCAGGAAGGTACATATTTTGTCGGTCGCGCCTGGCGAAAGAATGTGCTCGAATTTGCAAGCCTGTTGCTCGATTTCGGTCTCACTGTCCATGGCGAGGCTGTCGGTGAACAAGCGCTCCGCCAGGCGATGCCGCCGAATTACATCTTCCGCGCGGCGTCGGCCAGAATCGGTGAACTCGACGATCAGGCTGCCGTCGCCGATCGACACTCCATCCGGTTTCAACGCCTCATGGCAGGGATTTACGAACGGCCGATGATTGTGCGACTCCGGCGGATGGGGCTTGGTCGTCACCAGTCCAATTTCGGTCATGCGCTCGATCGCAATGCTTACCGGCAACGCACCGTGCACTTCCATGCGCTCGACTTCGGCGATCTCGCCGTGCTCTTCAATGGCCCACAACTCTTCTAAGACTTCATCGAACTGCTCTTCGTCAGCCATGGCGAAGATTTCCTGCGCGATCTTGCCATGATGAAGTTCGATCCGCCGATCCGCCAGACGCGCGACCACCGGATCGTGAGTGACCATCACAATGGTTCGTCCCTGTTTGTGAAGATCGCGCAACAAGCGCAACACGATGGCTTCATTGACCGCGTCGAGATTTCCTGTAGGCTCGTCGGCCAGAACGATCTTTGGATCGTTGATCAATGCCCGGGCGATGCAAACCCGCTGTTGTTCTCCACCGGAAAGTTGCGAAGGAAGGTGCTTGGCGCGATCTTTCAGTCCCACACGCTCCAGCGCTTCTAGCGCTTCCTGCTCGTCCGTCATGCTGTGGAAATACTGCGCGAGCATGACGTTCTCGACCGCTGTTAAATAGGGGATGAGATGGAACTGCTGGAAAACGAATCCAATTCGCTCCGCCCGGACGCGGTTCAGGTCTTTGGCGGAGATTCCGGAAATGTTCTCGCCGTTAAGCCAATACTCGCCGGAGCTGGCGCGATCAAGGCAGCCGATCAAGTTAACTAGAGTCGATTTGCCGGAGCCCGAAGGCCCCATGATCGCAACCCATTCCCCGGTCTCGACCGTTAGCGAGAAATCGTCGAGCGCGCGAATGACACCGCTGGCATGCTCGGCCTGGGCCGGGTAGACGCGGCTGATATTCTTGAGCTCGATCATCACTCCCCTCGCAGAATGGTAGCAGGCTGCACTCGCCGCAGTATGGAAATCGGGGCGATCGCCGAAACCAGCGCCACCGCCACGCTTCCGGCCAGTATCACGGGAAAGAGGCCAAGGCGCGGTTCGATGGAGGCATGAAAGTTCACTCGCCCAATCCAGAATGCGGCTCCAATACCGAGGGCAAATCCGAAGACTGCGCCAGCGACTCCAAGCAGCGATGCCTCGGCCGCGAAGAAGCTGGTGATTAGTTTCTGCGACGCTCCTAGAGCTTTCATGATGGCAAAGTCGCGTCTCCGGTCGAGGACCCAGCCGATTAAAGTAGCCAGCACGCACAACGCGGCGGTCACGATGATCAGGACGCACGAAGCCAGCAAGGTCGAGCGAGTCTTGCCAAGAACTCGGGCTTCGCCTTCCATCAATTGGCGGACAGGTCGAACCTCCGCAGAAGGAATCGTCGCGGACAGTTTCTCCATTGCGGCTCTCACTTCAATTGGTGAGCCAGGAACCGCGACCTCCAACGCAGAGACTTGTAACTTCGTCCAGGATTGAAAGTCAGCTAGCGAAATAAAAATCCGGCTATCTTCCGCCGCGCCCGTCTGCAAGACGCCCGCAGGCACGAGATGAATCGGATGATCCTGAAAGAGAAGATCGAACTGTTTGCCATCAGCGTCCAGAATTTTGGCCGCAGTCTGCCCGACTAGCGCGGCATTCGCGTGCGAAGGCCACGCACTCACCGACCACCAGCCATTCAGCTTACGCGCGCGATCAAAATCGGTGCCAACCACGACCACAGATTGTCCATTCGAAGCTCGGGCCAATGCATACGAGAAGGGAACTGCCAGCCCTGCGCTCTCAGCCTGCTTCAGCGCGTCATCGGAAAGCTGCTGTCCATCCTTGGCAACGAGCACCACGTTCGCGCCATAGTTGCGAAACTCGCGTTGCAGTTTCGATTGAACGTCACCAAACAAAGTCAGCATAGCGGTAGCGACTGCCGCCGCAACCACCATGGCGAAAAGCGCTGCAACCGCTCGTCCGCGGCGAAGGACAGCCGCCCGCACCAGCATCCGCAAAAACATCGATGGGCCGCGGCGATTCTTCATCCCTCACCCCGCAGCGCATAAACCGGATCGAACTTCACGGCCTTGCGTATCGCAGCCGCACTGCCAGCGAAGGTCACCACTACGGCGATCGCGAGGATGATTGGCAACAGCACTGGCTGAATCACAATCTGCGAATCGAAGATGGCATACCCGATCCGACGAGCCAGCAGAGTGCCCCCGGCAAATCCGGCCATTCCGCCGAGTAGAGCCAACAAACAAGCCTCGGCTAGAAAGAACGAAGCTACCAACAATTTGCCCGCGCCCAGGGCCTTCATCAATCCAACTTCGGCGCGACGTTCAAAGATCGCTGTTGCCATCGCCGCCGAGACCGCAAGTGCCGCCGCGAACAAAGCGGCCAGCGTCACCAGGAGCATGAGACCCTGAATCCGCGAAAGCACTGTTCCTTCGTTCTGTGCGACTTGGCGAATCTGCTCGGCATGGGAGTGAGGAATCGCCTCCTGCAACTGAAATGCGATCGACCGCGCATACGGAGAGCAATACCAGCGGTCATACATTTCCGGGGAAAGCGTCCTGGGGTCGCGCCGCGCGAAGGCATCTTCCGGTTTGGTCACCGCACTTACGTAAACCCGGCCCACAGCGCCCGGTTTGTTGAGCAGTTGTTGTGCGACCGCCAACGGCGCAACGATCTGCCGGTCTTCCTCGCCACCGGTTGAAAGAATTCCCACCACCCTGTGGGGAGCGCCCGCGAGCTCGACGATCTTGTCGATCCCCTTAAGCTTCTCTCCAACCAGAACGTCGGAGGAATCATCCGCCGGCCAATCTCCCTGCACCTTCCACCAGGGATGCGTCTTCCGCACGCCAGTCACAAAGCTGTCCTTACCAAAACTCAGTGTCTTTGCGAAATACGTTCCAACCAGAGAGACGTCAGCGTCATTCAGACGTACGGGTGCCTGCAACATCGGCGAAAATCCCACGATGTTGTTCCGCCAAAACATCCCTTTAATTTTAGGAAGGTCAGCTTCGCTAAGATACGCGCCGCCAGCAGGCTTGAGATTCACGCCACCAATTTCAACATCCAGCGAATCGTCTTGCGGGGTGACGATTAGGTTCGCGCCGTAGCTGCGCAGCTCGCGGCTGATTTTGTCGCCGATGTCGGTGGCAACGGCAATCATCGCAGTAGCGACGGCGACGCCCAAGGTGATTGCGACCCCGGCCAGCAGCTTGCGCCGCTTTTGACGCCGGAAGGACTCGTACACCAGTCGAACGAACATAGGGGTTATTGGTGGAACAAGCGCTCGCCAGCCTGCACGTCCGCTTGATGAATGATAACGGTATTGTCGCTGGTAAGCTCAGCTTTGAGCGGCACGGGATTGCATCCGCCGCTTGAGCCTATACTCTGGCCGTTAATGGGTGAGGCACAGTTCTTGCAGACCACACCGTTCGAACCTTTGTAAAACCCGGCAGCGCCGCAGATTTCACACGCGTCAAACACGGTGGCAATTTTGCCATCGGGTTTCCTGTACAGCCAGAAGCGCACCTGAGTTCCGTTCACATCTACGACGAATCGGGACAGATCACCATCGGGAACCTGGCTGCCGGGGATGCGAACTTCGCCGTTGCTAAACGTCACGGTTGTCGCCGGCGAAAGCGCGCTGACGTTCTTGGCATAAATAAACTCGGCGGTCACGACCGTAATAAAGACGAACGAACTGGCGTAGAGCGAAATCATCCAGAGCCGCTCGCGGCGCGCGCTCCACGTGGCTTTGCGCCGTTCCGCCGGAGAATCTGGAAGCGGAACCGGCTGACGCCTTTTCAAATCGAACAGGACCATCAGCGCCGCCATAGCCACTATCGTGACGAAGAAGAACAGGTCGTTGCGCACTATGGGTCCAATGAACGCCATCTCCTGTTTGGAGGAGGGAAGCACTCCGCTTTCGGAAAGCTCATGCAGGCCGGTGATCACCAACTGCGCCGCGACGAAAAAGAGGATCACGGTGGTGACGCGGAAAAACTTCTGCAAGTTGATCCGCACGCTGCCCTTTACGAACATGACTCCGAAAGCAATGGCGACCAGAACGCCGGCAAGTGTTCCCAAAAAACTGAGCAGGGCAGTCGAATTCAACGAAACAGCTGAGAGTATCAGCACCGTCTCCACGCCCTCGCGAAACACCATCAAAAAGACAAACAGAAAAATACCGAACTGCGAACGCTTTCCCACCAGTTCGCCTAGCTTGCCTTCGATTTCGCCTTTCAGTTTGCGTCCCGTTCGCATCATGAAAATAACCATGGTGATGACGAACACTGCTGACGCCAGCAAAATCCAGCCTTCGAAGACGTCCTCGTTAACTTGAAGACGAGACAGCAGCACCGCCGCCAGCACACTGCCCGCGAAGGCCGTTGCCAGCCCGGCAAACACAGCGCGGCGCAAGTGCGCCTGCCCGATCTTTTGCAGGTAGGCAAGCGTAATCCCTACGATCAGGGCGGCTTCCACCCCTTCCCGCAGGGTAACGATAAAAGCTTCAATCATCGACAGGGGCTCACGATGTTGAAAATGAATTTCATTTTCAACGCTCTTAGGATATCGCTAGGAGAGTGTAGCGTCAACGCGGCATACGCCAACGGCACCAGGCGGCAGCCAGACGGGAAACAAGCGAATTAGAAAGTTGTTCTGTAGAGACGTTGCTCGGCAACGTCTCCCACCACCGACGTGGCCTTACAGTCTCCGCAAAAACACGCGCGCCTGGTCTAACTGCGGAAACAACTTTTCTTCCGCCTGGAACTCCGCCGAATGCACGCACCTCCGGCTGCCTCGCAATCGTACCGGATGCTTGAGGTGCAGCATTTCGTGATACACGATGTACTCAACGGCGTAAGAGGGAACTCGGTGGTGATCGAAAACCCGGCTCACTACGATCGCGTTATGCGCAGGGTCATAGTGTCCCAGCATATTGCGCGCCGCGGACTGGCTCCATGTCATCTGCGGACGGGCCAGCAAGCCATGAAAGAACCGCGCATTGAGATCTTCAAAAATACTCTCGAGATCGTAAACGTGGCCCTTGGGGGAAACAATGCGCTTGCGTCCGCGCTGCTGCCGCACCACATGAGCCCGTTGCGTGATGTCGTGGCTGGAGATGTACCGGCGGTAGCGCGTCGAATGCTCGCGCTCGATCGGCTTGCGATGGAGCTTGGCCAGAAGAATGTGGGCCAATGCGCGGATGATATTTTCCGGCGCGCCTTCCAGCATGTCGGAAATTCTTACCAACAGCCGCCCTTCGCGCAGCCGGATGGTGTTGTTGATGCTGGCGAAGGCGAAGAAGTCCACGCGCATCTCGGGCATGGGCGCCCGCGGACGCAACTCACGATAACTTTCCTGGAAGATGGAGAGAAGACCTTCGCGCACTGACGCCAGATTAGCATGGGGAATGGGCCACTGATCAACGCGGATTTCCACGGATGAAGCTTTGAAAAGATTCTCTGAAGATCTGTGTAAATCCGTGGCCGTTGTTATTTCTTCTTTT
>DATBAT010000224.1:0-8170 GCA_036271375.1 Terriglobales bacterium
CAATCCTTCAATTCCCTGGACGCCCAAAGGGAGGCCTGCCAGGCATTCATCGCCAGCCAGAAGTCGGAAGGCTGGAAGCTTATTCCTGCGAATTATGATGACGGTGGATATTCTGGCGGGTCCATGAATCGGCCAGCCCTCAAACAGCTTCTAGAAGACATCCAAAATGACAAGGTCGATACCATCGTCGTATATAAGGTTGATCGTCTGACCCGTAGCCTGGCGGATTTTGCCAAGCTCGTCGAAATCCTCGACGCTCATCACGTCTCTTTTGTGTCTGTTACGCAGCAATTCAATACGACTACCTCTATGGGGCGGCTAACGCTGAACGTTCTTCTTTCTTTTGCCCAATTCGAGAGGGAAGTCACCGGAGAGCGCATCCGCGACAAGATCGCTGCCTCGAAACGAAAGGGAATGTGGATGGGGGGGCTGGCGCCCGTCGGATACGACCTTGAGGATCGAAAGTTGGTCGTAAACCGACATGAGGCCGAACTGGTGGTGACCATTTATCAGCAATATCTCGCCCTGGGTTGCGTTTCAGAGCTCAAGCGGTTCCTGGATGAGAAGGGATTGAAAAGCAAGCTGAGAATAAACCGTGATGGAAAGAAATTCGGGGGAGGGGAGTTCTCGCGGGGTGCGCTGTATCAAATCTTACGAAATCGGATCTACCTAGGGGAGATTTTTCATCTCGGGCAAGCCCATACCGGTCAGCATGCCGCGATCATTTCGCGAGAACTCTGGCAAAAGGTAGAGACCAGATTGTCTGCCACCCACCAAGGTCGGCGCAACGGGCTAAAGTCCCAGACGCCCAGTCTTCTGACGGGAATTTTCTTCGATTCCGAAGGTCATCGTTTAACTCCTTCGCACGCGGTTAAGGGTAAGAAGCGATATCGGTATTACTTCAAAAATGATGGAAGAGGAGCGGTGGGGAAATCTCCTTTGAGATTGCCGGCTCATGAGGTGGAAAGCCGAGTCGTGGGGCGGCTCCTTAAGTTCCTGGGCAGCCAATCAGAAATCATGGATCACGTAGGTTCTTCGGGGAATTCTGGGCCAACTCGCGCCCTCCTCTCCGCCTGCGAACAACTTGCTGCAAGGTGGAAGGGAACTGGTCCCGCCGAACAATGCAACATGATCCGCGCCATCGTTCGGCGCGTGGTGTTTCATTCCAACAAATTGGAATTGTTTATCAGTGAGCGAGAAATCTTAAAGCAGATCTCTTCCTCAGTGGCAACGACGTCCCTGCCGAAGTCTGCTGGGAACGCCGACCTCATTCGCATCGAAACCAACTGCCAGCTTCTTCGCAATAGAGGACAAGTGCGGCTTCTAGTTCCCGGCCCGGGCAATGAAAGCCAAGACCAAAGAACCAACCTTCCCCTGGTCAAAGCCCTAGTTCGAGCCCACGAATGGAGTCGCCGAATTCTGGACGGAGGCGCCTCTTCGAATGCTGAACTGGCAGCCAAGGTTGGCCTAAGCGAAGAGTATGTAAGCAAGGTCACCGTTTGTGCATTCCTGGCGCCGGATATTGTCGAGGCAATTCTCGACGGCAGACAACCAAAGGAACTCACCTTTGCAAAACTGCGGCGGCACGTTCCACTCGATTGGGGCGAACAGCGTAGGCTTTTTGGTTTTCTTCGAAGCTTGTAACCTAGACCCCCCACTAGTTCGGCGAGTCCAAAACGAGCGTAGTGGCGAATTTCGCCACCTAATCGTGCCGCAACGATTCGCTGTGAGGTAGCCGACATATTTGGGATGGTCGGCTGTTGGACTAGCGGCTTCTTTAGCAAAGACAGGGCTAAACGAAGATTTAGCATCGCAACTGACGCTAAGGCTTGAATCAAACCCTAGGTGAGGCGACCTTCCAGAATTCCTCGATCTCTTCCAAAGTTTTTCCTTTGGTTTCCGGCACGTAGATCCAGGTGAAGACTGCCTGCGACAAGGCCATTAAGGCAAGAAAACCGAACGTGGCAGATTTACCGAGGCGATGAAATGCCAAGGGGAAAAGCAAAACGACGATGGCGTTGGCGACCCACTGAGTCAGGACGGGAATGGTCATGGCGGTGCCGCGAACGCGATTCGGAAATATCTCAGGCACCAGCGTCCAAAACACCGGACCAATACAGGACGCAAAGAACGCGAGGTAGGTTAGCAATAGTACCAGCACCAGATTGCCATGAAATGCGCCAATTTTCGAAAGCACCGTGAGGCCCGTTAGCATTGCCGCCATCGCCAACGAACCCGCAATATAGAGGGACCTTCGTCCCCAGCGGTCGATCATCCAAAAGGACGCGAGGGTGAAGACGAGATTTGTGACACCGACCATGAGCGTCGCAAAAAGGGCGGCATCAATTTTCCACCCGGCGGCTTGAAAGATGGATGGAGCGTAATCGATGACAGTGTTAACGCCGGACACATGGACGAGAATTGCGAGGCAAAAACTCACGCCGATTGCCCGGCGGAGTCCGGGGCGAACAAGGTCGTTCCAACCCTTGCGGCGGTCGGCGAAGCTGGAACGAATTTGATCAAATTCAAGTGAGACCGATTCGGGGGCGACGATGCGAGCTAAAGTGTTGCGCGCTTCTTCGTACCGGGTGGCCATGATCAGATAGCGCGGCGATTCCGGCGCACGGAGCAGCAGGAGGAAAAATACGAGCGCGGGAATAATACCGGTCAAGAACATCCAGCGCCAGTTGTTGGGGCCGCTGTTGCGCAGACAATAGTTGGTGAGATAAGAAAGCAAAATTCCGATTACGATCGACATCTGGTATAGAGCGCCGAGTCTACCCCGGCTTTGCGGAGGAGCGATTTCTGCGATGTAGATGGGCGAGACAATAGAGACGGCCCCAACAGCCACCCCCCCCCAGGCATCGCGCGAAAATAAAGAATGAGAACGTTTGAGCGACGGCTGTAAGTGTGGAGGTCAGAGCAAAAAGTGCCGCGGCCCAAAGCAGCGACTTTCTTCGGCCGGAGCGGTCGGCAATCCTACCAGTGACGAGCGAACCAATAACGCATCCAAACAATAACGAGCTAAATGCCCATCCCAGACCAAGGTCGTCCAACCGGAAATACTCGCGAATATAGGGTCCGGCGCCAGTAATGATGGCGACGTCAAAGCCGAAAAGCAGGCCGCCTAGGGCGGCGCTCACTGCTGCCAAGAGCAGAAACGATAATCTGGCGTTGGACAAGTTTTTCGCGGGGGTGCCTCGTGTGGGCATCGACGAATCAATCATTGTATGCAAACGTTTCCAATAAAATATAGACAGCTCATAACCTAGTGTCAATACTCCTAAACACCGGGAGTGGATGCCAAAGCGACAATCTTGAATTGACAAGTTCCCAATCGCGAGATAATTTATCTTTGGTAACGTTTCCATTAAGATCGCCTGACTGGAGTTCTTGCCATGGCAAAAGGGTGTATTTCGTCCGTCGAAGTTCAGCAATATCACGCTAAGGGTTTTCTGCTGGCCAAAGCTTTCTACGATCGCGAGGAAATCGATCTGTTGAAGCGCGCGGCGAAGGAGGATCGCGAAATGGATAGCCACGCTTACAGCAGGAACGATGGCGAAGGCGGTAATGTAAGGCTCTCGGTGTGGAACCACCCAGGCGACACTATCTACGGAATGTTTGCGCGGTGCGAATCAATTGTGGAATCCGCTACCCGGTTGCTGAACGACGAGATTTACCACTACCACTCAAAAATGATTATGAAGGACGCAAAAGTGGGTGGGGCTTGGACTTGGCACCAGGACTATGGCTACTGGTATCAGAACGGCGTGCTTTTCCCCGCCCTGACCAGCGTGTCCATTGCCGTCGATGCCGCGACAAAGGAAAACGGCTGCATGCAGGTGATTCCCTATTCGCACACCTTAGGCCGAATCGAGCACATTTTGAAAGGCGAACAGGCTGGCGCGGACATGGAACGCGTTGCGGAAGTTCTAAAGCGGCTGCCCTTGGTTTACGTGGAAGCGGAGCCGGGCGATGCACTATTTTTCCATCCGAATTTGTTGCACCGCTCCGATCAGAACACTTCAGATAATCCGCGATGGTCGATGATCTGCTGTTACAACTCCAAGAAAAACGATCCGTATAAGGAGAGTCATCATCCCCGTTACACACCGCTGAACAAGGTGCCCGACTCCGCGATCAAGCAGGCCGGGCTGAAGCGCTTCTCGACCGGCGATTCAGCATGGATGAATGAGCATACAGATCGAAGCGCGACCGTGCTCAGCGGGAAGGACTAGCCTCGCCCTTGCGCCTCGAAGACGTTGCCGCCAAAGCGAAGGTTTCGGTCTCGACTGTTTCACGCGTCGTGACTGGACATCCGTCGGTAAAAGCTTCTACCCGCAAACGGGTACGGGCAGCGCTGGAGGCAGTGCACTACCGGCCCAACCTGCAAGCCCGTTCACTGGTGGCCGGGCGAAGCAACACACTGGGCATCATCGTTTCCAACCTCGAGAACCCTTTCTTCGTGGATATTTTTCACGCGCTGGAAAAAGAAGCGCACGCCGCGGGATACGAAGTGTTGGTGGGCAATACGAACTACGACCCGGAGCGGTTGACTGCCTGCATTGATTCGTTTCTGGGAAGGCGCGTGGCAGGGCTCGCCATCATCGTTTCAGAAACTATTTCCCCAGCCTTGAAACAGTTGATGCAAGCCGACATTCCTGTGGCCGTGTACGATGCGAGACTCCCGGGTAAACGGCGGGGCAGCGTTCGATTCGATTACGCAAAAGGAATGACGCAACTGGTGGAGCATTTGCACAGCCTGGGCCACGAACGAATGGCATACATCGGATATCCGCTGAAGTTGCGCCCGACGGATGAACGCCGCGATGCCTTCGTAACCGCCGCAAAGAGATTGCAAATTGCTCATAAATATCTGTTTGTCCGTCAGGACAGGGACCTATTCGCTGGACGCGACGCCGGGCGGGATTTGCTGGCGTCAGGATTCGATCCGACGGCCATTCTTTGTGTGAACGATCTTTTCGCGGTCGGGGTTTTGCGCGAGCTGGGGAACCGGAAAATTTCTGTTCCGGAACAAATTTCGGTCACTGGATTCGATAATATCCAGATAGCGGAATTCAGCTGTCCTTCGTTGACAACGATCAACATCCCACGCGAACGCATCGCGTCCACTCTGTTCCGCAGCCTGGTGGCTTCTGAGGGAAAAGCCGGAGAGCTTGCCATGCCCTACACCGTCGATCCGGAATTGATTGTTCGCGAATCGACCGGCGTGGCAGTGAAGAATTCCTCCTTCGGAACGGAGCCATCGCTATGAGATTTCGCACCGTACATGAAGCGCACGGAATCATCGGACGGGATGAAAAAGATCGCGTACCCATCGGCATACTATACGACCCGGATCTGACGCCATTGAACGCTCTCTTAAATGGCGGGGCGAGAATGCAGGACCGCCATCGTTTCCGTTTTGACCCTTCGCAACGTGATGGATTCCGAGATCCGCACAATGTGTCGTGAATGTAGGGTGCGCCATGCGCATCCAGCCGACGCACCAGAATTTGCGCGGCACGTCGCCAGCGACACGACGCCCACCCAGGAAGCGTTTTCCGGCTGTCCCTCAATATGCTCTGGATTCACATGCAACGTCTTGCATGCCGGCTGATCGAAAGTTCTTCACCCACGTCTTGCCCGATGGGCGATTTCGAATGCCGTGTGTGTCAAACCCGTCGGAGACAAGTGTTGAGAGGGCGCTGTATGGCGGCAGGTGCATGACGCAATTTACTAGACAGACATTCTTTGCTTTCTCATTCATCGCTACCCGCCTGCCCATCGATCCGTACGGACGTAGCTGCTCGATGAGACAGTAACAGCAAATTCGCCTATCGCGAAGACGGATGTACATGCGGTGGTTCTAAAGTGACTTTTTGAGAACCACGATCGGAGTGCCGCGCCGATGACTTACATTCGAAGGTTAAAGTCCACCGCATTGAAATGGGTATTTCCAATACTCAGTTTATAGTGCTCCTTCGAAGGCGTCGTAATCGTACGCCCAGAACCCCTTTGCGTCGTCACGCCTAACGCAAAGTTCACCTGGATGTCAACGGAACGAATCCTGTGTCGCCAATCGGTGGGTGAGTTATCCAAGATCTTCGGAATGACAGTCAGGCATTGTAGCATTTCATCGATTAGTGATTTGCAATCCGTGATCCCTTCTGAATAACCCGGCTAAGGCGCAGGGTTGAATGTATTCTGTCCCCGGTTTTGATCAGTTTTCCAGAGCCATAGTTTTCCACGTACTCGACCATGTCAGCGTCGCTCCCCCCATACCAATCGCTAACGTAAATGCTGATCCGGTCGGTACCTACTGAAGCTCGCAAATGTTGCGAGCCGTCCGAATGAATTTGCCATCCGCGCCCGGTCGAATCTTTGACTCCAGCTGAAAGAATGTTTCGCTTTGTGCTGCGATACATGTTGCTTCCCATGGGAGAATCGTCCTCCCCGTAAGACCATGTGGGAACGACGAAAGACGGCCTTCCGCTGTGAGCCTCGACGTTGCCGTTCAAGGCTCCGATGTGATCCTCCGGATACCAAGTCCATTCGCCCTTTCGTTCCCAAGTCAAACGATCAAGCGCCAGTGGCACGTCGATTTGGAATCCGATTTCCTTGGCGAGAAGGTCAGGTCCCGCATAGGAGAAATCGTATGAGATGGTGACATCTCCGTTCGGGGTCACTACTGTCTGATAAGAGCCGATCAAATCTGAATAGTGCCCTCGGCTAAGCAAAGATATGACACCGTTATCTTCCGAAATTTCAAGAGGGTGATCCAACGTCCAACCCATGGTGTCAGGGAGCGACCTGTTGGCCCCGCGCGACGGTAAGATGTGGACTTGTGGCTGGTCATATAGAACCACCGCGTCGTCTGTAAAAAAATATTGCATTAGCCCTCGGCTGCCGGAGATGCCTAGGGAAAAATCCTTTCCGTCAATCCGAGGAGTGATCCCGGAGAGCAAAGACTGTTCGCGCCGTCGTAACGGCGGAGCCGCTACCGCTGGCGCTGAAAAAATTGGGCGTTCTCCTAGTCGTATAGACTCCACATCGACCACGGCATTTCCCCGCAAAAAACGAAGAACAAGTTGACTTCCAGGGACGATAGCACCGGTGACAGGAATCTCGATTTTTCCCGACATTTGTGGTCCGAGGGCGATTTTGACTCTTCCTTCTTCGTGGCCGAGACTCCAGTCGACCGCTAGCTCTGAAAGATCCGTAAAGAAGTAGCGATTGGTTACCGGCACTTGAATCGCGCCAGAGGAGGGAATTGACAGTTCGCGCGCAGTCACGTGAATTGGCGAATACAACTTTTTAATGTGCCAAAACTCGGGTTTCTTTCTCCTCCAGCCGTCGATCACGCCCCAGGGCGCGTCACCAACCAATCCGTACCCTTCTTTGTAGAAAATGCGATCCACGCCGTGGGTCTCCGTGAAACCTCGGCCGTATTCTGATCCTCGGCCCGGCACCATAAACATATCGTCCGACCAAGCCCAGATGAAGCTTGCCTGAACGACCTTACTTTTCCAGAATGCTTCAAGGACGTCTACCAAGGGCGCAGCATAGTAATCGCGGATTCCGGGATCACGCCAAAGCGCGTCCCCGTCCCGGTAGATACCTTGATAGGGAGCTAGGCTTTCGTCCCACAAAACAGGCTTTTCACTTCCCGCGAGAGCGTTGATGCCCGCGACGCTAATAGGATTGTGGCGGATGGTGAAATCAAGATTTTTGGTCCAGCTTCCCATTAGAGGTCGGCTCGGATCGTGATCACGCATTTCTCGTGCTCCCAGGTCGAGCGTCGGACCCCAGTCGCTTTCGTTGCCCGCAGACCAATAAGCGACAGACGGATGGCTCAAATCGCGTTCGACAAGTTCGGCCGTGAGCTGACGCGTTAATGCCCCCCAACGCAAATCGTACGCCTGATCAACCCAACAAAAAGGCGCTTCGTCCTCGATGTAAAGGCCTAACTCATCCGCGATATCAAATAATTCTGGTAGCTGCGGATAATGGGAGGTCCGTAAAGAATCAATGTTGGCGTCCTTCATCAATTCCACGTCCCGGCGTTCGACTGCAGGGGTGACCGCCCTGCCTAACAAAGGGTCGGAATCATGATGAGCGGTGCCTTTTAACTTTATCGCAGTCCCATTTATTACAAGTAGTGTCTTAT
>DATBAT010000225.1:0-2794 GCA_036271375.1 Terriglobales bacterium
TTCAAGAATGTGCCGAAAGAAGAGTTATTCATTTTCCAAGCGGATCTTCCGGCGTCGCTAGAGGCTGACCAAAGGGCAGCCGCCGGGACGCGCGGAAAGTCGCCACACAATTTGGCGTTTCGCACGATGCAAATGCCGCCAACGTTCAAAACAAGAGGCGGCGAGGTGCGCGTTGTTGATTCCAGCAATTTCAAAGTCTCAACCACGGCGATGGCCCTGGTCACCGTTCATCCCGGCGGGCTAAGAGAATTGCACTGGCATCCAAACGCAGACGAATGGCAGTACTACATTAGCGGCAAGGGACGAATGACTGTGGTGAACGCAGGCAACAAGGCTCGCACGATGAACTTTCAAGAGGGAGACGTGGGATACGTCGAGAAGACTTTGCTGCACTACATCGAGAACACGGGCGACACCGATCTGGTGTTCCTGGAGATGTTCGCCAAGGTCGATCGTTTCCAGGACCTCTCTTTTTCGGAGTGGCTGGCTCATACTCCGCCGGAAGCGGTCATGGCTCACCTGCGCATCGACAAGGCGACCTACGATGCGATTCCCAAGAACGGCGGCGTGGTCATGCCGCTGTAGTAGGAGGAATTTATGAAAACGAATAATCGCTGGGTAATCGCAATCGCCGGAGTATTTTTGCAGATTGCGCTGGGTGCAGTGTATGCTTGGAGCGTTTTCCGCGTTCCGTTGGCGAAGCAATTCGGATGGAGCATTTCAGAAATAACGCTGACGTTTACGATCAGCATTTTTGTCCTGGGCTTTGCCGCCTTCTTCGGAGGCCTCTGGCTGAACCGCAAGGGACCGCGCATCGTTGCCTTGACCGGCGGCGCGCTCTACGGGCTGGGAGTTTTTCTCGCCAGCTTCTCACATAGCCTATGGTGGTTATATCTCAGTTACGGCGTGATCGGCGGAATTGGCCTCGGTCTTGGATACATCGTTCCGGTGGCCGTGTTGGTAAAGTGGTTTCCGGATCGCCGAGGACTCATTACCGGGATCGCAGTTGGCGGATTTGGCGCCGGCGCGCTCATTACCGCGCCTGTGGCTACCCGACTCATTCAGAGCGTCGGCGTCTTGAGCACATTCGCTTATCTCGGGATCGCATATCTGATCGTCACGCTTGTAACCGGATTGTTTATGCAGAACCCGCCCGATGGTTGGAGGCCTGAGGGCTGGACGCCGACAGCAACCCAAACTTCGCACCGCGCTGGTCGCGACTACACACTGGGTGAGGCACTCAAGACCTGGCAGTGGTGGGCGCTCTGGCTGCTTTTATTTCTCAATACTTGCGCAGGCATTTCGATCATTTCGCAGGAGGCACCGCTTTTTCAGGAACTGGCCGGAGTAACCGCGGTAGTAGCCGCGAGCATGGTCGGACTGGCCAGTATTGGCAATGCAGTCGGACGAGTGTTTTGGGCATGGGTCTCCGATTCGATCACCAGGCGTGTTACTTTCCTGGTAATGTTTCTCAGTCAGATTCTGTTGTTCTGGTTTCTTCCGAACATCACAACTGCCTCGTTAATGACCATCGTTGCCTTCGTGGTATTGATGTGTTACGGCGGCGGGTTTGGCACCATGCCCGCGTTTGCCGCTGATTATTTCGGTCCGAAGAACGTCGGTCCCATCTACGGCCTGATGTTGACGGCCTGGGGATTTGCCAGCGTATTCGGTCCTCTGCTAATCGCGCACATGCGGGAAACAGCTGGTTCGTATCGTGGCGCGCTTCATGTTATCGCCGGTGTCATGGCGATTTCGACGCTGTTGCCGATCCTGGTGCGTCCGCCGCGGACTCGGGACGCGGGCACAACCAAAATAGTTTCGCACCCTTCCACACGCACACTGGCAGGAGTGTGACCTTAAACCTTACCTTGGCGTATGAAACCCGAGAACAAAGGAGAAGAACTCCATGATCAAAGTAAAGCAACTCAGTTATGCACTACTATTGGGTGGGATCGCCATCACGGCGGCGTATTCGCAGGACACGGCAAGTGAATATGTAGCGCCGCCGGACGCTGGTCCGAAAGGCAAAGCTCCGAAGATCAAGGTTCAATTACTGAACCCTGGAGCACCGACGAAACAGTATGCGGTTATCTTCTACGAAGGAGACGAGGCGTTTTCCGGAATGTTGGAGTTTGCGCAGAAGTATCATGTTACGAGTGCCCATTTCACCGCCATTGGAGCGGTGAATGGAGCAACGCTGGGATGGTTTGATCCTCAGCGGAAAATGTACAAGAAGATTCCCGTCAACGGTCAGCACGAAGTGATTGGGATGAGCGGTGACATCGCGCTCTACCAAGGAAAGCCTGTAGTCCACACGCACATGCTGGTGGGGAATTCAGATGGTACAACGCAGGGAGGTCACGTTCTCGCGGCGTATGTATCCCCGACGCTGGAAGTAATGGTCACTGTCGATCCGGTAACGATGCAGAAGCGCTTTGATCCGGACACAGATTTGACGCTGATTGATCCAAGCCTGGCGAATAAAGAGGAGAAATAAGATGCACCACCAGGACTGGAGCGCGTCGTGAACCCCAAGCGCTGTTTCGTAATCATCCTTTCACTCGGCCATGCCGCGTTCGCTCTGGCGCAACCTGTTCCGCAAACGCCAGCGGTCCCTGTCACCGCCGACAACTACAACCGCGCCCAGACGGACGTCTATTTTGGTCAAACGATCAAAGCGGGCGCCTTGGGCAAATTCCGGCATGGCCGCGAGCTGGCGCCGATCGCCAGCCGGGGCATAGTTCGGCCCAATCGTGACACGCTGTATTCGTTCGCGGTGTTCGACTTCGAC
>DATBAT010000226.1:0-17374 GCA_036271375.1 Terriglobales bacterium
GACCTAAAAATCCTGGGCCGTTTGCTTTTTTCGGTGACACGTGGCCGATAGACTCACGGAAGGCAGACTGAAAGCTCGAGGCGGTAGCGAGTGGCCCGATCAGCAAGTGACTGGAAGAACTCAGAGAGAGAGAAATGAATAGGAAAATAGTCGCTGCCTTCGGTTTGCTTCTTGCGCTGTCGGTCCCGGTATTTGCGCAAAATCTTTCACTGCTTAACGTTTCTTACGACCCCACCCGGGAGCTGTATCAGGATTTTAACGCTGCGTTCACGAAGTACTGGAAGACTAAGACCGGGCAGACGGTTACGATTGAACAGTCGCATGGCGGATCGAGCAAGCAAGCACGGGGCGTGATCGATGGCTTGCAAGCCGACGTGGTGACCCTGGCGCTGGCTTACGACATTGATGCGATTGCGCAGAACTCGGGGCAGATCCCCGCGGACTGGCAGAAGCGGCTACCGCAGAACAGCACGCCGTATACCTCCACTATCGTGTTCCTGGTGCGCAAGGGAAATCCCAAGGGTATTAAGGATTGGAACGATCTGGTAAAACCGGGAATTTCGGTGATCACGCCAAGCCCGAAGACTTCCGGAGGGGCACGCTGGAACTATCTTGCTGCGTGGGCTTATGCGTTGAAGCAACCGGGTGGCAATGACCAGAAAGCCCAGGAATTTGTGAAGGCGCTCTACAAGAATGTTCCGGTGCTGGATTCCGGCGCGCGCGGATCGACCACGACATTTGTGCAGAGCGAAATCGGCGATGTTCTGATCGCATGGGAGAACGAAGCTTTCCTGTCGATCAAGGAATTGGGGCCGGACAAGGTGCAAATTGTTGTGCCTTCGCTGAGCATTTTGGCGGAGCCACCGGTTTCGATTGTCGATAAGGTCGTGGACAAGAAGGGAACCCGCCAGGTTGCTGAGGCCTATTTGCAATATCTCTATACCCCCGAAGGGCAGGAGATTGCGGCGAAGAATTATTACCGTCCGCGGCTGGATTCGGTGGCCAAGAAATATTCGTCGGTGTTTGCCAAGATCAATCTTGTAACCATCGACGGAGTTTTTGGCGGATGGCAGAAGGCGCAGAAAACGCACTTTGCCGACGGTGGAATTTTTGATCAGATTTACCAACCACAGTAGGTTGGAGAGTTTGTAATTCCTGGTTATGACTTTTAGAAAACGTAGCGTGCTTCCTGGGTTTGGACTGGCGCTGGGGTACACCGTCGTGTATCTCAGCTTGCTGGTTTTGATTCCATTGGCAGCGACGTTTCTGAAGGCTTCGTCGTTGACGTGGGCGCAGTTCTGGCACATCGCGGGTTCGCCTCGGGCGCTGGCTTCTTACCGCTTGACGTTTGGAGCGTCGGCCATCGGGGCCGTGATTAACCTTTTCTTTGGCGTGCTGGTGGCGTGGGTTTTGGTCCGCTACAGCTTTCCGGGGAAAAGACTTTTTGATTCTCTGGTAGATCTTCCATTCGCGTTACCTACAGCAGTTGCCGGCATTGCATTGACCACCATCTATGCCCCTAACGGCTGGCTGGGAAAGCCGCTGGCCAGTTTGGGCGTCAAGGCGGCCTATACGCGATTCGGAGTGGTCATTGCGCTTACGTTTATTGGTCTTCCGTTTGTGGTGCGCAGTGTCCAGCCGGTGTTGCAGGACATGGAAAAAGAACTTGAGGAAGCCGCGGCCAGCCTGGGCGCGACCCGCTGGCAGACTTTTTCGCAGGTTGTATTGCCCACAATTCTACCCGCCGCGATGGCGGGCTTCGCCATGGCGTTTGCCCGGTCGGTGGGTGAATACGGGTCAGTGGTGTTCATCGCCGGCAATATGCCAATGCACACGGAGATCACTCCGCTGCTGATCATCACCAAGCTTGATCAGTACGACTACGCCGGTGCGACTGCGATTGCGGTTGTGATGCTAGTGGTTTCTTTAGTGTTGTTGCTGCCTATTAATTTGCTGCAAAAGTGGGCCAGCCGGCGTCAAGATCAGGTGGAACTCACGGAAGAAGAGTTCGTACCCCTGGCGGAGGTGGTTTAGCCAATGGCTGCCAGCGTCACGCTTCCGAACAATGTTCCCGCATCGCGACGGGTCGCGAAGGCGGCTACCGGGGAATCGCCGGTGGTGCGCTGGGTTCTGATTGGCACGGCACTGGTTTTCCTGGGCGTGTTTATCTTCCTGCCGCTCGGCGTTGTCTTCACGCAGGCGCTGGCGAAGGGTGTCAAGACTTACTGGGCCAGTCTGACGCAACCGGACGCTCTGGCCGCGATCAGGCTGACACTTATTGCCGCGGCAATTGCGGTTCCGCTCAATCTGGTTTTTGGAGTGGCCGCTGCGTGGGCTATTGGAAAGTTCCAGTTCAAGGGTCGCAGCCTGCTGATCACTTTGATTGACCTTCCGCTGTCGGTATCTCCGGTGGTCTCAGGTCTGATCTATGTTTTGCTTTTCGGCTTGCAGGGACTGCTCGGTCCGTGGCTGATGCGGCACGATCTGCAAGTGATTTTTGCCGTGCCGGGAATTGTGCTGGCGACGATCTTCGTGACCTTTCCGTTTATCGCCCGCGAATTGATCCCTTTGGTCGAGGCACAAGGACAGGAAGAGGAAGAAGCCGCTTTGGCGCTGGGCGCCAGCGGATGGCAGACGTTTTTCCACGTCAGCCTTCCCAATATTAAGTGGGGCCTGCTGTACGGCGTGATCCTTTGCAACGCCCGTGCCATGGGCGAGTTTGGTGCGGTGTCAGTGGTCTCCGGGCACATTCGAGGACGCACCAACACCATGCCGCTGCACATTGAAATCTTGTACAACGAATACCAATTTGCTGCCGCGTTTGCCGTGGCATCGCTGTTGGCGCTGCTGGCGCTGACCACCCTGGTCGTTAAATCGATCGTGGAGTGGAGAGGCCGGTACCAGTTGCGCCGTTCCGCACGGCTAACCGAGGAAGAGCAACCCGCATGAGTATTAAAGCCCAAAACATAACCAAGCAATTCGGCCAGTTCAGTGCGCTGCAAAACGTGAATCTCGAGATACCTTCGGGAGAGTTGGTGGCGCTGTTAGGACCATCTGGCTCGGGCAAGACCACGCTGCTGCGCATTATCGCGGGCCTGGAATTCGCCGATTCCGGCAATGTGCTGTTTGACGATGAAGACATTACTGACCGCACAGCGCGTGACCGACGAGTGGGATTTGTTTTCCAGCATTACGCTCTGTTCCGGCACATGACGGTTTTCGAAAACATTGCGTTTGGATTGAAGGTGCGTCCTCGCAAGTTTCGGCCCTCGAAGGACCAGATCAACCACAAGGTTCACGAGCTGCTAAAGCTCATCCAACTGAAGAATCTAGCAAACCGCTATCCCTCGCAACTTTCGGGCGGACAGAGACAGCGTGTGGCCTTGGCTCGGGCGCTGGCGGTTGAGCCAAGCGTGTTGTTACTGGATGAGCCTTTTGGGTCTCTCGATGCGAAAGTCCGTTTGGAACTGCGCCGTTGGTTGCGGCAATTGCATGACGAAGTTCATATCACCAGCGTGTTTGTAACCCACGATCAGGATGAGGCGCTGGAAGTTTCCGACCGGGTGGCGGTGATGAACGAAGGCCGCATCGAGCAGGTTGGTTCGCCGGATGAGGTCTATCATCAGCCGGCTACGCCGTTCGTCTATAACTTCCTGGGCAATGTGAATCTATTTCACGGCCGCATTGATGAGGAACAGACGACGGTGCCTGACCCGAATGCCGGGGATCTGGTATATGCGCGTCCGCATTTGCTGGAGATTCACAGGCAGCCCAATGGCGCGGCAAATTTCCGGGCCACGATCAAGCACATCAATTCCGCCGGGCCTTTGGTGAAGATCGAAGCCGTGGCCGAATGGGGCGAACCGGTGCACGTGGAGATGTCTCAGGAGAAGTTTCGTGATTTGCAGTTACTGAAGAATGAAGCGGTATTTATTGTGCCACGCGAAACCAAGGTGTTTCAGAAGAAGGTAGTTTAGAAACATCATCCGGCGAACCTTCGAGAATTTAATCCCGCGACTTTTCCGCTTGGTGTAGCATCTGTAAGCTGAGATACGCAAACGCCAGCGGAGAATCGATTCCCGCAACTTCACTTCAGCAAAACGCACGAGAGGAACTCGATAAATGTCACTACGCATCAATTCAGAAGCGCCAAATTTCACTGCAGAAACCACGCAGGGCACAATCAATTTCCACGATTTTATCGGCAACGGCTGGGCCGTACTGTTTTCCCATCCCAAGGATTTCACTCCTGTCTGCACCACAGAACTCGGAACCATGGCCGGACTGGCTCCCGAGTTCGCCAAGCGCAACACAAAGATCATCGGCTTGAGCGTCGACCCTGCCAGCAGCCATAGCAAGTGGGCATCCGACATTGAAGAAGTACAGGGACACAAGGTCACCTTTCCCATGATCGGCGATCCGAAACTGGAAGTAGCCAAGCTTTATGACATGCTGCCCGACGATGCCGGCGCCACTTCCGAAGGCCGCACCGCCGCCAACAACGCCACTGTGCGAACCGTTTTCATCGTTGGGCCGGATAAGAAGATCAAGCTGCAACTGAGCTATCCCATGAGTACTGGGCGTAATTTTGACGAGATCATTCGCGTTCTCGATTCGCTACAGCTCACCGCGAAGCACCAGGTCGCCACTCCGGCGAACTGGAAGCAGGGCGACGACGTCATCATCGGCGGCGGCGTATCGAACGAGGATGCGCAGAAGCTGTATCCGAATGGCTGGAAGTCTCCCAAGCCGTACATTCGGATTGTCCCGCAGCCGAAGTAACGGTGATTTAAAAAGTGGGCATTGGCCAGGCCGGTGCCCACTTTGCAATTCCTTCTAGACGGGCATCCTTCCTCTCGATAAGGTTCCTGAACATGCGCGCTCCGCCGTCCTTGAAACGGTTTCAACACTACCCCGTCACCGGCGGCGTGGCGGTGCTTGCGATTGGCGTGACCCTTGCTTCGTGGGCCAACGTCGACATCTCTCCCTTATACGCAAGTGTGATGATTCGCCGCGGCGAATTGTGGCGGCTGGTTACCTGCATTTTTCCCCACGGCGGGGTATTACATCTCGCATTCAATATTTACTGGCTCTGGATTTTCGGATCGGTCATCGAAGAAGTTTTCGGACCGGTGAAGACGCTGGCGCTCTTTCTGCTGTTTTCGGTCGGTGCCAGTTCACTGGAGTTCGCGATTTTGGATGGAGGGATTGGCCTGTCGGGCCTCGGTTATGGGCTGTTTGGCATGCTTTGGATTCTTTCCGATCGTGATCCGCGATTTCATGATGTAGTCGACAAGCGAACTGCACAGACTTTCGTCTTCTGGTTTTTCTTGTGCATCGTCACTACCGTCACCAAGATCATGCCGATCGCCAATCTTGAGCACGGCGGCGGGTTGCTGTTGGGGATTCTCGCCGGGTATGCGATTTCGGTTCCGCGAAAACGCGTGCCGGCGGTCGCCGGAACTGTGGTGCTTATGGCGTTCAGCTTGTGGGCAGCGACCAGCGGGAGGCCGGTAGTGAATTTGTCATCCGCAGGTGGTTTTGATGAAGGAAGTTTCGGATACGACGCGTTACGCGCCAATCGCAACGCGGAGGCGGTGCATTGGTTTCGCGATGCGATTCGATACCGCCCGCACGAAGAGTCGTTTTGGTTCGATCTCGCGATTGCCTATCGCCGCCTGAACAACCAAGCGGGAGCTCTAATGGCGGCTCGCCGCGCAGCAGAAGAAGGAAACGCAGCTTCTCAAAATATGCTGGGACAACTCTACGACTTGGGAGTCAATGGCACGGGCAGGGATGCGAAACAGGCGTTGGTTTGGTATCGCAAGGCAGCCGACCAGGGATTGCCGGATGCGCAGAACAATGCGGCGTGGTTCTTGCTCACGACCGACGATGCGTCACTGCGCAATCCGGGCGACGCCCTGCAGTTTGCGGAAAAAGCGGTGAAAGGTGACGAGAAGGAACACGGGAAGCGCAATCCGAACTATCTCGACACTCTGGCCGAGGCCTACTTCGCGAATGGGCGGTTTGGAGACGCAGTCAAGACCGAACAGGAAGCGTTGGGCCTGATCACGGCAGCGCCCGATTCTGAGCACGTCGGAGAGTTCAAAGAGCGATTAGCAAAGTATCAGAAAGCCGCTACTGGTCACTAATAGACGATTATCGTTTGGCGAGTTTTACGATCTCCTGCGAGGAGATTATTCCCTTTCCTTCCTTCACAGTCAGAAACTGATTTGGTTTGATGTTAGGGACGGAGTCCTTCTTTCCGCTGGGCCACTCGATGGTCAGGCCAGCGGTTTTCCCTTCTTGTGGCTTTCCCAAGCCGAAGGTCAACGGCAATTCGCTTTGCGATAGATAGCTGGAGCCGGTTTTCACCAATTCGGAAATCTTCAGGCCATTGCTGGTCCTCAACGTGACCTTCGCGCCTATGCCGTCGCGATTGGAGCGCGTACCCACCGTCTTCACCCTGATGACGTCATTCTGGTTGGCGTTGTCGTTGCGGAGAAGGCGCGCCGTTCCGTTGTTGGCCATGATGACTACGTCGAGGTCTCCGTCGTTGTCGATGTCGGCGTAGGCTGCGCCGCGACCTACAACCGGCTTTTGCAGGGCGGATCCCATCTTACTGGTTACTTCTTCGAACTTCTTTCTGCCCAGATTGCGAAACAGGTGCGGCGCCTGTGCGTAGCGCACGTTCGGTTGCACCACGCTGATGTCGTCGGAGACGTGTCCGTTGATTGCGAGGATGTCGGGCAAGCCGTCGAGATCGTAGTCAAAAAAGAACGTGCCAAACGTAAGCGAACGGGTGGAGATGCGGGCGATGCCGGTGGTTTGCGCGTCGTCAGTAAAGAGGCCCGAGCCATCGTTGTGGTAGAGCGCCATGCCTTCGTTGGTGAAGTTGCCGATCAACAGACCGGGGAAGCCAGAGTTGTCGTAGTCGACAGAGTCGGTGCCCATGCCGGCGCGAACCGTTCCCGCCTCGCTGTAAGCAATCCCTGCGGCGACGGCAACGTCTGTGAAGGTTCCGTTGTGGTTGTTGTGATAGAGCTTGTTGGGTTCGGTGTCGTTGGTGACGAATAGGTCGAGCCATCCGTCGTTGTCGTAGTCGAGGAGCGCAATGCCAAGGGATTTGCTGGTAGGATCGGCGAGTCCGGCCTTTTG
This sequence comes from Terriglobales bacterium, assembly GCA_036271375.1. GTDB lineage: Bacteria > Acidobacteriota > Terriglobia > Terriglobales > Acidobacteriaceae > DATBAT01. The sequence continues at coordinate 7,159 of DATBAT010000226.1, forward strand.
GGTAACGTTCTCGAAGGTTCCGTCGCCCTTGTTGTGGAATAGGCTGGCGCTCTGGCCTTTGTAGGTTTGAGGCGTGCAATAGGATTTGTTCTTGTTGTCGAGGGTGCAGTATTGATCGGCGGCGATCGACCAGTCGATGTAGTGCGCGACGAAAAGATCGAGCTTGCCGTCTTTGTCGTAATCCAACCACACGGCGCTGCTGGAGAACCCGGCGTCGCCTACTCCTGCTTTCGCGGTTACATCGGCGAATTTTCCGTGGCCTAGATTGTGGAAGAGATGGTTCGTCCCGAGGGTGGTGATGTAGATGTCGGGATTGCCGTCGTTGTCGTAGTCGGCCACGGCGCAACCCTGTCCGTACATTTCAATTGCCAGACCCGCTTGTTTGGTGACGTCGGTGAAAGTGCCGTCTTTATTGTTGTGGTAGAGCGCGGGATAAGATTTTCCGGTGGAGTGGCCGGGCCAATCCATCGAGTTGACCAGCAGGATGTCCTGCCAGCCGTCGTTATCGTAGTCGAGGAAGCAGACTCCGCTGCCCATGGTTTCTGGCAGATACTTTTTCCCAAAGGCTCCGCTGTTGTGCTTGAAATGGATTCCGGCTTGCGCGGTGATATCGGTGAATTGGATGGGGCCGGAGGGAAGCGTGGGGGCGGGAGGCTGGGCAGCGGGCGTGGGTTGCGGAGCTACTGCCGGAGCGGGAGTCGGGCTTGCAGCGGGTACAGTGAATTCCTTCGTGGTTGGTTGATTACATCCTGCCGTGGCTAGAAGAACGAGAAGAATACAGCACGAGCGATGACGCTTAAACATGATATGAACTAATCCTAACCTTAAGCCGGCATTAGTTTCGGCGCTGCACTCCGGCGGGATTCTACCCAAATTTCGATCAGCATCGCCGTCGGCCCAACCAGAAACAACGCGTAGAGCGGCGCATAGACGACTTGTTGCATTCGCATGATCATTTCCGCCACGGCTACCAGGAAGACGACGATGCACTGCCACTTCCTGGATTTCACCGTGGTCTTCGGGTCCGTGATCATGAAAAATATGAACAGCTGGTACATGGGGCCGGTGATAGGGGCTATCTCTGACTGCCAGGGGCTGCCTGTCATCCAGCTGCGCAGAAACGCGAAAGCAACAAACGATGCGACGTAAGTAGCTGTGATGTGGAACCGGCTCACTCGCCAGACGATCAGTGCCCCGAGAATCCAAATTACTATCAGGGGAAGGAGATAATTTCCCCACTGGATGCTGAGGGTTGCAACTGCCTCCGGGGCCAAAACCAGGAGGACGCAAATTCCAAAGTTTGACGGGTTCCAGATGTGGCGGCCTTTTACGCGCAGAACATACTTGGACATGATGGAAATGGCAGCACAAAGCGCGTAGGGCCAGAAAGCCGGCGAGCGGACCAGAATACCCACGCTAATGCCACTAATGTAGGCACTCGCGGGATTGAGCCATTTGTGAAAGAAGATCTGTCCGAGCACCATTTCGGTGAGGATGGCGGTGGCAATGGCTAGTAGAGTTTTTTGATAGCTCTCGAGAATTCCGAAGGACAAATGACCTACCAGTAAAATGCAGGTGATAAACGCCGGGGCAAGATAACGATTCTCGATGCTGAAAAATTTCTTCAGGCCGCCCGGCTGAGGCACGGTCAACGTTGTAGAGCTCATGCGGGCTCCTTGATCTTGTAGAGCTGTCCGGCGGCGGGAGAGGCGATGGTTTGTGACTTGCCCGACGGCCAGCGGATGACGGCTTTTTCAATTTGTGGAAACTTGCCTAGACCGAAGTGAAGGCGGCGTTGATTTTGCGCGGCGAACCCGCAGCCGCCGGAGACTTCCTGGACTTGCTGCTGGCCGTTCCAATAGACAGTGACTTGCGCGCCGATTGCGCTGCGGTTGCTGGTGGTCCCTTCGAGTTGGAATTCAATCCACTGGTTTTCCGGCGTGACTGTGTTCTTGTAGACCAGCAATCGGCCATTCTGGTTGGCGACGATTACGTCGAGCACGCCGCGATTCCAGAGATCGGCGACAGCCACCGCTCGGCCGTCGGAGACGTCGGTTACGCCGACGGATTGAGCCACGTCGACGAACTTTCCGGCGCCATCATTCAGCCAAAGCTTTTTGGATTGATACCCCGAGAGGCTGCGGCCCTCAAAGGCAGGCCAGTTCTTGGCATCGCCGATGATGGTACTGTTGCCTCCGGCGACTTTCGAAAAGTCGTACCAGTAGCTGCGTTGACGGTCGAGTGAAATATATCCGTTGGTCAGGTAGAGGTCGAGGGTACCGTCGTTGTTGAAGTCGCCGAACTGCGCACCGAAGCTCCAGCCGCCGAGTTCGACACCGAAATCGCGCGCAAGGTTTTCATATTTAAGGCCGTCGCCCGAGGTCCCTTCTTTCGGGACCCATAAATTGTTGCCCTGGATCAGAATCCCGTCTTCCGAGATGTTGGAAACGTAGACGGCGTATTGGCCACGATTAAAAATATCGCCGAAGGCAGTGTTCATGCCGCTTTTAGGGGCGAAGCCTACGCCAGTCTGCTGACCGACTTCGTGGAATCGCTTGCCGTCGTTGAAGTAAAGTTCAGAGACTCCGTAGTCGTTGGAGATGAATAAATCAGGATGGCCAGTACCGCGTAAGTCAGCGGCTGCCGAGCCCAGTGCCCAGCGATTGCTTTTGATGCCCAGCTGCTCGCTGACTTCTTCAAACTTTCCACCACCTAGATTGTGGAATAAATATTTGCGCCCACCGTTTTTCGCGTACTCAAAACTATCCGGCATGATGCGAGTGTTCTGCACATGCCAGAGGTCGATATCCTCGGCGTAGTAGCCTCCCAGGAAAAGGTCAAGCTTGCCGTCGCCGTCAAAATCAAACCAAAGGGCAGTGTTGGCATTGACCCACTTGGGAAGGCCAGCCTGTTCGCTTACGCGCGTGAATCCGTGGCCCTGGTCATTGTGGAAAAGTTCGGGACGCCCCCACTTGATGAGGAACAGGTCTTCGTAGCCGTCGTTGTCGTAGTCTCCCCAAACCGCGCCGGTGGAGACGCCGGTGCCTTCCTGATTAACATCGGCGAGGCCCATCTCGGCGGCGACATCCTTAAAGGTGCCGTCGCCCTGGTTGCGGTATAGGGCATTCTTGCTGCCGATGGCGCTGTTGACGACGTAGATATCAGAGAGACCGTCGCGATCGAAATCAACGATCGAGACGCCAGCGCCCATGGAGGCGACTTCCGGCATGATGCGTTCAAGTTTCGGATCGAGTTTTGGCGATTGGTGAACGAAGTTGATGCCGGCGGCCTGCGAAACTTCCTGCAAATAGAATCCGTGGCGTGCCAGGGCGGATTTGGCATCAGCGCTGGCCTGCGCCTTCTCGCGCCTGGCGGCCAGTCGCTTCATGATGACGGGCGCGGCTATCAGGGCGAAGAAGACAATGGTCAGAACGATTCGTGCGATGCGGCGTGCGTTCACTTGGGAATATCACTCCGCAATGAATTTTGGAAAACCTGAGGAGTGATGTAGCGGGTGTGATAGTTCTGCCAATCCTCAGGATGCTGCTTGTAGACCCACTCGTTTTCGAGCGAGCCCGGTGGAGTGATGTACAAATCTTTCGCGTGATAAGGCAAGGGCAGCACGGTTTTTGAGAACGTGGAGTTGAAGTCGCCGTCTTTAATCCAGCCGTCGCCGACGATCACGAAGTCGCGCAGCCATCCTTGTGGAGGCGGGGGCTGTTCCTGGAAACGCATCGACAGCTCATCTCCTGAAGCGACGATCACGTAACGGTCGTCGATCTTGTTCAGCAATTCATCGACTTTGCCGAAGCGGGTGTAGTAGCCGATCAGGTCGCGCCACTGTTGCTTGCTGCCGAGCATGTCGTAGTAATCAGGCACTTCGGGCGCACCTGAATCCGGGCGATGGATTACTGAATATCCGCGGTAGTGCAGGTCAGCTTGCGGATTTAACGTTGCTGTCTTCACGGCGGCGTCGGGTGCGCCCTGCGCCCAATGCAGAGCGTCCCAATAGATTTCCAGATTGGTGCGAATCCTTATGCGGTGCGGCGTTCCGGGCCGAAAGATATTTGTCAGATCAAAGAGAATTGTTTTCTTACGTCCGGCGGGGAAGCCGAGATTATCTTTCGCGGTGACCCACCCGCCATGGCCGTCAGGAACTTCCAGGCTGAGACCGTGGGCGCGCCAGCGCTGACCTTGCGTGACCGCGACATTAATGGACGATTCGGTATCGTGAATCGAACCTTGGGCGACGAGATAAAGTGGGCCAGTCGTTGGCAGATCATTGCCGAGATCGACTTCCAGAAAGTGATCCCGCGTGATGCCCTGATACTGGCCGCGTCCGAAATCGTCGAGGGCTTTGCCGTCGAGAGTTGAGACCAGGGCGGTGACGTCACGGCCATTGTCGTCAGTGGCGCTGACAATATTGTGCGGCGTTGAGACCGTGGTGAAGCCGTGCTTGGGCGGGGGAATAGAAAAACGCTCGTCTACGTAGATCTCCGTGCCGGCGGGATGATCGACCGTCATCAGCGCGATGTAATCGTAGTAATAAACCTCCCACAGTTCAGCGGTGACGCGCACGTCGTAGTAGCCATCATGCGGAACGAGTTGGTCGCGTCCGATCTTGTACCACTCGCCGGTGGCGGCGATGTTGGCGGTGCCGATGGTGTTGATCCGCAGCCCGATGGCGGAACCCCAGGGAACGGCGTCTTTTACGAAGTCCATCTTCTTGCCGTTGAAGGCGAAGAGGAATGGGCAGGATGCTTTGAGTCTCTGCTCGGTCACAACTTCCTGGTCGGCCTTCACGCCGAACTCGGCGCGGACCGTGCCGTTCGGCCAGACTACGCGGACGACCTCCGCCTCCGTCTGTTCGCCCAATCCGAAATGAAGTTGCGGACCTTGTATGGGAAGCTTCTGCACCAGGAAGCCAGAGCGTATTTCGATTTCGCCGCCAACCCCAAAGGGATTGATGCGTTGATCGCCGACAGCCTGCGCCGCGTGCGGACGCACCACCTGCCAGTGATAATTCTTCGCGCCGTGGTTGGATGCTTGAATGACCTGGCCATCGGCGTCGAGGCCGACGAGGTCGAGTCGGCCGTCGTTGTTGACGTCGCCAGCGGCAAAGATATTTTTCTCAATGCTAGCCGACGGAGTGAAGACGCCCTTCTGATCGCCCAGCCAGATTGACGCTCCGGTAGTGGTGGCCAGCACGAGATCGAAAGCCCCGTTGTTGTCGAGATCGGCAACCAGAAGGCGTGCGTCTCCGTCAATTGGCTTGGTGGATTTCACCAGCTCGGCGATGTCCCAACTCTGGCCTTCGTTCTTGTCGGAGATCCTGACGATTGAGCCGTCGGCCTGCACGGCGAGGAAATCGAGAATTCCGTCGTTGTTTGCGTCGGCTACGGCTACTGCTTTCACCGCTGGGAAATTTATCGGAAGCACGCGGTCGCGGAATTGACCTTGCCGTTGATTGATAAAGATGTGCAGATGGCTCGCACCATCGATGATCGCGGCGTCAGGATTGCCGTCTCCGTCGACATCAGCCCAGGCGAATCCGCGGATTCCGGAGATGCCCTCAAAGGGATGGGTGGGCAGGAACGTGCCATCGCCGTTGTTACGCAACACCGTAGGTACGCCACGAGCGCTTCCCATCACGATGTCGAGGTCGCCGTCGGCCTCGATGTCTACGGCCCAGGCTCCGGTGTAAGGCGCGTCCAAAACTGATTTTGGCAGCTTGGTTTGCGGGCTGACGTCGTGGAACGTGCTCGGGCTATCCTGGGCAAAGAATCGCACCCCGCCTGCGCCGGCGAGAACCAGGTCGGTTTTGAAATCGTAGTTAAAATCGACGGCTAAAATGCCATCGGCTGTCGGCGCTGATGCGGCGCCGGGAAAGGGAAGCGTTGCGCCGGAGGAGAGCTTCACGCTGCGTCCATTGGCGGCGGCGATCATCGGAGAGCCCGCGCTGCCGAGTTGAATGGTTCCTGCCCAGGTCCATTTGTCGTCGAAATTCGGCACGGGTTTCGCGTCAAAGGTGAGGCTGGTATCGGGTGTGGCGGGTTTGAAAACTGGAGACTCCAGTTTTACGAATCCGGTCAATGGTTGAGCTTCGTCTCCTGGCGGCGCTTTAATCGCAGTCAGGCTGACGCGATAATCGGGGACGCGCATCATCACGTTGCGAAGGAATGTGGTCTGCGTGGCAGCGGTCCGCAAGTCCGATCCGTTCACTGCGGATTGGACAGTAGCTAACTGCTTCAGTACTTCCGGTGGCCATGTCGCCGACTTTGCACTAATCTGCGCGACCGATGACTTCAAGGTTGCGGCGTCTCCGCGCTTTGCGGAAACCCGGGCCAGCTCAAGTAGAGCGGCCAGATTGCCGGGTTGCGCCGTCAGAATCTGCTGCATTAGTTTCTGGAATTCCGCCGCGCTGTTCTTGTCGCCCTCACGCTCAGTCTCTTCGGCGAGTTGATAAATCGCGCGCAGGTTGTGGGGATTCAACTCCACCGCTTTGCGAAGATCGGTGATCGCCTGCGGTGAGTTTCCACGCTGGCTGTTCAATATCCCGAGCAGGGAATAGATCTGATCGTTTTGTGGTGCGAGGTCGCTAGCCTTCTCCAGCCGCTGCGCCGCGGTGTCGTAATTTCGCTGTCGCAATGCCAGAACGCCCCAGTTGGCCCATCCCGCGGGCTCGGCGGGGACGAGCTTGGTGACCTCAGACAAACGGCTTTCTGCATGAACGTCGTCGCCTACTTGCAGCGCCGCCAGACCAACATAGAAATCCGAGACCACATCGCCATATTCTTTCGACGATTTGTCGGGCAGGCGTGAGGCGGAGTTGCAGCCGACCAACAGAGCCGCGAGGCCCACTACGACACCGCGCAATATCCGGGATTCGATCATAAGGAAGTCATGCTGGTTGTTGACGCTGCATTCGGCTGCGCCGCTTGCTAATTCCACGGAACCATAGAAATCCTACCGCCAGAAACGGCAGAAGATAAAGCAGCAGGTCCCAGCGCCCGAAACCCACCGGCGTGGCCTCCACTCGCGAAAGGGCTTCCGCGGTTTCTTGCGGACTTTGCATGCTGAGCCGTACGCGAAAGAAATCATCGCGGTCAAAGTCAACGGAAGCTTTGTATTCGATCTGTCCGTGGTCGTCTTCCCGGTTCATCGAATAGACGACTTCTTGCAAGCGTTTGCTCTCCGGTTGAATGCCCAGGTTAAATTTCAAATTAGCTGGAAGGCTGGCTCCGGGTGCAGCTTGCACGAATACAAAGAACGTTCCGACGCCGATGTCAGGATGCGTCCATAGAGAAACCAGGCATGGTCCCATTTTCTGGTTTTCGATGATAGGGAATGGTGGCCCGTTATGTGCGAAGGCGGGCATAGCCAGAAGTAGGACTCCGAGAATAAGGGTTAGCTTTTTCATCCCATCATCATGGTGGCGCGCATTTCCATGGGCTGGAACATCAGCCACATGGAAGCCGCCCAGATTATTAGGCAAACCGAAGCCCAGGGCAGGAAGGCGCGCATGGGATGCGAGGGCGCATCCTCTTCGGCGAGACTGTGTGTGATTACCAGAGAACCGGCAAATCCCAGAATCAAAAATCCCATTTCAATTACGAGAACAACGGGGGTAGGAAAACCACGTAGCGTCCAGAGGGGGTTTCCCAGCCAAGGAGCGAAAGCACTCTGCGTCACGGGAATAAAAGTCCACAGCCCGGTCAGAAAGTGGAATCCATAGTGCGCCAGCCACATGCCGAAACCGAGCGGCACGAGCGCGTAGCTATAGCGAACCGCGAGAGGCAGCAGCGCGCGATTGCTGCCGCCTGTCCGTACCGTAAGCCATGCCGCCCCGCCCAGCAGGAGAATGGGTTCGATCACCAGAAACGTCGTGAAGATGATGCCGAGCACGGGCGACTCGTGGCTCACGCGCAAGAGATGTCCAAGCCAATTCTCTACCGCGTAGACCGGACTCACCATGCCGAACGCGTTGAGCAGTGCGCCGAAGGTGAAAACGAGCACTAGCGCAGCCAGATCTTTGCGATGGGAGAAATAGCCGATGCCCGAGCGCAGCGGGTCGACGAGCAGTTCGCTCCCCGGAAGACGGCTGAGTATTCCGACGTTGTCGTGCGGGCAGGCGTGGACGCAATCCATGCAGAAGGTACAGTCCATGTTGCCGACCTTACGCGGCTGAAAGAGTGCCAGTTCGCAGCCTCGAATTGTCACGAGTTCGTTCTCGCGGCGTCCGCGAATGCAGTCTTTGGTATGGCAGGTAGTGCAAACGTCCTGATCGCGAACTTTGACTTCCAGCGGGGAAAAGGTAGAAGCCACAAAGTTGAACTGGCCGATAGGGCATACGAACTTGCAAAATGACGCGTGTTTAAATACGCCGTCAACTACCAGCACGGTAAGAAAATAGAAAATGATCAGCCAAGCCGTCCACCAGGGCGATGCCCACAGGTCGAATAGCTCATAGCTAAACAGGATCAATACGAATAATCCCACTGACAACCATTTATTCCGCAAGAACCGCGGCCAGTCGTAACGCGGACGGAAGATTTTCCTCGCGGCTTGTCGAACCAGCATGAATGGGCATGCGAGGCAGAAGAAATTTCCCGCGGCTAACAATACCAGCACTAATGCGCCGCGAAAATGTACCCAACTCAACGTCGTCGCCAGGTTCTTGGGCGAAATACTTGGTCCAAAGAGTCCGTGCAAAATCATCACGACGCTGATGATGAGTAGAGGCGCTTGAAGCAGGGGCCGCGCATACTTCCACTTGAGAAGGCGGCCCACGAAGGGCACGCGCAGCAGATCAAACGGAGGTGCTTCGAAGGTCGGGATGGGAGATGAATTCAATAGGTTGCCTATTTGGCCTGAACGCCTTTCACGTCGAATTGCCGGTCCTGAGTGTTTCCGTCCGGCAGGGTGACATGCAGAAGAACCACCCAGTCGCCGGCCATTTCGAACTGCAACTGCGATTGATACTGCCCGTTGCCGAGTTCCTTCACGTCAAAAAGGCGGGGAGCCATTCCGGGGTGCAGCATGTCGGCTTCCAGAGCGATGCGGGCCTTGTTAATGGGAACGCCGGTGGCGTCGGAGAGGTTTAGCGTGAGCGTGTCTGCCCCGACGCGTGGTGGGTCGGGTGAGATCTGGTGCTTGATGTCGAGTCCGGGCGTGGTTTCGTCTACGCGGTGTTTTGAACATCCCGAAAATAAGGCCACAAAAATAATGAGCCCTAGACACAAGTTCGGGAGCGGGCAGTTTTTATGCCCGCTCCCTCTGAATCCTGAATACATTTTTAGACTTCCCGTTCTTAAAAGCAGACCGACCGGTAGATTAATGTCCCCATTCGCAGGTGCAGCGCATCTGCGCCCGCTCCGCGTCCGAAGGAAACATGTGATAGTACATGGCGATCACCATCGGAACGAAGACGATCGAGTTGTAGAAGAGGTGAAGCTCTACTCTCGGGAGCACCAGTTGGAGAACGCTAAAGGGAACTGGCTTGCCCCAAAAATTATGATGGGTCGTTGCCTGAAAGATAAGAAGGAAGTGTTCGATGTGATGCCAAAATTGAATGGCTAAGGAAATCGTCCACCACGTGAGGGCCCGTCCGGTGAAGCCCTTGCGCAGTACCCAAATGCCGACCAGCATGACCAGAGCGTAGCCGTAGTGCAGCGCCTCCGACTGAATCAGCCAGGGATACCAAAGCCCAAGAATGCCGTTGGCTTTCGGTCGCGGCCAACCCATCACATAGATTTGATAGGCCTGCGCCAGGTGTTCGCCCCAGTGTCCCAAGACGATCACCATGAATAGTTGCAGGGCGCGCTCATGCCAAACCGTATTTAACTTCTCGTAAAAGCTGGGCCGTTGCTCACGGGCAAATCCAACGTTGGCAAGACTTGGACTCGATACGCTCATCTATATAGCTCCTACCAGAGATTGAAAGCAGCTTAGTTCAATTCAAAAATGGGTCAATAGTGGTTTTCTACTAGTGCCCTGTTTAGAACCCGTAAGTCATAGCAAGATAAGGATAAGTGTAGCCGTTTCCGGGTGTGGTTCTGTTCAAAAACGTGCCCGGGAACAGGTGTCCGAATCCGCCTGCCAACTGGGTCCGCTTGTTGTAGTTATAAGCCGCGACGAAGTCGATTTCCTGACCGACGAAGCGGCCCGCGGTTCCGGCGGCTGACTTTGCAAGGGCGGTGCTGGCGGTACTGTAAAG
>DATBAT010000227.1:0-5990 GCA_036271375.1 Terriglobales bacterium
ATTCCTATTCTTCTGGCGATTTCCTTAACCAACGCAGAAGCCGACCTGAGAGTTCTTTACTGGCTGGACGGAGCGCAGGCAATAGGAGCGGCCTTCCTGATTTATTTCCAGATTTACTCGGTCTTGCCGTGGACCGGTCGCTCGATCGCCATCTCGACGACATCGCTGATGTATGTCTACAACGTGGAGAATCTGATGCTCGCCGGGGCCGTCACGTTGCGCCTGTTTGGAAATCCCGGGCCGGCCAAGCGACGGTTTTACATTGCTCTATCGATCTATCTCTGGTCCTACGCTTTGGTGGCTCTCATCCTGGGATATTTGGAACTCGAGCGGAAGACCCCGCAGGGTCCGCAGGATGTGCTGTGGGGAACGCCTTGCCTGTTGCTGCTGGCGGTGCTGGCGTTCTGGCCGGCGGGATCGGCGGCGGCCAACGAGAGTAGCAGGGATGCCAACCGTTCGATCGCGCTGCTGCTGGACAACCTGAGTCCTGTGTTGTTCACGCTTGTCATCGTGATTATGGGAGTGAGAATTGCGCGCGTCTATCCCTGGATCGGATTCGCATCGATCACAATCGCGGTGGTGCTCTATGGGTTGCGGGCCGCTCTGTTGCAAAGCAAGTATCTGCGTTCGCAGCATGACCTGGCGAGGAGCGGCCGCGCGCTGGTAGACGCCATCGATCAATTGCGGGACCTGTCGATCCGCGACGGGCTGACGGGGATCTACAATCGACGCCACTTCGATGAGGTGCTTCTCTCGGAATGGAAGCGATCCATCCGGACGCAAAAGCCTCTGGCCCTGTTGTTGATCGACGTGGACTGCTTTAAAAATTTGAACGATCGCTACGGTCACCCTGAGGGCGATGAATGCCTGAAAAAGATTGCACAGCAGCTCTCGAAAATACTGCGGCGATCCAGTGACACTTTGGCGCGGTACGGAGGCGAGGAGTTTATCGCAGTCCTACCGGAAACAAGCAGGGAAAGCGCGCAAACGATCGCTGACGAGATGCGCATTTCGGTCGAGGATCTGAAGATCGACAATGAAGGCTCGACGGCTAATTGCGTCGTTACGGTTAGCATCGGGGTTTGCAGCGAGAATGCGACGCTAAACCGTCCCGCGGAGGAGATGTTGAACGCGGCCGACGAGGCTCTCTATCGGGCAAAGGAGCAAGGACGGAACCGCGTTCAGGTTGCATGAGAAGCAGTCTCGCCTATGGCGTCGTTTTCGCCGCCTTCGCAGCGTTGATGGCGGCCCCAGTCACGGCCAGATCGTCACTCATCGGGACAATCTCCAGCATGTAGTTCTGCAGCGGACTCATGGTCACCATCTGCTGCAAATAATGTTGCAGCAGTTTCATGTCGAGGAAACGGACATTAAAGCCGGTGTAGTAGAAGCGGCCTGGCCCTTGCATGTGGATGGAATTCGCAGTGGCAGCGGCGAGACCGCGATGCCATAACCGCACAAACTCTTTGCAGCGCGCGTCACCCTCTTTTGCGTGGGCGAAAATTTCTTCCGGCTCCATATCGAGGAAGCGCAGCCGCATGGCGCGATGGCCCATGATGCCTTCCAGATGTCCGCGACCGCCGCAGCCACAATAATTTTCTGTGGAGTCGAGCGTGACCACGCAGTGGCCACCTTCCCAGATTCCCGGCGCGTAGGGATAGCGTCCAAATCCAATGCCGTATCCCAGCGTCCACAAGCGGATAAAAGCATCGAGCCGATCGTGTTTTGCGGCCACACCGGCGGCCATGGCATCGGCGTCGTTCAACAAAGTGACTGGCGCGGTGATCCCGGATTCTGCAAGGGCGCGATGCATTTTTTCCGCGATGCGAGTGCCCTTCAACTGGGCAAGGTTCGGCGCGTCTTCCACGACGCCATCTTTCACAATTCCAGGCAGCGCCAGGCCGACGGCGTCAATGGGACCGCAGTCGCCGACCGCGCGCACTGCCTGTTCGCGCACCAGTTCGATCAAGCCGTCAAGCGGAGTGTCCAGAAGTGCATCGGTGTCGTCTGTGTCGTCAGGAAAATGAAACAGCCGTGAACACGGCTTTTGACTTTCGATGACTCCGGTGACGATGCGCCCGGTCAGATGAATGCCCAGACTTTTTCCCATGATTCAGATCTCCTCAACCGTCTTGCTCAGGCGGTTCAGACCGTTGAAGGCCGCGGCTTTGTAACATTCCGCCAGGGTCGGATAGTTGAAGACCGTGTCGACAAAATAATCGATGGTTGCGTTCAGCGCCATGACGGCCTGGCCAATGTGGACCAGCTCGCTGGCGCCTTCGCCGATGATGTGCACGCCGAGTAGGTGGCGGGTTTCGCGATGGAAGATGAGCTTCAGCCGCCCTGTGGTGTCGCCGCGTATCTGACCGCGCGCGATTTCGCGATAGTATGCGACCCCCACCTCGTACGGTGCGTCCTCTTCCGTCAACTGCTCTTCCGTTTTGCCGATAAATGAAATTTCCGGAATCGTATAAATTCCGTACGGATAATATTTCGGATTCGAGACGACACAGTCGTCGCCAAATACGCGCGCGGCGGCGATGCGGCCTTGTTCCATGGACACGGAGGCCAGCGCGGGAAAGCCGATGACATCTCCGGCGGCAAAAATGTTCGGCACCTTGGTGCGATAATTTTCGTCCACGCTGATGCGGCCTCGCGCGTCGGACTCCAATCCGGCGGCGGCCAGGTTCAGATCGTCGACATTGCCCTGACGGCCAACGGCGTACAAAAGCGCATTTGCAGAGATTCTTTTCTTGCTTTCGGTGTTGGCAACCACGGTGCCGTCGGGCAGGTCTTCCACACTTTCCACTTCTTCATTCAGCCGCATGGTGACGCGGCTGTCGCGCAGGTGGTAACTGAGCGCTTCCACAATTTCCTGATCCGCAAATTCCAGCAGCTTGGGTCGTTTTTCAACCAGGATGACGCGCACCCCGAGTACCGCGAACATGCAGGTGTATTCGACGCCAATGACACCGCCGCCGACCACGATGAGTGTCTTCGGCAGATCGGGCATGAACAGAACCTGATCGCTGTTGATGATGTTGCGGCCGTTCAGCGGGACTTTGGGATTGGTGGCAGGACGCGAGCCAACCGCGATGAGAGTGTTGTGGCTTTCATACACGCTGGAGCCGTGCGAGTTGGTCACGCGAATGTGCGTCGGGTCTTCGAAACTGGCGGTGCCGGTGAGCACCTCGACGTTATTGCGCGAGAGCTGTGCCTCGGTTACGTCGACTTCCGTTTTGATGACGTGCTGAACGCGGAAGGCAAGATCGGCCATCGTGATCTTGTCTTTGACGCGATAGTTCATGCCGTAGATGGAACGATAGTTGTAGCCGGAAAGGTGCAGCACGCCTTCGCGAAAGGTTTTGCTGGGGATGGTCCCGGTGTTGACGCTGACGCCTCCGACAAATTCTCGCTGCTCCACGACGGCAACGCGCTTGCCCAGCTTGGCGGCAGAAATTGCCGCCCGCTGCCCGGAGGGGCCAGACCCAAGGACGAACAGGTCAAATATTTCCATCGTTCCTTTCCGTCATTCCATTCCGTTGGTCCATTTTATTCTTTGCATAGTGCGGTCGTCGGCGGTTGTTTGCTGTGTGCCTCTCTCGAGCGGCACGACAAATTGGGCGCCAGGCGCGCATCGCATCTCGACAGTACCACAATACGACTCAATCAAATGTCAATCGTCCAGGCCTACACTGGCTACACTGATTGGACGCGAGCGGGAGGAGAATTGCTGTACGCCATCACAGATCGCCGCCTCTATGCGGACAACAAAGCCGATGCGCTGGCGCGCCTGGTGGATCTGGCGGCGGTTTGGGCGACGAACGGAGTTTCATATATTCAGCTACGGGAAAAAGATCTCTCTGCGCGCGAGCTGGTCGAGCTGACAAGAGCGGTCATTCGCGTCGTTCCGAAGTCAAGCGCGGCCAAAATTGTGGTGAACGGCCGTGTCGATGTCGCGTTGGCTGCGGGGGCAGACGGGGTGCATCTTTCTTCCGGGCCTGATGCGTTGACGCCGGAGGAAGTTCGCTGCATCTTCGCGGCAGCGGGAATCGCCAAGCCGCCGATTATTAGCGTTTCCTGCCACACGATTGAAGAGGTGAATGTCGCACGACAGCAGTCACCCGACTGCATTCTGTTCGCGCCGGTGTTTGAGAAAGTGATTCGCGAACGGGCCATCGCTTCGGATGTGGCGGAGAGTGGAAGAGGCGAGTCCACACTTCCGGGTAGCGGATTGGAGTTGCTGGAAAACGCCTGCCGCGCGGCGACACCGGTTCCCGTATTCGCGCTTGGAGGAGCGACCTCCGAAAATGCTGCAGACTGCCTTCGCGCAGGTGCTGCAGGCATCGCTGCTATTCGTCTGATGCAGCAACCTTTGTTGGCGTGGAAACATCTGGTTTAATCCACGGTCGAGCCACAGGCTGCTGCGGGTTCAAACATCCGACTTGCTGCTGGATGGTTTCGTCAGCGACGTGACGATGTCGCTGCTGGGCTGCAGGGAAGAGCGTTTTGTACCCTGTCGATATTGTGTCGGAGTTGGTCTTACGCCACATCACGTCCGGATTCAACCTTTCCGGCCTCGGCGACCGCTTCTTTGGCGGCTTTCAGCGGACGGAATTTCACGGTCAATTTCGGCTCGATTTCCATTTCTTCGCCGGTCTGTGGGTTGCGTCCAACGCGAGCGGGACGCACAACCTTTACCAACCGTCCTACGCCGGGGATCAGAAACTCACCGCGGTTCTTGATTTCAGAGATGGCTGTCTCCACCAGAAGGTCGATCAGCGCAGCAGTCGTCTCGGAAGGTAAATTCAGCTTGCCCGCCATTGCGCGCGCCAGCATAGACTTCAATCCACTAGTTTTTTGCGGAGGCGCAGGAAGTGCGTCATATTGCGCAAGGACGGATTGGGCGATGGGATAGTCCGTGAGATGATGTTGTTCCAGATATCGCACGAGCGCCTCGCGACTGGGGATAATGTCTCGCAGCAAGTCCGGCGCAATTTGGTTGCCGCTTTCCGCAATGCGCTCGAACAGCTTATCGGTTTCGCCGTCTAATACGAATTCCTCGGGTGACGGTTGAGCATTCATCGGCTCTCTCCAAAGGTCAAATGAATGCCCTCCTGATTGAGTACAGGGCTCTTTATCGGCGAGGCTTGATCTTTCTTGCGAAAAGCCAACGTCAGCTGCATCAGGAACGAACTCATTCCTGACATTTGCTGCTTGTCGCGATCGAAGTAGAAAATCGAGGGCATCAATTCGATAGATCCTCTCAAGCGCTTGAACTTGGGCTTGCAGTCTGCCCGCAACGGCAAGTCGCAAAAAAGAAAATCGCGGATGGCTCGCTTGCCGCGCACGATGGAGTAATCCCATGTCACGGAGTTTGCAAACGCGCTGACTCCGAGTTCATCTTCCTTTCCGTCGTAGTCGAGTTGGCCACCATCCTTGTCCCTCTTTTTTGCGGTCAGGCTAACGATGCTGAACTCAGTTTCCGCCCCTTCAGGACCTACCTTTACTGTCGGCTCAAACTTCCCGCCAAGTTCCGTATCGCTGGAACTATTAAGTTTGTAATGGAACTGGATCGACGTTTCCCCGGTGTGGTCGAGGATGGTCCCGTCGTCAATCTCCAGGCTGATCAGGGCACTTCGGCAGGCGACAAACCAATGCCCGTCAACCCAGGGCCGTTTCACCGGGACGGATCGAAACCCGACGTCAATCACAAATCTGACCGCGTCGTCCGTTTCGGATTCAGTGTGCACGTCCAGCAGCGCGGCGGTTCGTTGGCGCTCCTCGGACGGCATCTTTCGGGTGAGTTTCTCATCTGGGCTGAACCTGATCGTGCTCATAGACTCTCCAGGCGGAGACCGCCCGCCCCCTCGCTATTGAGCATCAATGTATACCAAATCCTTTCTGTGGATGTGTAACTTATTTGGCCGCAGGGTGTCTTATGGTTGCAGGCACGTCGCTTTCGTTAGGAGAGGTACTATGATCGGTTC
>DATBAT010000228.1:0-4949 GCA_036271375.1 Terriglobales bacterium
CATCGCGTTCCGGCGCACGGTTGCCCGGTGGCCGGCATTTGATGATGTTAGCGATGTAAACCTCTTGGCGGCTCAACCCCATCGCCTTGATCATGTTGGTCAGCAATTGTCCCGAGCGGCCAACGAAGGGTTCGCCTTGAATATCTTCATCCGCGCCCGGCGCTTCACCGATGAACATCAAGTCGGCATTGGGATTCCCAACGCCAAAAACAATCTGCTTACGCCCCTGCTTGTGCAGCGGACAGCGGGTACAGTCGCCAAGGTCTTCCCGAATCACCCGCAACGCTTCCACCGGATCGCTCGGTACCGCCACGGCAACAACAGCGGGCGCGTCTGCGCTCGTCTTCCGAATTGGCATAGGTTCTTCTACTTCTTCAACAAGGGAAGCCGCTTCCGGAGAACCCGGCCGGCGATAAAAATCATGGATGCCAAGCTCGTTGTAGAAACGGATGCGCGCGGTAAGCGCCTGCCGGAGTTCGGGGTCAAGAGCCGTCAAGCACGCACTCGCTTGCGCAACTTGACTACCTGGTCCAGCACTCGCTGCGCCACTTCCCACTTGCTGGTCTCTGGTACTTCCACAATTTCGTCGTGCGCAATAATGGTGACCGCGTTGCGATCGGAATCGAATCCCACCCCTTCGCGCGATACGTCATTTACTACAATCGCGTCTAGCTTCTTAGAGGCCAGCTTCTTCCGCGCATTCTCCAGGGCATTCTGCGTCTCGGCCGCGAATCCCACAATGATCTGCGACGTCTTCCTCCGCCCCAACTCGGCCAGGATATCTTCCGTCGGCTCAAGTTCCAGAGACAACGGTCCAGTTCGTTTCATCTTCTGTTCGGCGATTTGCTTGGGACGATAATCCGCCACCGCCGCAGTCTTGATCACTATCGATGCGGAAGGTAAAAGGCGCAGCGCAGCCTCGCGCATTTCAGCAGCCGTCTCGACAGAGGTCACTTCAGAACTGGCGGGAGCCTTCAACGCCGTGGGCCCCGAAACCAGCAAAACCCTTGCCCCGCGCCGCAAGGCCGCCTCCGCCAACGCATATCCCATCCGCCCGCTGGATCGGTTGGTCAAATACCGCACCGGGTCAATCCTCTCCCGCGTAGGACCTGCGGTAATCAGAATCGTCTCGCCAGCCAGATCCTGCGAAGCTCCTGCGGCTTCAAGCAAGGCCGCAACAATCGCCTCATTCTCCGCCAGCCGCCCCGGGCCAGTCATCCCACAAGCGAGGTATCCGTCTCCCGGCTCGACAATCTTCACGCCGCGCTTACGCAGCAGATCCAGGTTAACTTGGGTTGCGGGATGGTTCCACATGTTCACGTTCATCGCCGGAGCCAGCACCACCGGCGCAGTGGTCGCCAGATAAAGCGTCGTCAAGAAATCGTTGGCAATGCCTTGGGCAAATTTGGCCACGACATCCGCTGTTGCCGGAGCCACCAGCAGAGCATCGATGCTTTGCGCGACCGCGATATGTTCGACAGCCGACTCGATGTTCGGCGCATTGTCGTCGCCCACTGCAAAAATGTCGGTAATTACTTTCTCCCCAGACAAAGCCGCAAACGTCAATGGACGAATAAATTCCTGCGCCGCCTTGGTCATGATGACCTGAACGCGGACCCCGCGATCCTGCAGCAGGCGCACAATTTCCGCCGCCTTATAAGCTGCAATTCCGCCGCTGACGCCGAGGGCGATTTTCATGGAGTGGCCACCCAAAGGAAGGATACCGCTAACTGTCTTGCCCAACCGCCTTGTCGAGAATCTCCTCGACTGCTTCCACCGGAGGCTTCGGCAGCTCAGGAATAATCCACTTCACTTTGCCAGCTTTGATTTCGTCTTGCGCGATGCGGCAAGGCTTTCGGGAAGGAGTCTCGATGATTGGCGGTGCGCCACTCTGCAACTGCCGCGCCCGCCTCGCCGCTACCAGGATGTAACGGTAGTTGCTGTCAAATCCGTCGATCAACTTCATTGTCGTCTCCCAGCGTCGACACTTTATCCGGCGGCGCTACTGCTGTTGCGAAATGAATCTAAGATCGGCCGCAGCCGCTCCTGAATATTGCCCAACCGGCAACTCTCAGCCTTGGCCAGCATCGGGTCGCCGTCGGCGAAACTCCCGCTCCCCGAATGTCTTTTGCGTTCCGTCAGCAAAATAGACTTTAGCGCTTCGGTCGATTCATCCAGACGATCGTTCACCAAAATATAGTCGTATTTGGAGTAATTCTCAATCTCACGGGTGGCCGTAACCAGCCGCCGCTGGATCACTTTTTCCGCATCCAGACTGCGGCTGCGCAGGCGCTTCTCAAGCGTCGTCCGGTCGGGCGGCAGCACAAAAATACTTACCGCCTGCGGCAGCTTCTGCTTGATCTGTTGTGCACCCTGCACATCGATATCGAGCAGCAAATCCTTGGCATGCTCCTCCGCGTCGCGCAGGAACTGCCGCGCTGTCCCATAGTAGTTTCCGAATACATCGGCATGTTCCAGAAATTCATCGGTTCTGAGCATTTCTTCAAACTGCTCGCGCGTAACAAAGAAATACTCGCGTCCGTTCTGCTCGCTGCCCCGCGGCTCGCGCGTCGTATAGGAGATGGAGAACTCCAGCCCGGGAACGATCTTCAAAATCTCGTTCACCAGCGTGGACTTCCCGGAGCCCGATGGCGCCGAAATAATGAACACGCTCATTCGAGGTTCTGCACCTGTTCCCGCGCCTTCTCAAGTTCAGATTTAATCGTCAACCCCATCTCGGTAATGTTCAACGCCTCTCCCGCCAGCCCGGAGGTTTTCGACAACAACGTGTTGGCCTCGCGATTCATCTCCTGTAACAGGAAGTCGAGTTTTTTGCCTACTTCGCCGCTCTCCCCCAGCATGCCGAGGAAATGCTTGACGTGCGTATCCAACCGCACCAGTTCTTCCTGGATGTCGCTGCGATTCACCAGCAGCGCCGCCTCTTGCAGAATCCGTTCTGAATCCACCTGCGCCCCGATCAATTCCTGTAAGCGCGCGCGTAGTTTTTCCGTATAACTCTGTAACACCGTCTGGCGATGCTTCTCCACGCCCTTCTGCGCAATCTGCACCTGTGCCATGCGTTCCCGCAATTCCTTCTCCGTGCCGCGTCCTTCTTCCTCGCGCATCTGGTTCAGCTTGAGTAACGCCTCGTCCGCTTTCTTCACCACTGCATCTTCCAGCGCACCATCGGCGGGCATCGTCCCCGCTTCAAGCGCTCCCGGAATTCGCAACATGGCATTCAGGTCAGGTTCAGTCGCTAAACTGAATTCCGCTGCCGCTGCGCGAAACGCCTGAATATAGCTCCCCACTAGTTCTTTGTTCAGTGCGAATCCATCCCCGCTTCCGCGGTTCAGATTCAACGAAATCTCAACATGGCCGCGCGACAATTTCTCTTTCAGCAGGCGGCGCAACTTCATTTCCAGAGAATCGCTATCCGCAGGCAGGCGAAAGTGCAGATCAAGAAAACGATGGTTCACCGACTTCAAAGACAATGTGAACCCAAGCTCAGGCGTTACCTGGCCCTTCACCTGCGCAAAGCCCGTCATCGAGCGGATAGGCATAGTAGGGAAGAATCGATGCAGATGATTGTAAACGGGAAGTGAATTTTGCGGGGAAACGGAAGTCTAGGCCAGTAGCCGCGCAACCTCTTTAGCGTAATAAGTGAGGATGATGCTCGCTCCTGCCCGGCGAATCGACATCAGGCTTTCCATCATGACGCGTTCCCGGTCGATCCAGCCATTGCGCGCCGCCGCCTCGATCATCGCGAACTCACCCGACACTTGGTAAGCCGCGAGTGGCAAATCAAAGCGCTCGCGCGCCGCCGCGATCACATCCAGATAAGGCATCGCCGGCTTCACCATGATCATGTCGGCGCCTTCTTCCACATCGAGTTCAATCTCGCGCATCGCCTCTCGCACGTTTGCGCCGTCCATCTGGTAAGACTTGCGGTCGCCGAACTGCGGAGCCGAATCCGCCGCTTCACGAAACGGCCCATAAAAACCTGAAGCAAATTTCGCCGCATAAGAAAGGATTGGCGTGTCTGGTAAATTCACTGCATCCAAAGCCTTGCGGATTGCGCCCACCCGCCCGTCCATCATGTCGGAAGGCGCAATGATGTCGACACCAGCCTTCGCCAAGGACACCGACATCTTCGCCAGCAACTCAAGCGATGCATCGTTGACGATTTCTTCTTTGGAAATCACTCCGCAGTGTCCGTGCGAAGTAAATTCGCACAGACACACATCGCCCAGAATCAGCAATCCGGGAACTTCTCTCTTAATCGCTCGCGTCGCAGTCTGAACAATTCCGTCTTCCGCGTACGCGCCACTGCCCACTTCATCTTTCTTCGCGGGTAGCCCAAACAGGATCACCGCCGGAACGCCCAGCCCAAAAGTCTCGCGTGCCTCTTTGACGGCCTCGTCCACGGACAAATTGAAAACGCCCGGCATTGAGCCGACTACCTTGCGTACGCCCTCGCCAGGACAAACAAATAACGGATAAACCAACGACTCCGGCGTGAGCCGGGTCTCGCGCACAAAAGAACGCAAAGCCTCGGTCCGTCGAAGCCTCCGCAACCGGGTTACCGGGAACGCCATGGCAAATTCTAGCATCGAGATAGACCTCAACCCGGCTAAATGCCAAGTGCTGAATGCTAAGTGCCGTTCTTGTACGATAACCAAATGGCAATGTCCTACAGCAGCGCGAAGGTCCTGGAATTCGCGATCTTCCGCGATCTGCTGCGTGGCTATTGCGGCTCTCCGCTGGGTCGAGCCAAAGTCGCAGCGCTGGAACCGGACACCGATCGCCGGTGGATCGAAACCCAACATCAGCTGACTGCGGAAATCCGCGAATTCCGCCGCGCCGGTGGACACTTCGAATTCTCCGGCCTCATCGACGTGCAGGAACCGCTCAGCAAATCGCGCATTGAAGGCGCGGTCCTCGAAACCGAA
>DATBAT010000229.1:0-4352 GCA_036271375.1 Terriglobales bacterium
CTAATTTATCCACCGACAGTTTCGGGCCCATGATTAGTGCCATCTACATTTCTTGCGAAGCTGCCAAATTGTCGTCGACAGGAGCAACCAAACCAGTATGGCGGCGAAAAGCACGAGAACCGCATTTCACGTGGGCAAAAACTTCCAGACGAGATCCGCAAACCCAATGAGACCGATGCTTCCGATAGCTGTGCCGTTGGCATCCAGAGCTGCCGCTTGGAGATTGACCTTTATTGAGGTGCAGCGGGCGCGTTTCGCTTTCTCCCAGACATCGGCCTCTGGGCCAGTCCAGTCTGGCTGAACGACTGAGCAATACTTTCGCCTTACGACCCACGGATATCGAAGCGCTTGACCAACCCGTCCTCGATCCGAAAAATATGACCGACCATCTGATCCACCAGTACGTCGCCCTGAAGATTACGCACGATTTGGTGAACTTCGACGAAGACTTCCCCATCGGAGCCGGTGGAGAACGCGACGGGTGCAACATGCGGATCGATCATCGCCCACTGACGCGTCCAATAACTGCGCACGCCATCCCGTCCACGGACGTGGCCGCCTTCCATTCCATTAGCCCACATGACGTCGTGGTGCATGGCTGCGAGCACAGTCTCCATATTATGGGCGTTGAACCGGTCATAAACGAGTTTGAGAAATTCCACTTCGTTGGACATTCAGATCCTCCATTCGCCGTACGCCGTATCCAAGGCTGGTCGTTCCTTTGTAGCGGCGCCAAAGATGATAAACGTTCCCATTAGTGACGCACTACACTAGATGTTTTTGCTTATGCCGCGCTCGTCGCGTAATCCTTCGCGGCGATTTCTGTAGCTGCACGACGGATGAATTCAGCAGCGCGTTGCGCATGAGCGGCGGCGGTGAATACGGCTCGGTTGTCGGCAGCCAGCACCTTCAGCCAGGTAGCGATATAGGAGGCATGATCCTCGCGGGGTTTAAGCGAAAGCTCAAGATCGGCGCAAAGAAAAGCAGCGCCGAGTTCGGCAACCAGTTCCTCCACGGCATAACCTTCGCTTCCGAAACGGTGTCCGCCAAAGTCCCGGTCGAGGCGAGTCTTGCTGCCTGTCCAATGCGTGAGTTCATGAGCAAGGGTCGCATAATAGCTGTCGGCGTCCTGGAAATTCTCGAATACCGGCATCTGAATCGCATCGGCGGCCAGGCTGTAAAAAGCTCGATTTCCGCCGTGTCGGATGGTTGCTCCTGAGGCTGCGAAGAACTTTTCCGCGCGACCGATGCGGGCGACTGGGTCGAGCGCCGGTGCGGGTTTCGCGTGAAAGATTTCCGGCAAGCCCTCGATCTGCTCGACGTTGAAAACCGTGTAGCTCTTGAGAAATGGGATTTCCCGGTCGATTTCATCGCCGGTGGCTTCGTCCGTTTCTTTTCGGGTGATGCGATCCGCGTAGACGACGAGCGAGCCCTTCTCGCCCTTGCGGACACAGGCGTCGAATTCCAATGCCTGTTTGAACGTCATCCAGATGGGAGCGGCAAAATTCTGAGCCATGGCACTCGCCCACAGAGAGAGAACGTTGATTCCGCTGTAGGGCTTCCCGTTGTGGCGCAAGGGACGCGTAATCCGTCCTGCCGCATGATCGGCATTCCACGGCTTAACCCAGGGCCTCACGCCCTTTTCAAGCTGGCCGATGATTTGGTCCGTGATCCGGCTGTAGATGTCCTGCTTCTCGGTGTTCCGCATTGTCTTTGTTCTCCTTTACGAGCGTTTAAAAAACTTCATTCCCTCGTAATGGAGAGCTGTTGGGCAGAGCGGCCCGAGCAGTCACAGGGCAGCCGGTTTCTGGCTGGCGTCAGCTTTACCCTTGACGGCGGAAGGGCCGTCTCTGCGATTGGTTTGGTACGAGGGAATGAGGGGGTTTAAACCGAGGGGAAAAGAGCTGCTGGAAAGTCAGTTCAACTCTGGTGCGGAAGTCACGGGGAAAGGGTTAGCAGAATGCGTAGCTGCCAGTCTTGCTTACATCCGTTCCTGAGCTCTGGTCTCGTCGCCCCAGTCACTATGATTGCCGGACTCTCTTCTGGGAGCACTTAGCCGCGTAGAGACAGCTTCGGCAAGCTGTTGCGAAACTGGTGAGCAGAGGACCAGTAGAAATCCTTGGCAGACCACAATGTCCCGCGCATAGTCCCTACAATTCACTTGCGAACCTGAATTTGGAATGTCGCTGCGCCGCGGAAACCCGAATTTTACAAAGCCTGAGGCAATGGTTCCTCCACGTGCCTTCCCCACCTCGTTTGAAGAAATCGTCCGCAGTCTTGGAATCTCGCCGGCAGAGTACGAAACTTCAACGGATTTAAGAGAATGGGTCCGCAGAAACAAGGCTGAAAAATATGTTCCAACGACATTGCTTACTGCCTTTGGATTTCGCACCGATAGCGAAGACTGGTAGCGCAAACAGTGGCGGTTCATGCCGACCGATGGTCTAGGTTGGGCGGGTCATTGCGCGATCGCGTTAGGACTCGAATAGGATCCCGCTAGAATCGCTGCACCTTCACAACGACCGCGTTCATCCTGAATAACCGTGGAGGAACGACCGTGGGCGACGTGGTTCAGGAATTCCTCGACGCTTCCGCTCACGCGAATTGATCGTGATCGTTGATGCTGGCGGCGGATTGACTGTTCAGAGGCCTCAGGGATCATGCAGCAGGCCGTCGAGTGAAATAGATGGCGGACCCGAGAATCATGATTCCACCGAGTACCGCCATTGGTCCCAGCCGCTCACGCAGGAGGAATAATCCCAAGAGTGTGCCGACCACAGGTTCCAAATTGAGAAAGACGCCAGACCGCGACGCCGGCATCCTCGCCAGTCCCCAATTCCAGAAGAGATAAGCGCCCGCGGTCGCCAAGACGCCTTGCGCGCCAACCGCCAACCACGTTGTTGGAGAAAAATGAAATCGCAATGGCTGCCAGAGCTCGGCCAAGACCAGCAGAAAAACAGTGCCGACCATAATCATTGCCGCCGTGACCTGGAGTGAATCGTGCCGGTCGACGAGGCGTTTGGTAGAAAGAATCATCACCACCGCAGCCAATAATGAAATGAGTACGAACAGGTCGCCGCGCGTCGTGCCCTGTGGTTCGCTTGCCGAGGGTCGGTTGGATAGGGCAATGAGAACCGCGCCAAGGGCCGACAAAAGAAGAGTTGCCCATTCCATGCCGGCGAGTCGCTCGCGCAGGTACGCGGCCGAGCCCAGAGCCAACAACATAGGTAATGTAGCGACGATCAACGAAGCGTGAGAAACAGTCGTCAGTTGCAGGCCCTTGAACTGAACGAGGAACTGGACGGGAACTCCAACGATACCGGCGAGCAGCAACATGCCCAGTTCTTGCCCGCGAAACGGTTTCCAGTTTTTTAGCAGAAAGGGTAGGAGAACCATCGAGCCAAAAACGAAGCGGAAGGCGACATTTTCGGTAACGGACATTTCCCGAAAGGCGATCTTTCCAAAGAAGAAACCGGTGCCCCACAGAGATCCAGCTGCGGCGAGGGACGCAGCCGCAAGCCGGGATGGCAATTCGTTTTCGTGCGACCGGGCTAGGTTGCCAGGGTGTCTTTCGGATTGTTTTGGCTTCATATCTCGAAAAATGTTCTCCGGTCGAAGACTCGACCGGTCAGAGTTGCAAGGCGATTCGCGTCGTGATCAAGCCAAACAAGCGTTTTGGGCCATCGGTTGGTTGTGCAGACGGAGTTGCGGGGCATCTCTGGTCGGTATTTCATCGCGAGTGGGTTCTACGAATCTAGCAACTTGAGAGCGTGGCTCGCTTTGCAGATTGCCGTCTAGGAGGAAACTTAGTGCGCGCCGCGAACCAGGCCAACACCGAAACGATAGGTTTAGCGCCTGTCCCAGTTCTCACGACTCCGTTGTCGGCAGCTCTAGCTCTTCCTCTTCCTCTACCACGGCCAGGTCGGCTCCGATGCATTCGGGATGCCCACAGGGGCATTCCGCGTGCGGCTGGTCCTTCATTTCAGCACATGCTGCGCTGCAAAAGGGTTCCTCGGTTTCGACACTGCAACGACATGAGGGATGCGCGCATTTTGTGACGAGACTCTCTGGCATGGGAAGCTCTCCTTGGGAGCGGCCGATCCGCCCGATTTTCCAGGAACGCGTGTCCGGCAATTCCTATAGTGGGGCCTTCGAATGGAGGCTAGTCAATCCGTTGTTTGGGGTAGGTCACTAGGGCTTCGCCCGAAAAGCGCGGTCCACGCGACTTTTTCTCTGAGCGCTGCGAACCGCGCGTTATTGCCACACATCTATTCTTCGGGCAGAGACACGACTGTGGCACTGGACGCCGAGCAAATCGTCAAGACGGCACGTAAGCTGCGCAAGCTCCTGAG
>DATBAT010000230.1:0-8330 GCA_036271375.1 Terriglobales bacterium
GAGAATGCCGTCGGTCTCCGCGCCAATGAGGAGGATCAGGCTGCCGAGATATATCCAGGTCATCAAGATGATGAAACCTGCCATGGCGCCATAGAACCTCGGATAACTCCCGAAGTGGCGGAGATAAAAATTAAACACGGCGGAACCCACTACCATCGTGACCACTATGAAAGCGGTCCCGGGCGTCATCCAATGCCATGGCCTGCTCAAGTCGGGGAGGAAATAGTTCATCAAGTCGAGACCAAGCACCATTAAGAGAACGCTAGCCAGCCACCGGCCAAATTCCCAAGGCAAATTGAAACGAACGATATCGCCGGTGTGGACGGAAATGAAACCGGCGATCCAGTGTCCCAGAGTCATCAAAGAAAAACTCAGTACAAAAAACACCGCGCCGACGATGGTGGCAAAAATGGCAATCAAACGCTTTCGCCAGAAACTGCGATGGTCCTGGCCACCGTAAGCAATGGTCAACGATTCCATCAGGCTGACCCAGCCAGAGGAAGCGGTCCACAAGGTGATCACCAGTCCGACGGAAAGAAAAGGGAGGGAATTTCGAGTGAGGTCCAGGATGGCGACAAAAACCATGGTGCGGACTTGGGGAGGGAGATAGTTGGTCATCCATTGCGCGAGGTTGTGCCACATGGTTGTTGAAGGAAGCCAACCAACGAAGGCGGCGGTGACGATGAAGAAGGGAAAGAGGGAGAGCGAAAAGTAAAAGGACATCTGCGCCGCTAAATCGACGCAATGGTCGTTGATGAGATCATCCCAAATCGCCCGAATCAATCCCAAGAACGGCCTTTCGCCAAGAAGCCTTGACGGCGCCCAAGAAAGAGTAGAAATACGCGCGTTCGACTCGCGAAGATCCAAGGGAACTCACAAAGCCAGGATAGAAATTTCAGAGAACCACAGTCGGCTTTCAGAGTCGCAGTGGGGCCTCTCAGGAGCCATCCCGAAAAGTCTGTAGGCAAGAAAAGACGTAGTGGTATCCCCGCAGGACTGAAAGCGAGTGGGCCTGCCAACGATTCATATGAGCGAGGGTGTTGCAGCAGAGAGGGCGGGAATCTCGATGCGTATCTGAGTGCCCTGCCCCTCTTCGCTGCGGATGTCCATCTTGAACTGATCGCCATAGAGCAACCGCAAGCGGGCATGCACGTTGCTGATGCCGATACCGCCGCCGTAGACGTCGATCAGGCGCTCAGGCGGAATCCCCATGCCGTTATCATCGATTTCGACGAGCAATCGCCCGTTGCTCATGACGGACCGGATATGAATTTCCCCACCTTCGAGGCGCGGAGCAATGCCGTGCTTGATGGAATTCTCGATGATGGGTTGCAGCAACATGCTGGGAACGAAGGTTTCGCGAGCCTCGTCGTCAATTTCCTTGAAGATTTGCAGTTTGTCGCGGCCGAAGCGAATCACTTCGATATCCAGATAGTCGTCGATGAACTCGAGTTCTTCGCGCAGGGGTACGAACGTCTCGTGTTTGCGCAACAAGCGGCGCAGGATGTTCGAGAGCTTCAATACGACGCCGCGCGCCATGTCCGGATCGAAGCGAATCAGCGAAGAGACAGTATTGAGAGTGTTGAAGAGAAAGTGGGGATTGATCTGGCTGGTGAGCGCGTCCATGCGCGCTTTCAGTAGAAGTTGCTGGTTCTGCTCGAGGTTCATTTCGATGCGGGTGTTGTTCCAGATCTTCACGGCCATGGCCACGCACATGACGGAAGAAAGAACGACCAAAGCCATATAGCCCCAATTGGCAGGCTGAATCGGAAAAAGCCAGCGCGGTGGGACAAGATTGGCTAACTCGATCCAGGCAACTTCGAAGGCGGCCAGCGTGAACAGAGGGAGCATCGCCCAGTTTCCCTTTTGGTGGCGCGCGACCCGCCAGAGCCACTGGGGAATGTTCAGAAAAAGGAACGGACCAAAATGCCACACGTCTTCTTTTTCCGGGATAATCTCGCGCACCACACCAGCCAACAGCCCCACCAAAGCGGCCATGGGGCTTGATAGCCACTCGTGATTGCCGAACGCGGGAAGGCTAATCAGCGAGCCGCCGAGAAGTCCAACGACCTGCCCGCCGATCAAACCCATTAAGAAAGAACCTTCGAGCATCAGGTCGAAAAAGCGGTAGCCGCCAAAGATACGCAGCATGATGCCAATAGCCAGCGGAGGCACCAGGAACAGGATGAGCTTCACTTTTTGATCGGAGTCGCGGTTCTCGATGAACAAGAGCCGGCGAAACGAGCGGAAACGGACCAGCAGCGCCGCTAAGGCGGCTGCCCAGCCAACCTTCAGAACCAAAGTAAAGATGAGTTCGCGCCCGCTGGAAAGAGGTTCCATGCCGCTCGCTGTGTTCGTGGGTCTCTGCGGTTACGTTAGCCAATGCACACTTGGTTGTAAAGCAAGGTCTTGTTCGGCTGCGGCAGGAGAAATTTGAGCTGGAGGTGACATGAATCACCAGGGCATGTAGCGGCCAGCACTTCGCTCCCGGAACCGAAACACTAGACTCGCCTTGTTATCACAGAGTTTAGCCGGAGCCTGAAACAATGAAAACGATGGTGCGAGGATGGGTTTTGACAGTTCTGGCGCTGGTGCTCCTTGCCCCAACGTTCACCTGGGCGCACCACGGCACGGCGGCATATGACGATGCCCATCCGGTGACCATGACCGGGACGGTCACTGAGTTCAATTGGGGCAATCCGCACGTACAGATCTACTACGACGTGAAGAGCAACAAAGGCGAGGTGGTGCACTGGTCGGTAGAGACATTAAGTCCCGGAAAGCTGGCGCGACTCGGCTGGAGTAAAGATTCGCTAAAGACTGGCGATCAGATCACCATCACGGTTTGGGCCGCGAAAAATGGAGCGCCTGTGGGATTCATGCGCAAGCTTGTTGTCGCCGGTGGGAAGGAACTCCACATGGACGAAAAGGCCAACTGACATGATCGGAATCGAAGAGAAGGTGATCTATTGGCATCGCGAATTACCGCCGCTCAGTGCTGAACCGATTGGCGAACACACGCTCGAAGCCAACAGCGTCCATGTACCGGGAACGCTGGCCCACCGGGATGAGATTTGGGATGAGTGCTACGCGAATCTGATGTCCAACGCCGCACTGAGGTTGGAACAGGAGATGCGCCGATGTGGCGGCCAATACGCGCATATACTCAGCGAGTCGTTAGACAGCAAGCGGAACGATGTGACGAATGAAGCGTGGTTGCACGGCACCTTCACGTACGTTGTTTACCGTGCCAACAAACTCGCTTGAAACACTTTTTTGCTTATCTCACCGGCTCTCGAGTCAGGCAAGTAACTCAGCCTTCCGAACGCTGCTATACTTGCAGATTCACATGGCTGCGAAAAATCGTAATGGCAAAGCGCGGGTAGTTGCCCGCGCCGAATTACCCACGACGTTCGGACGATTCAAGATCTTTGGGATCGAGGGCGGTAAGGGCGAAGAAGCGGTAGCCATCCAGCACGGGCGCATTTCCAAAAAGGCGCCGCTGGTGCGTGTCCACTCGCAATGCCTGACAGGCGACGTTTTTACATCGCAACGCTGCGATTGCCGGGCACAACTGGAGCTTTCGCTCAAGAAGATTGCCAAGGAACCGGCGGGTATCGTGTTGTATCTACCGCAAGAAGGGCGCGGAATCGGGCTGCTCAATAAGTTGAAAGCCTATGAACTGCAGGATGGCGGACTCGACACCGTGGAAGCGAACCGCGAACTTGGATTTGAAGCGGATACGCGCGATTACGAGTTTGCGGCAGAGGCGCTGAAAGCGCTGGACGTGAAATCCGTGCGATTGCTTTCAAACAATCCGGACAAAGTGCAGCAGTTAGAGGAGTCCGGCATCCGGGTGGTGGAACGGATTCCCTGCCGTCCGCGAACCAGCCACCATTCCCGCAGGTATCTACGGACGAAGAAAGACAAGCTCGGCCACCTCCTGGCCGATCTTTAGATACTTGATGGAAGCAGATCCCTCCACATTTCTCTGCGGCCCTACTCGGGCCGACGCTGAGCCAAGCAACCGTCGATTGGATCGCTCCGGGGAACAAGACACTCGTTGGGAAAGGCGTGAGTTGCGTTTTTTGCGCCGGGCGCTCGTTGTGCAGGAAGCCGCTCAGAATTGACCGGCAGAGGAACATGGTGCACCGAAACCCGAGCAAAATTGCCTGGAACTGCCAATGTCAAAAACGTGCGATTTTTGGTTCTGGAAGGGCGGGTATCGGGCAATTCCGTGAGATTTTTCGCATTCGCGAGGGGCATTTTTCCGCTGCAGTCGCTTTCTATGCGACTTCCGCTGCCAACCTCGCCACTGAGCATCTTGCTCATGGGGGGAGAATACAATGGCGGTCAAGACCCGGGCGTACTAGGAAGTTTCGGCCGGCGAGCTGGCTCGCCAGCTTCGCCGCGATCAGTAGTTTTCTCGGGATAACAGCTTAAATAGCGATTCGGACGGGATTGAGCGGTTACCCGCCGCCGACCAAGTGGACGATTTCAAAGTTGTCGTTTGGCTGCACGGATGTTTCCCGCCACTGTGACCGCGGAAGAATGTCGCGGTTGCGTTCGAGAGCAACACGATCGAGGCGCATTCCCAGATGCTCGACCAGGGCGGCGACGTTCAGGCCGTCGGGAATATCGCTGTTCTCGCCATTGATTACCACTGTCACCGGGTTGCGCCAGCCTGCGGAGCTTTCGTTTTAGGGCGCAGGCCGAAACGGATTTCGTCTCGACCGGACTCATGGCTGGCTCTAATCACCAAAGTGAGATCGTCTTTGCCTGCTGTGGCCAGGGGAAAGCGCAGCAAAACGCGGCCGCAATCATCGCTTTGGCCCCGGTAGGTCGTGTGCGGCCCGGAGCCTTCGATGGTGACTTCCACCTGAACGCCGGCCTCCGGCGACAGATCGCGGCGCCGAACGGTTTCAAGCTCCAGGAAGACCTCACCGGAGGAAAGCCAGGATTTTGTGTTGACGAGCTGCACCTGAATGCCAGAGGGACGAGAGGCCTTTTCGAGTCCTGCGGCTATTTCAGCATCGAGGACGCCCATTTGCAGGTCCTCAATCACACAGCGGTGCTGTTCTTCGACTCGCTCACGCAGATCCGGGGCATTGAATTCTGGAGATTTCGCGAAATGCTCGTAGTTCACGCTGTGACGGTAGAGAACCTGACCGCCCTGGTACAGGGCGGTGTCGATGACAAAGCATTCGGGACCGCGATCCTCCGTCTGAACGTGGAATACGCGGCCGTTAACCTGGACGTCGGTATTGAATCCCGAACTCATCGCCGAGGGTATCCGTTGGTCAGGGCGCGGTCGAAGAAAGAATCCCGAACCACGACCGAGATGGTACTCGCCACAGCATAATTTCTTGGAAGTTCATTTGACCGTTGTGCGGCCGGAAGTTATTATAGCAGCGCATCGACCATGGACAGCGCCTACCTCGATAGCTACGGCGGAATTTTGCTCATGTTTATACTGTCCGCTGGACTAGCCGGCGTGCTGGTCCTGGCGTCCACTTTGGTGGGTCGGCACACGCATTCCCGGGCAAAAGATCTTCCGTACGAATGCGGTATGACCCCGATCGGCGACGCGCGGCAGCCGTTTTCTGTTCATTTCTACCTGGTGGGTCTTATCTTCCTTTTGTTCGACATAGAAGCCATATTTCTCTATCCGTGGGCACTCGTTTATCACGACCTGAAATTATTTGGGTTCGTGGAAATGCTGCTCTATATCGCAATTCTCTTGGTTGGTTACATTTTCCTCTGGAAAAAGGGCGCGCTCGATTGGGACCGCTAATCGCCCCGCCAGAATCGGACGAATAAAGAGTGCCATCACAGGAAACCCAAACGATCTCCGCAGTGCGTAAGCTGCAGGAGTGGGATGCCCAGTCGGTCGCGCAAGTCATTGAAGCTAAAGGCGAAACCACGATTGTGCTGCCGCCCGAACACCTGTTCGCCGTGGCACAGTTCCTGGCTACCGAACCGACCCTGAAGTTCTCTTTCCTGTCGGACATTACCAGCGTCGACCGTTTCCCTCTGGAGCCTCGGTTTGAAGTGAATTACCAGCTGCTTTCAATCGATTTGGCGCAACGCCTGCGGCTGAAAGTGAAGCTGGCGGGAAGCGATCCGGTGCTTCCGTCGGTGTTTGCCATCTGGCCCACGGCGGACTGGCACGAACGCGAGAATTTCGATCTTTTCGGCATCCGGTTCGAGGGTCATCCAAACCTGCGGCGTATCGTGATGCCGGATGAATGGGAAGGACATCCTTTGCGCAAGGATTATCCAACCGAGGGATTCCGCTGATGAGCGTTACGCATTCGACCACGACGATAGAGACGGCCGCCGGCGCATCGCCGTCGATGGTCCTCAATATGGGTCCGCAGCATCCCTCGACGCACGGAGTGCTGCGCGTGGTGCTGGAGCTTGACGGCGAAATCGTAATGAAGGCCGATCCGCAAATCGGCTACCTGCATACCGGCATTGAAAAGTCCTGTGAATCAAAGACTTATTCGCAAGTCATCACGCTGACCGACCGCATCGATTATCTCGCGCCGCTCTCGAATAACCTGGGATATTGCCTGGCGGCGGAAAAGCTTATTGGATTGGAAGTTCCGAAGCGCGCGCAGTATATCCGCGTGTTGCTCACGGAGTTGACCCGCATCACTTCGCATCTTGTGTGGCTGGGAACGCACGCCATCGACCTGGGCGCTATGTCGGTGTTCCTGTATAGCTTCCGCGAGCGCGAAGAGATCATGAAGATTTACGAGTACGTTTCCGGCCAGCGGATGATGACCAGCTTCTTCCGCATCGGTGGGTTGGCGCTGGAGCCGCCGCCGGGCTGGCTGGACAAAGTGGCGCGTGTCGTCGAGTCGATGCCGGGGCACATCGACGAATACGAGACGTTGCTGACGCAAAATCGCATCTGGCTGGCACGCACCAAGGGTGTCGGCATGCTTTCGAAGGAAGACGCCATCGCACTGGGAGCTTCCGGACCGCTGCTGAGAGCCAGCGGCGTACCGTACGACATCCGAAAGGTTTTCCCCTACTCCAGTTACGATGAGTTCAACTTTGAGGTGAAGACTTCCACTGGCTGCGATTGCTATGCGCGATATCAGGTACGCGTAGCGGAAATGCGCGAGAGCGTAAAAATCGTCAAGCAGGCCATGGAGAAAATCAGTGCCGACGGACCGTTCCGCGCGGAGGCGCCCGGAATCATTCCTCCCTCGCGCGAGGAGATGAAGACTTCGATCGAAGGTCTCATCTACCATTTCAAGATTTTTACGGAAGGCTTTGCGCCGCCGCCGGGAGAGGTTTACAGCGCCATCGAATCTCCGCGAGGAGAGTTAGGCGTGTTTATGGCCAGCGACGGCTCGCCGAAGCCCTACCGTGTGCACTTCCGCACGCCATCCTTCGTGAATTTGCAGACGCTGCGCAAACTTTGTGAAGGCCGATTGATCGCCGATGTGGTAGCTTGCATCGGCACCACCGACATCGTTCTTGGAGAAGTCGACCGCTAACGCGAACCATGCAACTTCCGCCAGCACTCGAAGAAAAATTTAATCAGCTTGCCGGGCGCTACCCGGTGAAGAGGTCCGCGCTGATCCCGATGATGTTGTACGCGCAGGACCAGTTCGGCTCGCTCAGCGATGAGCTTCTTGAGGATATCGCCAAGCGTCTCGACCTGAACCTTATTCAGGTGACGGAAACGCTGGCCTATTACTCGATGCTGCGGCGCAAGCCGGCCGGGCGCTATCACGTGCAGGTGTGCACGAACATTTCGTGCATGGTGCGCGGCGGGAATCAGCTTTTGGATCATGTGAAGCATCGCCTGGGCATCGGCAACAAAGAGGTTTCGGAGTCGGGAACGTTTTCACTCGAAGAAGTTGAGTGCATGGGCGCCTGCACCGGCGCTCCCGCTGTGCAGGTTAACTACGACTTCTACGAGAATCTCGACGCCGACAAGATGGATGAGTTGCTCGAGCAGTTGCAGGCTGGCAAGCAGCCCAAGCCGGTCCCGGTAACCTCGGGCGCGCTGCACGAGCGGTTGGCAGCGGAAGTTCCGGTAATCAGCAAGAGATTCGGGCTGGCAAATTCGCGCAGCATCGATGTCTATCTGAAGACTGAGGGCTATGTGGCGATGGAAAAGGCCCTCAAGCAGATGACTCCGGAGCAGATCATCGACGAAGTGAAAAAGTCGAGCCTGCGCGGCCGCGGAGGCGCTGGGTTTCCGGCAGGATTGAAGTGGAGCTTCGTTCCCAAGGAAACTGGCGGCAAGCCGAAATACATTTTGGCTAATGGCGATGAAAGCGAACCGGGGACCTGCAAAGACCGTC
>DATBAT010000231.1:0-5348 GCA_036271375.1 Terriglobales bacterium
CTTGCCGATGTACTCCGCATTGATCACGACGTTCCACGGCAACTGCCTTTCGATGCCAAAGCTCCAGCTTTGCTCATAAGGATTCTGTCCGGCATAGCTGGTGCGCAGAGGACCGTTGGCTCCAAAGCCCACATCGTTTAACAGACCCAGCGAACTGCCCGCTGGCTGAATCAGTCCATTGGGATAGGGATTGCTCAACCGCAGATAAGGCGTCGCGCCGTCATTCTGGTACGAGGTGATCATGTTGGTGTACTGGTTGAAGCCCTGGCTGCCGTAGGGCACAACGCCGCTGGCGCCCGAACGCGACTGTCCGTAGTAAATGCCGTAGCCGCCGCGCATCACCGTTCCCGGCGTGAGCTGGTAGGCGAAACCGAAGCGGGGCTGGAAGTCCTTCCAGTCGGTGGCATAGTTCTTGCGATCGTTGGCGTTGGCGAATACCTCGCCGCCATGCAGGGTGGGAAGCCCCGCAACTTGAAGCGGCGACGCCACGGTAGGATCAAACCAGTTCTGCCGGTTGTGGCGGTCGGTGCGCGCCAGCGAGACATCGTAGCGCAATCCGATATTCAGGGTTAGCTTTTTAGTCGTCTTCCAGTTGTCCTGCGCGAAAGTCGCATACTGGAAATTTTCGGTCGCAGGCTCGAACTGAATTTCGTAATAACCCGAGCCCGTCTGCCCGGTGAGGAAGCTGGCCATGGCGTCGCCGCCGCAGGTATCAAAGTCGTTGGGGCAGGCAGAAGTGCCGTGCTCATCGAAGTTGAAGATGCCCAGCGGCGCATTCGTCTGGATGTAATTCATCTGGTGCAGGCGGCCCTCAACCCCGAACTTGATGTCGTGCGCGCCTTTCACCTTATTGAGCGTCACACCCAGCTGGGCAGTATCTTTGCCTTGCTTGTAGTTGCCGTAGGGATCGTTGCCCATGGCGTTGCCGTCGGGGCCGGCCGCGAAGTATCCCCCGTTGATATACATGGCCGGAACACCGTTGAATCCATTCGACTGAAGGTAGGAGGGAAGGCCCAGAGTGCTCAGCGGATCAGGGTCACTCCCGTTGTAGGCATTGAGGCGGAAAGCCCCGCGCGTAAACCCAAAGGTCGTCGTCAGCAACAGCGTCGGGCTGATCGTATGCGTATCGTTGATCGAGAAGACATGCGCGGTCGACTTGCTCGGTCCGCCGGCGCAGGGGTCGGTGAGATTCTTGAAGCAGTCGTATGACGATCCGCTGCTCCACTGCTGCGAGTAACGGATGCTGATCAGGTTCTTCTCGCTGAAGCGATGGTCAACTTTGAGGTCCCACTGATTGTTGCTACCCTTGTTCGCCCCCGAAACGAAATAATTGTCGTAGATGTCTCCCCCGTCGATATTGGGCTCGGGGAAGTAGCTCATCATCGTCTGCGCCACCGGGTCGATCAGGTTTCCCGGCCCCGCTGCCAACTGGTAAGGTGTGCCATTCAGCTTGGGATTGCCCGGACTGGTGTAGGTGGCGACGTTGTTGAAAGGAATGAAAGTCGTTCTCACGGCTCCGGGTGCGGTCGGATCGTAGAATCCGGTGTAAGGATCCCATATCTGTCCGGCAGCCACACTGCACTGGCCGGAGGAGTCGAACTCGCCTCCTTGCGCTCCGCAAACTTCGCCAAAGTTGCCGGCTCGTTCCAAATCGCTCGGCACCCCCGCCTGATAAGAGCTCATGGTGTTCTGGCGCGTACCATCGAAGTCGAAGAAGAAGAACGTCTTGTTCTTGATAATGGGACCGCCAACCGTGCCGCCAAACTGATTGCGGCGAAGGGGAGGGATGGGTTCGCCGAAATGATTGGCGAACCAGCCATTCGCATCAAGCACTTGGTTGCGCAGGTACTCGTAGGCGCTGCCATGCCAGGCATTCGAGCCCGAGCGCGTAACCAGGTTGATCACCGATGCGCCGGAAAACCCGAACTCGGCGCTGAAGTTGGTCTGCTGCACTTTGAACTCTTCCACCGCATCCGGCGACGGTTGATAAGTCGCTTCGGTAACGCCGCCGTTGGGCTCGAAGTTGGTGATGGATGCGCCATCCATCAAAATGTCGGAGGAAGCTCCCCGGCTTCCGTTGGAAACAAAATTGGTTGCGCCGCAATTCGGGCACTGGTCGTCCATGTCAGTAACGCCCGGCGACAGATAAGTAAGGTTCATCACGTTGCGGTCGACCAGCGGCAGGTTGTCGATGTATTTGCGGTCGATGACCTGTCCGGTGACCGCGTCTTCAGTCGAAATCTCCTGCTTCTGGTCCTTGACGTCGACAGTCTGTGCCGCCCCGGCGACCTTCAGCGTGAAATTAGCGGTGGCATTCTGGTTGACGTCGACTTTCAGATTCTGGACAACGCTCTTCTCGAAGCCGGCAAGGTCTACCGACACCGAGTACAGCCCCGGCGGAATCGAACGAAACAGATAGCGCCCGCCGTTGTCGGAGGTCGTATTGAACTTGAAGCCCTTCTGTTGATCGCTGAGCGTGACCCGGGCCCCTTGCACCACCGCGCCGGAGGCGTCCGTAAGCTCGCCGTTCACGGTGCCGAAGTAGCCCTGCGCAAAAAGCACCGCGGGCAATACGCACAAGATGGCAATGACCAAAATACAGGCCAAAATCGGTTTAATTGCGGAATTAGCTGTAGACATGGGGGCCTCCAGAATGGGTCGAAGAAGGATACTACAAGCCCGCAAACTCCGCGAATAGCTTGTTTTGGAGAGTGGTCGCAGAGCAGCCACGTCGTCAAGAGCTGATGTCGAGTTGCTCTGGGGAGAAACGATATTGCGCGGCCGCCGACCGCAAGCCCGCCGAGAATAGTCCGCAGATTCCCCGGCGGGTACACGCCTTGACATTGCGATCCCCGCAGGCACCGAAACCGATGGTGCCCTCAAACGCTTGCAAAATTCCGCAGCGCGATCATAATGGTGGCCTTCCCTCTACAGGTGTCCCACACCCGGCCTCGCTCCGTGCGAGGATGGAGTCTCTATGAAAAATAAATTCCTGTGGACAACAATCGGGTTGCTGGCCGCCATGACCGGTTGCAGCGACGTGAAGACGTTACTCACCACCCGTCCCAGTGAGAAGATGCCCGCCTACAAACCGGTTTCGGAAGTTTATTTTCCCGACCAGACCTGGACGGCCGACCGCCGCCAGTGGTTCTATCACTCGTCGCAAGGTACGGTGCTGCTCCCCTACAAATGGTTCATGGCGCTCGAGCAGCCCAAGCTCAAAGTCTTCGGCACCGTCCCACGCTTCAATGACACCGAATACCTGGCACGTTTCGGATTCCTGCCCGGCAAGGCGGACTATCAAAATCCTGATGGGCTTCCCGTTGGACTAGCCAAGGGAACCGTGGCTGACCCGGTATCGGGACAACCCATGGAGGTTGTCGGCCTGACCTGCGCGGCTTGCCACACCGGCCAACTCGAGTACCAGGGCAAAGGTGTTCGCGTTGACGGCGGATCGGCGACGATTGACCTCTCGTCATTTCAAACCGAACTCGGATTCGCTGTCGGCTTCACCGGAAAAGTTCCTTTCCGCTTCGGCCGCTTCGCCAAGGCCGTGCTCGGTGACAACGACACGCCTGAGGCGCGAGCCAAATTAAAGGAAGAGTTCGAGAAGGTCCTCACCGCCGGTCTCGACGAAAAGAGCTACGCGGACAAAGGTGATATCTACCCAACCGCCGGCGGCTTCGGCCGCACCGATGCCCTGGGACGCATCGGCAATTTCGTCTTCGGTACTGAACTGGACAACAAGAACCTCCGCGTCGCCGATGCCCCCGTAAGCTTCCCTCCGTTGTGGAACGCAAGTTGGCTCGACTGGGTGCAATACAACGGATCGATCCAAGGCCCCATGGTCCGCAACATCGGCGAGGCGCTCGGGGTGAGGGCGCGTGTCAATCTAACCAATGTTCAAGCCGGCCTCTATCGCTCGACGGTAAATGTACAAAACCTGCACGAGATGGAATCCCAGCTGGGCGGCAAAGAGCCCTTGAAAGGGTTGCAGCCGCCACCGTGGCCCGAACAAATTTTCGGTCCAATCGACAGAGCCAAAGCGGCCAGGGGTAAAGATCTTTACGAACAACACTGCCAAAAATGCCACTTGCCGCCAACCGATTCGCCGGGGATGCAGGACGTGCAATCCGAGTTCTGGACCGCCGGACTCGATGGCCACCGCTTTCTAAAAACGAATCTGGTTCCGGTCGAGAACATTGGCACCGACCCGGCTGCCGCCGACAATTGGGCCAAGCTGGAAGTCATCACCGGAGCCTTGAACCTGGGATCGGTCAAAGGAACAGAAGGTCTAAGAGTTGTCACCGACAAGATTGCAGAGCAGAAATATAAAGAGCTGAACCTGTCTGCCAAAGACCAAATGGAATGGAACGGCTATCGCGATGACGGAGTGCGCGCCCCGCGCGCCTACCGCGCGCGTCTGCTCGAAGGAATCTGGGCGACGCCACCCTATCTGCACAACGGGTCGGTACCGAGTCTCTACCAGATGCTCATCCCGGCTGATCGCCGCGACAAGGTTTTCTATCTGGGCAGCCGCGAGTTCGATCCCAGGAACGTTGGATTTGCCACCACCAACTTCGAAGGCGCATTTGAATTTCGCAACGATGTCCAGGGAAATTCCAACGCGGGCCACGAATTCAAAAACGCGCCGCTGGGGAACGGTGTGATTGGTCCGGAGCTAAGCGATGACGAGCGCTGGGCGCTGATTGAGTATCTGAAAGTGATCGGCCAACCAGAAAGTAAGTAGCAAATACAAACGCCAGCACCAGGGCGAAAACTAAATCTGAACCTGTCGCCGCCGTCCGACTAGTGCAAGCCCCGCAAGAACGAGAGTTGAGGCAAAAAATAAGACCGGCGCACTCCCGCCGCTAAAGTCCAAAGCAGGCAACTGATTCACCGGACCCACATACCAAAGCAGCAAATAAATAATCTCGAACAATTTGCTGCTGCCGCTCCACACCCCAAATGCAAGTGCGAACGTCGGAATGAAAAACGCGCCGACCGCCCAGGCGAGAGCCCCATGCTTGTCCCCGGAAAGAAGCAGCCGAAGTCCAGCGCCTCCGCCCGCTGCCAGCGCTACAATCACGCCGGCCATCCAGCAGGCTGGCAACTGCCGCCGCAAGGGATGAGCCGTAGAGAACACCAACTGCGCCGTTCGCTGCCGTGCTTCGCGCGTACCCATCGCGGACCAGATCAGCAGCGGCCAAATCCACGCGGCGATCAGCCAGAAACGCGAACTCGAAACTGGGCTCACAACCTCTCCGACGATCAATCCGGCCGCTACCAAATACCACCACCAACTCACGCCCTTGAGCGCCAGCCGCAACTCGGCGATGACCATCGTT
>DATBAT010000232.1:0-11361 GCA_036271375.1 Terriglobales bacterium
AAGTCGATGGCGCTCATGGTCATCAACTGCACCTGGTTATATTTGTCACCGCTGGCCATGTCCTGAAAACGGCGGCCCAGGAACAACAGCTTCATCAACTCTTTTGGGTTCAGCGTGTTCGGATCAGGCGGTACCATGCTGAGAATCGGCTTCACGAAGCGGCACATGGCCTGCATGGCTTTGCCGAATTCGTCGTAGGCTTCGGCGTCGAGCTTCGAGTGGCGAGCAATCTCGCGGTGCGTCTTGCCGTGGTCGTTCACACGCCAGAGATAATCGCCGCTGGGCATGGGCGTAAAGGTGCCATCGAGCGGAAGAATTTCGAGTCCGTGGCGAGGAAGGTCGAGGTCGCGAATGATCTCGGGCCGCAGCAGGGAAACTACGTAAGAGCAGACTGAGAACTTGAACCCCGGGAAAATTTCTTCGGTGACCGCAGCCCCACCGAGAACGTAGCGGCGCTCGAGCACCAGAACTTTTTTACCGGCGCGGGCCAGATAGGCCGCGTTGACCAGGCCGTTGTGGCCTCCGCCGATGACGATCACGTCGTATTTCGATCCGTTGGAGCCTGCCATATTTGCCCTTTGACCCGGCTGATGCAGAATCGCTCGGATTCTAGCAGGTGAAGCTCGGGATTCCAGTTTTACGATTTGCGAAAATTAAGGCGTACTCAGAAACCAGAAAGCGCGGAAGGAAACAACAGGTCAGAGCCCGCTTTGCAGGATGCTCCAACTCAACATGACTTTACGGCGCGCCGACATAGATAAGAACGCAATTCTAACCGGAAGAGGCGGATTTGTCTTGGGCGATCCAATGCAGGCGTAGAGACGTTGCTCGGCAACGTGTCGGGCAGCGTTCGTGCTTAGGCAAGACGCAGCGAAGCTGCGTCTCTACTCCGAGTCCAGATTATTGCTGGCCGCCAATTTTATTGCGAAGTTCTTCCGGCAGGCGCTCCCGAATTTCGGGAGGCAAACGATCATGCACATGGCGCGCCCCGAGCAGAGCTACCCCGACGACGGCGGTCGGGGCAGGCGTTGCGACCGCAACCACCAGCCACA
This sequence comes from Terriglobales bacterium, assembly GCA_036271375.1. Classification (GTDB taxonomy): domain Bacteria; phylum Acidobacteriota; class Terriglobia; order Terriglobales; family Acidobacteriaceae; genus DATBAT01. The sequence continues at coordinate 1,053 of DATBAT010000232.1, forward strand.
TCAAGGCGGAAAACGCGAATCCCGCTAGCGCACCTAATTCGAGCCAAAAAGTATGGCGAGGCTCAAAGTGGCGGATGACTCCGAATGCTAGCAGGAAAACTGCGGCGGAAACCGAAGCAAGAGAAATCAGGGAAACGTCGATGGCGCGGTGCAGGCGCTGGCGCGACTGGCAGAATTCGCAAACTTCGAAGTGGTGCTCATAGTCGCCCCGCATCTCTGGCGCGAGTCCAGAAATGTCGTAGCGCCAACCGGCCAGAATCTTGCCTACAACCGGATCCACACACTGATTCATAGTGGCTACAGACGTATCGGCTGTAGCGGCTCGGCCTGCTCCGCCAGCAGCACTCGGTTCCGTAGCAGCGTCCGGCGGGAACCCAGGGCCTTTTCCGCCGCACTTCGTGCCAGCTCAGGATGGTTATTCGACTCGGACAGATGGGCCAGCACGACGTACGCTGCACTTCCATCATAATCGCCGCAGAAGAAATCCGCGAGGGCGTCGTTGGAAAGATGGCCGACGCGGCTCATCACCCGCTGCTTCACCGACCACGGATAAGGACCGCCGCGCAACATTTCGAGATCGTGATTGGATTCCATAACCAGCACGTCACAGCCCCGCAGGTTATCGGCGATGCTGATGGGGATGTATCCCAGATCAGTCGCGAAGCCCAATTTGACACCTTCCGCTTTGAAGGTGAAGCCGACCGGGTCGGCAGCGTCATGCGGGATGGTGAACGGCATCACCGCGATGTCCCCAACTTGAAAGCCGCGGCCTGAAGAGAAGATTTCGAGCCGGGCAAGTTGCGGTAGTTCTCCGGCATCATCACGCAAAGAACGTGCCCAGGCGTGGTGCGTAGCTTCCGTCATGTAGACAGGAATGTTCAGCTTGCGGGCCATGACCGCCAGACCGTAAATGTGGTCGCAATGCTCGTGCGTAATGAGGATGGCGCAGAGCGAATGCGGGTCTTCTCCCAAGGCCTTCATGCGCTTGAAAGTCTCGCGGCAGGAAATGCCGGCGTCGACCAGCACGCGCGTGTTGGCACTGCTGACAATCGCGGTATTGCCGCGGCTGCCGCTGGCCAGCACTGTCAGAGAGACACCCATAGCCGAAGAATAACCGTTTCACGCGTGGAAAAAGTTAACTTTTTGACCGCCCGGCACCTTGGTTCAAACCTATTGCTGGTTGCGCAGGGCGTGGACGGCTTTTTTTAACACGGAACCGCCATAGGCGCCGACAACGGCGGGAAGAAAGACGAGAACCGACTCCAATATCTCAGCGCGGGTAGGTTTCTCGATGGCAAGGAAAGGCACCGAGAGCTGCATCACAGGAATGATGATCAGAAACAGGACAGCCCAACGCCACGGTTTTTCTGGCTTGAGAGCGCCCAGCAGCATTGAGGACGCCAGTACCATCAGCGCCGTAAGCAGCAGATCATGAATCCTGACCTGTACCCAACCGCTGGCAAGAGCCAGAAGAATCCCCAAAACGTAAGCAATCATAAACTCCCTTGCCACGGATTACGCGGATATTCACTGGTCCCAATCATTAGAGAATTATCTGTGAAATCCGTGAAGATCCGTGGCGGTTTTTGTTCTCAGGCATAATGGAACGGCCATGGGAATGCTTCGTTATCTTATGTTGCTTTCGCTGATCATCTGGATTGGCGGGATTATTTTCTTCGCCGGGGTGGTTACGCGCACGGCGTTCTCGGTTTTGCCCACCCACCATTTAGCAGGAAACGTGGTGAACCGCTCGCTGGCTTCGCTGCACTGGATGGGGTTGGTGTCGGGAGTCGTGTTTCTGGGGAGTTCGCTGATCTATTCCCGGCTGAGCCAGGCCTCTGCGAACCCGCTGGCCTGGCGGCACATGCTGATTTGCGCCATGTTGGTGCTCACACTGATCTCGCAGTTCGGAGTGTCGCCGAAAATGTCTACGCTACGTGCTTCGATGGGGGATATGGATACAGTTTCGCCTACTGATCCGGCGCGAGTCGAATTCAATTCCCTGCACGGTTGGTCAACGCGCCTCGAAGGTGGCATTCTGCTGATGGGACTGGTAGTGGTCTATCTGACTATCGCTGCGCTGTGACGTTTCCCGCGGAATTGAGTTATTCTCGAAACACTAAATTATCCCTATGAAAACTGGCATCATTGGCCTGCCGCAGGTAGGCAAATCCTCGTTATTCCGCATTCTCACCAAGGCGGATATTTCTTCCCCGGCCTACGCCAATCCGCGCGAAGCGCATGTTGGCGTGGCGAAAGTTCCGGACGACCGTCTCGATAAGCTGGCGGCTTTGTACGATCCCAAAAAGCTTACCCACACTGCTGTCGAGTACGTGGACGTCGGCGCCATCGGCCAGGATTCGTTGAAAGAGACTGCCTTCCTCAGTCATCTGCGCAACGTGGATGCGCTGGCCCACGTATTGCGGGCGTTTGACGATCCGTCAATTGCTCATGTGGGAAGTCTCGATCCGCTCCGCGATATCAAAAACGTCGAATTCGACATGATGGTGAGCGATCTGGGGCAGATCGAAAAGCGTATTGAGCGCGTGGAAAAAGATTTGAAGAAAATGCGCACGCCAGACCTCGAAAAAGAGTTTGAGTTGCTCAAGCGCGCGAAGGCGCAGATCGAGTCGGAACGTCCGCTGCGCGAAATGGAGATGACGGCGGAAGAAAAGAAGCGTCTGCGCGGATTCATGTTCCTTAGCGAGAAGCCGATCCTCTATGTCTTGAACGTAAGCGAGAGTTCGACTTTGGGTAAAGATTTGGACGAAGCCGTCGCCAAGTTTGGCCTCACCGAAGTGGCCGCTAAGCCGAATGCCGCAGCTACCGCCATCTGCGGCAAAGTGGAAGCAGAACTGGCGGAAATGAGCGACGAGGACGCAGCGGAATTCCTCGGCAGCTACGGATTGACGGATAGCGGACTGAGCCGGCTTATTCGCAGTACCTACCGACTGCTTGGCCTGATTTCTTTCTTCACCGCCGGAGAAGACGAGTGCCGCGCATGGACGATTCCGGTGAACAGCCGCGCCCAGGACGCAGCCGGCGCCATCCATAGTGATCTTTCCAAGCACTTCATTCGCGCCGAGACCATTCGCTGGGACCAGCTATTGGAGGCCGGGTCAGAGGCCAATGCCCGGGCGAAGGGTACGCTTCGCCTCGAGGGCAAGGAATACATCGTGCAGGACGGCGACGTTATGCACGTTCGGCATAGCGGGTAGGAAACTTAGTTTCAAGTTTTTGATTCTCCGTTCTTAGATGTTTATCCGTCACATACTTTCTATCTAATTTTGTGCATGCTGTTCCTGGAGGCCCTATGGGACAGTCTTATCGGGATTTGATCGCATGGCAAAAGGCCATGGATTATGTGATGGATACCTACAAAGCAACCGCGTGTTTCCCCAAAGACGAAGTGTACGGTCTGGCGGTGCAAATGCGGCGAGCGGTAATCGCGATTCCCAGCAATATCGCCCAGGGACAGGCGCGGTTCTCGCCGGGAGAGTTTCATCTGTATCTAGGGCGCGCCCGCGGCGCATTGGCGGAAGTCGAAACACAAATCGCTATCGCGCGAAACCCGAATTACCTTTCCGAAGAAAGACTGCAATACCTGCTCGGAAAATCGACCGAAATCGGAAAGATCTTGAGCGGCCTGGCGCACGCAATTCGACCGGCAGCCTAACTCAGAACCAAGAACTGAAAACTTGAAACTGGATTTCCAACCGTCTGGGCAGAGTGTATTTCCTCCCTGCTATCATTCTGGCTCGCATGCACCCCATCGTTCTCAGCATTTTTCTGGGCCTGACCGCCGCCGCGGCCAACATTTTCGGTGGCGCGATTATCGTTCACAAGCACTGGGAGCGTTCTTACCTTAAGTATTTTGTCGCTTTGGGCGCGGGTTTCATGCTGGCGACCGCGTTGGTCGAGGTCCTGCCGACGAGTCTTGCGATTAGCGGGGAGCGCGGGGCTTTCCTGGTGCTCGTCGGTTATCTGCTGATTCACTTCTTCGAACATGCGGTCACGCCGCACTTTCACTTCGGAGAAGAAACCCACGCTGACGAATTTGTTCACAGCCACAAGAGCTATTCGATTCTTGTCGGACTGATCATCCATACGTTCTTCGACGGAATCGCCATTGCCTCTGGCTTCATCGTCTCGAACTGGCTGGGATGGGTGATCTTTTTGGCGGTCTTCTTGCACAAAATCCCCGAGGGATTCACTGTCTCCTCAGTGATGCTGGCCAGCGGACGCAGTCGTGGCATTGCGTGGGGAGCCTCGATGGTTCTAGGGGCGGCGACGCTGGCGGGCGTGCTTACCATGGCGCTGTTCCGCCATCAGGTCGGCTACGGTTTGCCGCTCTCGGCGGGGGTGACTATCTATGTCGCGGCCACTGACCTTATGCCGGAGGTCAACCAAGAGCCGGGTGTGGGCATGGCCCTAGTGGTCTTTCTCGGGGTCGGAATGGTTTTTCTGCTCGACCGCTTAGTCCATGTACATTAGTCGACGGTGTGTTTCGCGGTGTACCCGTCGCGGGCGATGATTTCGAATTTCACATCCTTGCCGTGCTGATCTTTGATCTTCAAATGCCCGCCATCCGGCGCGGTCACGTCCACTTTCAGCTTGCGGTACGTCCCGTCCAACTTGGCGTTGGTAGGGTGGTAGGACAGCGAATATTGCTGGTGAATGTCGGAAGTGATGTCGTGGAAAATCTCGGGCAACTCGCCCTGGAAGCGCGGAAAGTAGGCCCGCCCGCCGGTCATCTTGGCGAAAGTGTTTAGCTGATTGTCGGCCTGAAGATAGTCCATGTTGGAAATTGGAATACCCATGCCATGCGATGCCGCGCGCCCGTGGCTTTCCATATATTCGCGAATGGCGCGGCCGACGCTGACCGGAAAAATCGTAATGTCTTTGGTGGTCTTAACTTTTTTCAGAATCTGGTCCAGGTTCAGTTTGCTGAAGGTGTCGACCCCGGTGCTGATCAAGATGACGTATTTGCGGCCTTCAATTCGATCCAGGCGATCCAGCGTGTCGTATAGAGCGTCGAACAAGTTCGTCTCAGCGAATCCGGGGAAACGCAACTCTCCCAATCCGCCCATCACTGCTCTCTTGTCCTGAGTGAAGTCCACCAGAATATGCGGTTTCATGTCGTAAGACTCGACCGCGACCCAGTCGTCCTTCTTAAGATTACCGGCAAAAGTGTAAGCCGAGTTCAAGGCATCGACCATGAAGTAGTAGTTCGTCGAGGCGAACTCAATGAGCATGACGGCCGTGATCGGCGCTTCCGACTGGTTAAAGTTGACGATGTTCTGCTGAACGCCGTCTTCGTAAACCTTGAAATTGTCTTTCTTCATTCCCGGGATGAACTGGCCCTCTTTGGTCGTCACCATCACATCGACGTTAACCAGTGGCACATCCACCCGAATGGAATAGTCAGGCATGCCTTCGACCTTCTTAGGGCGTTCCGGCGGAGGCGCGGGCGGTTCTTCCTTCTTCTTGGGGATCGCGTAAGGTCCGACGTCGTTTTGCGGCCCGCCGGCTTCCGGCGGTGTCTCCTGTTTGTTGGGGTTGTCGTTGCTGGGAGGCGTTTGGTCCTGCGCCCCGAGCGCCAGCGACAGGGCTATAACTAATAGAAAAATAGAGACAAACGGACTGCGAAGCACTTCGGAGAAGCGCGTTACCGGGGTGCGAACCATGCGGCTCCTTGCGAAAATCCTATGCTAGTATAGACGCAACAACTTCGCGGTTGGGATGTTTGCTCCGCTGCGATTCCTCTCCCGCTGGCACAGTAGCATCCACCAAGTGTGTGAAAACACGCGAAGTGTATTGATTTTGGTAGGCCATTTTCAAGGTCTTCCGGGGATATTTCATGAGACGGTGGTTTCTCTCGTGCGTCGTGTTCGGCCTTTCGCTTTCCTCCGCCCTGCAATCACAAACCAGTTCGGCCTATAAGACGATAGCTGTCAGCGAGATCCATGCGGGCATGCACGGCGTCGCCTACACGGTTTTTCAGGGTGTGAAGCCTGAGCCCATGGACGTTGAAGTCCTGGGCGTGCTGAAGAACGCCAACGGCCCCAAGGGCGACATTATTTTGGTCCGCCTCGGCGGCGCCAAAGCGGAATACACCGGCGTGGTGGCTGGCATGAGCGGCAGCCCGGTCTATCTGGACGGCAAGCTGGCGGGCGCTCTGGCGTTTCGCATTGGCGAATTTTCCAAGGAGCCAATTGCCGGCGTAACCCCAATCGCCGAGATGCTCGAAATCAATGCGATGGACCGCAATCCTATTATTCCGACGCCTGCGGTGAAAGCGGTCGCGACCGCACCCGAAAAAATGTCAGGCCCGGGAGCGTTGAGCGCACCAGTCGAAAATTTCGCGAACTATCTGAAGCCGATCGACGCGCCTCTAGTGTTCAGTGGCTTCTCGCAAGACGCGGTACAGATGTTTGCGCCGCAGTTTGCTTCGGCGGGAATCGTTCCGGTGATGGGTGTGGGTTCGGTCAGCGATGCCAAGCAGCCTGAGCCCCTGGAGCCTGGCTCCGCGGTAAGCGCAATTCTGGTTCGCGGCGACATGGACATCGCTGCCACCTGCACGGTGACCTATGTCGACGCCAACAACTTGCTGGCATGCGGACATCCGTTATTGCAGTTCGGCTCGGTGGCGCTGCCGATGACCAAGGCGCAGGTACTGGCTACGCTGCCGTCGCCACTGAACGCATTTAAGATCGTGAACGCGACGGAGGCGGTTGGCTCCTTTGTGCAGGACCGTCACACCGGTATTCTCGGCGAGTTCAACAAAAAGCCGGAGATGATTCCGGTCACGCTGACCATTCACGGTGGTCCGGCCAGCCGCGAATTTCACTACGAGGTTCTGAACAACGCTCGCCTCAGCCCGGTGGCCATGATGGCCACGGTCTTCAATGCGCTGCACGGCGTAAATGAGTATGGCGAAGAAATCACTTACCACATGAGCGGCAGCATCAACCTGAATGGGTATCCGTCGGTGACGATGCAGAACATGTTTACGCCAGCCGAGGGTGGACAGCCTGCGGCGATCTTGGCGGCGATGTCGATGGGCGACCGCTTCGGACGCATCTACGACAATCCCTACAACGTGCCGGATATCAAGAACGTTCAGCTGGATTTCGACCTGGTTCGTGAACGGCGCTGGGCGCGGCTTGAGAGCGCGCGTACTGACGGAACCGAAGCGCGTCCGGGAGAGACCATCAACATCGAAGCCATGCTGCGGCCGTATCGCGGAGAGGGAATGGTGCAACATATTCCGGTTCACATTCCCGCGTCCGCTTCGAAAGGCCCGCTGCGCATTCTGGTAAGCGATGGCGACACCCTCGACCGCTTCCGTCCGGGGTCGGGTCAGTTCGCCCGGAAGATGGATCTGGCTTCAACCATTTCGCTGCTCAACAAGCAGCACATGAACAATCGGGTTTATGTTTCGCTGCTGGAATCTGATCCTGAAGCGACCGTCGGCGACAAAGTGATGCCGACCCTGCCGCTTTCCATCATGAACGTGATGGACGGCATGCGCAGCACGCAAGACATGGTAGTACGCGCCGAGTCGTCGGTGAACGAAGCCTCGACATCGCCATTGGATTTCGTAGTGGCGGGCGCGCAGGTCTTGACCATAAATATCAAGTAGCTGCCGGCAGAAGCGGACGCATTTTTTGCGGTCACCAAGGTACTCAAAGGAACTTCTCCTCACCGTGGTACCCTGAAATTTCTCCAACTTATTGAGGTAATGCATTGGCTATTGGCCGGCTGAAACTCACCTTAATTCTTCCCATATTTCTCGGCAGTCTGTGCCTCGCCGAAGGAACCCGCACCTGGCAACAGTCCACTTTCGAAGAACTCAGCAAGGGAACGTCGAACGGCGTCGCTATTCGCAGCAATGGCGGTATGGAACTTGCCCCTTCGTTTAAGGCCTTGGTGACGACGCCGTCCAGCTTTATCTGGGCGGTTGCGGCGGCGCCTAACGGAGATTTATTCGCGGCTGCCGGTGCTCCAGCGCGTGTTTATCTCGTAACAGCCGATGGCAAGGCGACGCCAATTTTCGAGCCGCAGGAATTGCAGGTGCAAGCTCTGGTGGTCGACAAGGCGGGAGTTCTCTACGCTGCGACCAATCCCGACGGCAAGGTCTACCGCATCGAGCGCAAAGCGGCTGACGCCCAGACTGCGGAGAAGGGAAGCAGCACATCGCCGTGGAGTTCGTCAGTCTATTTCGAACCTCACACCAAATACATCTGGGACCTGGCTTTCGATCCCTCCGGAAATCTTTTTGTCGCCACCGGCGATGGCGGCCAAATTTTCAAAGTCACGGGTAAATCTTCGACGGTATTTTTTAAGAGCGACGAAGCCCACATCAGGGTGTTAGCGCTCGATCCCCAGGGAAATCTGATTGCCGGTTCGGACGGCAGCGGCCTTATTTACCGCATCTCGCCGAGCGGCGAGGCCTTCGTTCTCTACAGCGCTCCCAAAAAAGAAATTACCGCGCTGGCCATCGATAAGTCTGGAAACATTTACGCCGCCGGAGTTGGCGAAAAACATTCGACTACCTCTCCGACGCTTTCGCCGACTACTCCAATCATCATGGCGGTTCCAACGGCCACTGCCCTGACACCAGGGGGGGCACCCGGCATTGTTACTCCCAGTTCGCCGGTGGTGTTGAATCGCTCGCCCGGAGCCAGTGCCGCCGCTAGCGGCGGCTCGGAAATCTACCGCATCGCCAGCGACGGATCGCCCACGCAATTCTGGTCTTCGCGCGACAGCCTGGTCTACGGTCTCGCTTTTGATGGCAAGGGACAACTGCTGGCTGGTACCGGAAATCAAGGCCATATTTTTGCCGTCTCGTCGGAAGATCAGTACATCAACCTGCTCGATGCTAGTGCGACGCAAGTCACGGGATTCGCCAAGGCCGGCAACGGCGGGCTCTATGCCTCGACCAGTAACTTGGGGAAAATATTTTCGATTGGCGGCACGCCCGCAGCCGAAGGCAGTTACGAGAGCGATGTGCTCGACGCGCAGAATTTCTCGCGTTGGGGACGGTTGGAATTCCGCGGTACGGGCGCTATCGATTTGTTTGCCCGCAGTGGCAACGTCGACAATCCTGACCGCCATTGGAGTCCGTGGACGAAGGTTGATCTGCAAAAGGATTCTGCTTTGACGGTTCCGCCGGCACGGTTTCTGCAGTGGAAGGCGGTGTTGCATTCCGGCTCGGTCGCGCCTCATCTCGACAGCGTGACGGTGAATTACCTTTCGAAGAACGTCGCTCCGGATTTTGATGACGTCTCTGTGCAGGCCGGAGTGCGCTACCAACCGGTTCCACGCCCCAGCGGAATTGAAATCACTTTAAGTTCAAACCCAGGCGGCAATTCGTCGCAGCCGAAGTTTGAGCCTCCTCCGCCGAGCACTCATGACGCTGACTCGGTAGGAATTCGGTGGACGGTCCACGACGACAATGACGATCAGATGACTTACACCGTCTACTACCGTGGGGACGGCGAGACGCGCTGGCTGGTGCTGAAAGAAAACGTCAGCGACAAGTATTACTCCTTCGACTCTTCGCTCCTGCCCGATGGCGGATACACCTTCAAGGTGGTTGCCTCCGACCAGCCCTCTCACGCTCCCGGCGAAGGGCTTGCCGCCGAGCGCGAAAGCTTGCGCTTCGAGATCGACACTACACCGCCCCAGATCAGCGGACTTGCCGCGTCAGTCGAGGCAGGAAAGATTCATGTGACGTTCCGTGCCGCCGACAGCTTTTCGGCGATCAAGCGCGCGGAGTATTCCATCGACGCCAGCGACTGGCAGTTTGCGGAGCCTCTGGGACAGATCTCCGATTCAAAGGCCGAAAGCTATGACTTCCAGGCGCCACTGCCGAAAGATGCGAAGGCGGAAGGCGAGCACGTGGTGGTGGTGCGCGTCTACGATCGCGCGGACAACATGGTTTCGGCGAAGACGGTGATCAGAGGTAAATGAGAAACGGCCCACGTAGGGGCGGGTGTCCTCACCTTCCCGGCCCGAAGCGATATTTTAGGGCTCGTGGGTAATCCCGACCAAAACCCTAACTGTCGAGGTTCGTGGTGATGCAGGTGAGGACACCTGCATCTACGTTTACGTCGGCGGTTTACGTTTTGCCTGTTAGCTGGTCGGCGCGGCGGAGCTCCGGAAACCGCCAGGCCCAGATCCCGATCACAATCAGCGTTCCGATCCCGCCCAGGACCACCGCCGGAACAGCGCCCAGCCAGTGGGCGGTCACTCCCGACTCTAATTCTCCAAACTCATTGGACGCGCCGATGAAAACCATATC
>DATBAT010000233.1:0-4932 GCA_036271375.1 Terriglobales bacterium
CAAACATCCGTCTGCCCCAGCACTGCCCGGGGAATCATCGCCAAGCCGCAAACTGCCATCGCCGTGAGTGAAAGAAATTTGCGAAGTCTCATTTTCATTCTCCCGGGCTCGAGCCACACACCGTCCGCAAATGGGCTCGGGCTCCTCGTGCTATTACGTATGGCCCACTCCTCCCCGGAGCATTTTCCGGCTGAGAAGCGGCATTTCTGCGGTGTTCTTAGCACATCCAAGGCGACCGTCAAGCGCATTGCGTAAGGGTTTTCGCAAGCCGAAAAAAATCATGTGGAACGCGCTTTTGCGCGCTCCGAAAACAATCGTAAAGACGCCCCAATGCCAGCTATATCGGACTTTTTTGCGATTCCTGCGCGGACCAAAATTCATTTACCAAGAAACACCTTGACACCCCCCAAGCGGTGATATAGCAAAGCCTTCAAAGATGCTTGGGAATTGTGTTTTTGGCGTGGGTCTGACTTCCAAACGGACGACGGGAATCAGTTGAAAAAGGTCTCGCAGGTCGAAAAGCGGCTGTCAGCGGAAAGCGGTGCTTGGTCCCGGGACACACTCCTCACCCGTGTGACCGGGACGGCATTGCTGGCATTGGTACTGTCCGTTCCTGGCATCGCGACCGCTCAGCAGTCGAGCTGTGCTTGGTCGCGTGACGTAAAACTGGTCAACGGGAAGATTCTCACCATGGATGCGAAAAACTCCATCGTGAGCGAAGTGACCATTCAGGACGGGAAGTTCACTGCGATCGGCAAAGTGGCCAATGAAAAATTGAACGCCTGCACAAAAGTCATCGACCTGAAGAGCCGAACCGTTGTGCCAGGGCTGATCGACAACCACGATCACTTCATCGCCCTTGGCCTGCGCCCAGGATACGACGTGCGTCTGGAAACCGCCTGGAGTATTGCCGACATTCAGGCCCTGATCCGGAAGCGAGTGGCCACTGCACCATCGGGGGCGTTCATCACCGCAACCGCCGGCTGGGGCATCCACCAACTGGCCGAGAAGCGTATGCCCACCCTGGCGGAACTCGACGCTGCGGCCCCCAGGAACCCCGTCTTCATCTCGCCAACAGGCGCTGGCGGCGGAATGACCAACTCCCTCGGCAAGAGGTTTTTCGAGTCGAAGGGCGTGAAGGTCGATGCCAGCGGTGCGTTAACAACGGCGGGAGGCCCCGGCGGCGGCGGTGACACCATCGCCGCGTTGCGAACCGCCCAGACCTTCGAGGATGAGAAACGCGGACTGATGGACGCGGAAGCTTATTCCGTAAGCCTCGGCCTCACCACCAACGTCGACCAGGGCTTCAACTATCTCGCTGGCTCTCCCGACTTGCAGGATTCCGCCGTTGGCGGCCCGGGACTGGAAACCTTCAATCCATGGACGGTCTACAACTCGACCCTGGCTCTTGACCGGGAAAACAAGCTCACCGCGCGCATTCGCATTTTTCAGTACACCGTCGACACCAACATGGAAATCCCCATTCTTCGGGAGCGTTTGCGGAACACCTTCCCGCTCTTCGGCGACGACATGTTCAAAATTTCCGGAGTTGGCGAGCGAGTGGTTTCTTTACCACCGCTTCCGCCGGGAGCGCCGCGCGGCAACGATCGGCGGATGCGAGAAAACGAAGAAGTCGCCTTGCAATTCGTCGCCAAGCAGGGTTGGACCTACTCCGAACACAGCCTGCAGCTCGCAACCGATAAAGAAATCACCGGCGTCTTCGAAAAGGTGAATGCGGTGACCCCGATTGCCGATCTCCACTGGTCGGTGGCCCATGTCTACCACATCGACAAGGATACCGTCGACCGGCTGAAGTCCATGGGTGCCGGACTCGAAGTTCACACATCGTCGTACATGAAAGATGCCAGCACCGCCGGAACGCCGCCCGCTGCAGGTCCACCGTTGCGAATGATTTTGGATAGCGGCATTCACGCCGGCGGCGGTTCTGACGGAGTTGCCGTCACCGCGCTGAACCCCTGGCTCGGAATCTATTACATGGTCAGCGGCCGCAATCTCGCCGGCGAAATGGTGAACGATGGCCAGCAAATCACCCGCATGGAGGCGTTGCGCCTGTACACCGCCGACAATGGCTGGTTCTTCGGCGAACAGGATTCGCTCGGTTCCATGGAGCCGGGCAAACTGGGCGATCTGGCCGTGCTCAGCGCGGATTACGCCGATCCCAAAAAAGTTCCGGATGCGGAGATTCGAAATTTGAAGTCGGTGTTCACGGTGGTTGGCGGCAAGGTCGTCTATGACCAATTGCATTAGTTGGTTCTTAGGAAAATTTTGGTTCCAGTATCAAATTGCAAAGGATCCAATCGCGGCTGGGCAGTCTCGGTCCGGGTGGGGCCGTACCAGCGGCGAAAATTCAGGAGGGTATGAAATGTCATTCAGGCGCAAACAATACAAAGCGGATCGCAACGGCCGCTTGCTTCGTTTTTTTGTGGCGATAGCGGCTGTCGCTCTGTTGATCGCTGCTGTCGGCCTGGGCGTTCGCGCTCAGACCACCACTTCGGCCTCAATTCAGGGAACGGTGACTGATCCGTCGGGCGCAGCTATCGCCGGAGCGGCGGTTACCGTAACCAACAAGGGAACCGGCGTGTCGCAAAACACCGTGTCCGACTCGCAGGGCCGCTATCAGTTTGCTCAACTGATCCTCGGTACCTACGACTTGGATGCGACCAAGGACGGTTTCCAGAAGGTGGTGAAGACCGGCATCCGCCTCGCTGTAGGAACCGCCAGCGTAGTCGACGTTGCTCTCCCCGTGGGCCAATCGGTACAAACCGTCACCGTCGAGGCCAACAACGTCCAGGTGGAAACGACCACCGCGCAGGTCTCCACGCTGATCGATAACAAGCAACTCACCGATTTGCCCCTGAACAATCGCAGCCTGGCAAACCTGATCCTCCTCGCGCCCGGCGTGAACGTCTACACCAACTCCTTCACTCAGGGAGCCTTTTACGGTGGCGGTTTCACCTTCTCGGTCGGCGGCGGCCGTCCCAACGGACAAGCCATGGTGCTGGACGACAGCGACGTGCAGGATTACTACTCGCACGGAGCCGCGGGCGGCGCGCTTGGCACCTACATGGGCGTGGACGCTATCGGTCAGTTCCAGGTTCTCACCAACACCTACAGCGCGCAGTTTGGCGGCGCTGGCTCGGTAGTGAACCAGGCCACGAAATCCGGCACAAACCAGTTTCACGGTTCCGCCTACGAGTTCTTCCGCAACAGTGCCATGGACGCGCGCGCCTGGTTCGACGGCAGCAGGACAGCTCCTTACCGCAAGAATCAGTTTGGCGGCGCGCTCGGCGGCCCAATCAAGAAAGACAAAATGTTTTTCTTCGCCAACTACGAAGGGTTGCGGCAGCTGTATGCTCCGGCGAAAGTTTTCACCGTGCCGGACTCGAATACCCACAACGGATTGCTGCCTTGTAATCTTCTTACCGCATCAACTCCCGGCAACTGCTCGAGCGCCAAGGCAGGCACTGCGACGCCACTCGTCAACAGAGGCGTCAGCCCATCCATTGCCCCGTATCTCGCGTTCTTCGACCAATTCTTTCAGCGCCCTACAACCGAGTTTCTTTCCAACGGTCTCCCTACCGGCACCGGACAAGAGACCCTCTTTCTGCCTGAAGTCGGCAGCGAGAACTACATCGTAGGCCGCTACGACTGGAACATTTCCGACAAGGATTCCCTCTTTGCCCGTTACCTGGGAGACTTTTCTCTCCTCAACAACGACAACATCACCGGGCCGTGGCATCCTGACCTCGAGTACAACCGCAACCAGTTCGGCACGGTCGAAGAAAAACATATTTTTTCGGCGAACTTGCTCAACGTAACCCGCTTCGCTTTCTCGCGGCCGTTTCAACGCAGCAATCCGGGATCGCAGCGCTTTCCCATCTTCTGCTACTACACTTCGGCGCAGTGCGCGACCCTGCCTTCGGATGGTGGCTTCACTTATGGCGGCGGTCTCAGCAGCGTAGGCGCTGGCTCTCCGGGCCCGTGGCGCTTCAATCAAAACAAATTCGCTGTGGGCGATGATGTCTTCTGGAACCATGGTGCACACAGCTTCAAATTCGGCGGTGAGGCCAAGCGCGTTCAGTCCGACGCGTGGTCGCCGCTCGGACTCGGAGCGTGGTCGTTTGGCAGCCTGCAAAATCTGTTGGCGGCCGTCCCATCAAGCTTCGCTGGCGTCTTTTTGGATTCATCCGGAAACCTGCTGGATAACTCCTACCGGTACTTCCGCGAAACTCAATTTGCCATGTACATGCAGGACGACTGGAAAATACTGCCGACTCTGACGGTCAACCTGGGCTTGCGATACGAACCTGGCACCAACATCTCGGAGAAGAACGGCAACCTGAATTTCATTCTGATTCCCTCCGCGTTCATCAACCCGGCGTTGCCTGGATCTTCGGCCTATACCAACGTCCCGAACGTCTTCGCCAACAACCCGTCGCTTCACAGCCTTGATCCACGCATCGGTATCGCCTGGGATCCTTTCAAGGATCACAAAACGTCGGTGCGCGCTGGATTCGGACTGTTCCACAACATCATTGGACCTCGTGAGTACGGTGCCGAGTCTTACAACAACCCGCCGTTCAAAACGGGCACAGCTTTGAACCCGACGTTTACCGTCACTGAGAATGCGGCGTTGCTTACCGCAGCCAAGCCCAGCCAGAGCTTCGGCTTGGACTATTTCATTCACAACACGCCCTACGTCGAGCAATGGAACCTGACAGTCCAGCGTGAAGTGGTCAATAACACCATCGTTTCGTTGGGTTACGTCGGATCGCACAGCGTTCACCAGATCGTGGAATCCAATTTGAATCCGGTGACCTGTTCTGCGGCAAGCGCCCCTTGCACCGCAGCGAGCACTGGAGTATTTGCCACTTACAATCCGGCGGCCAATACCATCGTGCAGAGCCCCAA
>DATBAT010000234.1:0-4589 GCA_036271375.1 Terriglobales bacterium
CATCTGAAACAGTCCGCCATGCGCGACTCCCGCATTATTCACCAGCACATCAACGGGACGAGCAGACCCGCTGATTTCCCTTACGGCCGCCTTCGTTGCGGCGACGTCCGCCGCGTCGAAAAAGATTGGCTGGATCTCGACACCGTGGCGGCTGGCAATTTCCTGCATATTGGCCCGGAATTCCGGTGTTTCCTTCCTGGCGTGGGCCCATATGGAGGCGCCACCTTGTGCGAAGGCTTCGACAATCGCGCGCCCTATTCCGCGATTCGCACCGGTCACAATCGCATTTTTGCCGCTCAGAATCACGCTGCTTCCGTCTCCTCATTCACGGCTGAGTGGTTGTGCCGAACGTAAACATACGAGATTTGATGGAACCGGAAGCCCAGGCTCGCGTGGAGGCGGACGGCGCTGTCGTTGTTGGTAGAAATATACGTGGACACCGAAGTGCCGCCGCGGGCGGCGATTTCGCACATCGGCTTATAGGCGATGTTGAACCCTAAACCGGACGTGCGGTGGCTTCGATACATCCCGGCTAGAAATGGATAAAAGACTCCATCGCCCAGATCCTTCATCGTGAAATATCCGATGGACTGGTTTTGGTAGAGCAGTTTGTAAACGTCGGCACCGCGGGCGATTTCATCCTTGATCCAACCGACATAACGGTTCGACGCCTGTTCCCTGCTGAAATGCGGGTCGAGCGAGACACGGTCGGTATCGTACATCCCGCTTCTGATCTCCTCCCACAAGCGCTCCATGTCGCTTTCCTGCATCGCGGCATAGCCGACACTGTCGGCAAGCCTTTTCTGGATTCCCGATAATTCCAAATCGGCAGTTTGGCGGGTTACATGAATCACGGCTTCTATAAAACTGCAGCCCGCTTCCGAGATACGGAACATCAGATCTGAACAGCCAGCCGGTACTTTGACAACCAGATACTGGCTCCTTATGCGCGCCAACGCGCTATCGAGTTCCTCCACCGTGTCTTGGGCTCCCAAGGCGAGCTCAACACAGGCAACTCCTAAGTTGCGCTTTTCCCAAGTTGCGTCGACGATCCTCATTTCTTACCTCTTAGGAAAGGTCGGGAAATCGTTCGGAAGGCATTGATATCAAAGGCCATTGTGGGATTCAAAGCTCTAACGGTCGCAACTATCATCAAATCAGAACGATCGTATAGTACTTAATCGGTGCCAAACCGGAGAACCATTAGACGGAAGGCTTTTTGGCCATGCGTCGACGATTCAGACCGAGTCTGCGTCGAGAAGGCAAAAAGCCGCGCAGCACCAGTGGAACCGCGCCCCCTCCCGTCAAAACTCCCAATGGCCAGCGGGAAGAGTTGGAAAGCCGTCAATCGTCGGTGGCCAGGTTGCCGCCAAGGCTTGCGGCCTTGCGCTTGCCGTGCTACCGCACATAAATGCGCGTTGGACCCTCGATCTTCACGCCGCGCAATTCGCTTCGCAGCTTCACCGGTTGGACGCCCTTCTCATTCGACTTCAACTCCTCCACTGTCACCCGGTACTGATTATTGAGGCGATTTTGAAAATCCTTTAAGAAAGGCGTAATCGTTACGGGATCGGTGAAACCCATGGAGTACGCATAGCCGCCGGTTTCCTCGCTGACTTGTTCAAGTCGGGACTGTGCAACGTTAGTGCCCCAAGCGCTCCGGCCATAGAGACCTGCTCCACGAAGATAAATGGAATAAACCATCACGTTTTCTTTGAGAGCGTCGTGGATCGCCGCGTTGACGTAAGGGTCGTCAGGATCTGCCCCATCATAGTAACGATCCACTCCGTCCGTCAGCATCAGTACCGCCCGCCGATTTGATGATTGTTTCGCTGGCCAGTGCTTCGCTAAATCCGAGAGCGCAAAGTACGGACTGCCATTTTCACCCGGGATCGCTGTGGGGAGCCGCAAGACATGGGCCGATTTCTCGTGGTCCGCCGTGAATGGCTGTACCAGACCGAAGGTGCCGTTTCGCATGTAACCGATTGCTACCTGCGTCGTGGTGGGTAAGGATTTGAGGAACGTCTTCAGTTCGGGCAACTGAACACCGAGGCTGGACGACCGTGAAGACTCATCCAACAGCACGAAGAGTTGCATGTCCGCCAAGGTGCCCGACAACCGCTCTAATCGGATAACCGGCACGGGAATATTACGCCGCAGCACCGTCAGATCGGCAGCTTCCAGACCGTCCGGACGATTGTCACTCAGCGGCGGGCGTACCGTGATCACGGTCTGCGTGAGAGCGCTCGTATTCGTTTTGGGCGCTGATATCGCAGGACTTCCGGCAACAAGGATTGCGATGCCTATCTCGGTCATGACACGTTTGATATTCATTTTTCGCGACCTCTTTTCGCTGCTAATGGTTGGATGCGGGCGAAGTGGGGCTGGTTGCTTGCCCTTAAGTCCTCTGTACGAAGGCGTTTAGATTCAGCGATGAAGATAAAGTTTTGCACCCTGGAAATAACCAATTGTGCAGGACAGCCGCTGAGCCGCAAACTAGGAGTACATGAATTGTTCCGACGAATTTCGTGACGGCGGTACTCCCCAGTGATCCAGCCGACCTACGCCGCCGCTCGGTTGGCGGCTAATCGCATTCATCAACATTTGGCGACTCAATCTACGCCAGAGCAATTCTCCGCCACGCGCGTTGCCTCGCTACCCGATGAGGAGACACTGGCCGCCTTGATCGATGCAGCATTCTGGACCAGTCTGCGCCGGGAGGAAGGCTACATCCCCCGCATTTCACTCGCGTTCGTGGCGCCAGGGCAAGCGGGCGATGCCATGTCCTTCGAAGTTCCACTTTCGTTAGAACCCAAGGATCTGACTAAACTCGCTGGAGCTGTTGAGCGGGCCGGTCTTCATCTTGGCGTTTGGCAGCAGAACGGTGAACTGCGCGTTTGGGGTATTACCCGCAACCTGCCGGGATTCTGTGTGATTTTGGAAGTTATCCTTCCCGGCTTGCTGGTTGTGAAACAGAGCCCTTCGGAGGAATCCGGCAAGTTCATCAACATCGCCGTTCTTCAAGGGGACGAGATCAAGATCATCGATCCACAGGCTGCGATCAGCCCCGCCTATCCTACTCTGCTCACTTCACTCCTCCGCCTGGAATCACAGTTCGCCACTGGTTCGGCGGTTAATGTTCTGCTGCAGCTTGCGGTGTCGATCCGAACGCATGGCCGCGGCGGCATGCTGCTGGTGGTGCCGACGGGGTCGGATGCCTGGACCGAGTCCATCCTTCAACCTATTACGTATTCGGTTGCCCCCCCCTTCTCCGGCCTTGCGGATCTAATGCGAAAAGATGCGGCGCGCAAGCCAAGCCGCCCGTGGGAAGATGCACTGGGCCGCGCCATCGACGGAATTGCGGGGCTTACCGCCGTTGACGGCGCTACCCTGATTACGGCTGATTATAAGTTGCTGGCATTTGGCGCGAAGATCGTCCGCCGCGTGCGTTCCCCGCAAGTGAACCACATTGTCCTCACGGAGCCTATCTCGGGCGGGAGGCCGGTGATTGCCGAACCGGCGCAGTTCGGTGGAACTCGTCATTTGTCGGCGGCACAGTTTGTGCACGACCAGCGTGACGCGATCGCGCTGGTCGCCTCACAGGACGGCAGATTCACGGCCTTCGCCTGGTCCCCGAGCGAAGAAATGGTGCACGCGCATCGTATTGAGGCACTGCTGCTGTAATCCTCGGGCTTACTGCCGCCCACCTGACGCTTGGCCGGCACCCTTTTCGTCCACAGTGAAGGTCAGTCCGGTGTACTGCATCTCCTGCCAGGTCTGCTCGCCCCAATGCACCGCAACCTTGGGATCCGGATTCGATGGATTGTTCTCCGAGTTGTCGTAGTGCGCGACCGCTTCCAGGCGCGAGCCTTTTGGCATCGCCAGAGGCTTCGTGAACGTGTAATAGGTCTGCCAGTTGAAATCGTAATTTGGAACAGAGAGTACCTGTTCCTTGTGTCCATCCGGGTAGACCACCTGATACGACCAATCCTTCCCGCGCACATGGGTGTGCGGGAAGATCGCGTAAACATGAGTGTCCTGAGTAAACTCAATCGCCGAATCCACCTCTTTATGGGGATCGCCCGGCGGTAGCGTAAAGAGCGGATTCATGAACGCGCTCGTCCGCATCTCCTGCTGAGGAGGTTGTTTCGCGAAAATCAGGCCGACGCTGGATGTGTCTTCAACAGGCTTGCCGTTTGCGGTGTAGTGAATCTGGAACGTGAGCACAGACCCGGCCTTGATGCGCAATGCCATTCCTTCTGGAAACTTCATTCCATTGGTGCCCGGCGCCGTGGTCGCGATTAGCGGGCCGCGCTTGTCATCGTTCGATCCGGCAGCGGGCAACTTCGGAACGACTGACGCAAAGGGAGGCGGCACTTGCGCGCCGTCTGGTTCGCGACAGAACACCAGAATATGGTGCACCACGCTACGAGCACCCGGGCGTACTTCAATTGCCTGGACCCATTTATCTTCAGTGAAATTCGTTCGGATCTGGACATATTGATAGTGGATGGTTCCGGACTCTGGAACCGAGTACGGCTTCTCCATACTTAGCACAACATCCGGCTTACCGATTTCCCAACCAGCGG
>DATBAT010000235.1:0-12707 GCA_036271375.1 Terriglobales bacterium
CAGTTAGTAAACCCCATGCGGCGGCGCGATCATTCATGTTTTCGTCCCTGTTTTCTTTGTATTTTGCACGGCCCGTTCGGTTTTATGCAACGTGATGTCTACTTTCTGCAGGAAATTGTCTTGACTTCCACAGGTGTTGTACCGCAAAGTCGCTCCATTCGGAACTCGTCTCGGGTTCCAAGGGATGCCACTGCTCTGGCCACTCCCACATCTCAATGGCTACGACACTTGCCCCGGTAGATTCTAGGGAGGTCGTCCGTTGCGACCGCTGCCAGCTCGTTCAATTCCGTACAACTAACAATATGTGCCGGCGCTGCCACGGCTCGCTCGATGAAGACGAGCCCGAAATCGCTGCCGTCACCCCAATGCCGCAGATGATGCCGACCAACGGCAACGGACGCGGACACCTGAACCTGGCTGCGTCGATTCGTTCACTTCGTTTACGCAACGGTTTGAGCCAACGTCAACTGGCAGCACGCATGTCGGTGCCGCGCACTTACGTCTCTAAGATCGAGAACGAAAAGGCAACGCCGACATTGTCGTCACTGGAGCGACTCGCCCGTGCGCTGGAGGTCGGCGTCCCCGACCTGCTGACCGGGGGAGAGCGCAACCGCCAGGAAGAGATTCGCGACCTCGTGAAAGACCCGTTCATCGCCGAGATGCTGCCATTCATTGCACAGTTGAATGGAATGCAGATGTCCAGCATCCTGACGCAAGTTCGGGACCTCACCATGCATCCACGCCGCAGCGCCTGAGTTTATCCGGGCAACCACCAACTGAACGCCGGGGCGGAATTTGGCCCCGGCTTTTTTCTTGCAGCTCCTAAAGGCTTGATCGATGGCCTAGGGTCGGCAGCGCTGAAGCGTGTGCCCTGATACGAACCTAGTCCCTCCCGCATAGACTACAAACCCTAGATCGCGAGAAAGAGTTCCATCTGATCGTGCCAGGCACAGCTCTTGAGAAGGTTCGTATCAGGGCAGGCGCTTCAGCGCTGCCGTAAATTGCAGTAGCACGATCCGCCTTTAGGCGCTGGGGTGTGCTACCTTTTTCGCGGCGATCACTGTGTTGCAGTGGATTGTCACCGTGTCTTCGACGTTGCGAGCGTAGCCGCCGGCATAAGACACCATCACCGGAATATTCTTCGCGCGCGCCACTTTGAACAGCAACTCATCGCGTCGCTTCAGTCCCTCAATCGTGAGTTTCAGTCCCCCGAGTTGATCTTCCTTGTAAGGGTCGGCTCCCGCGACGTAGCAGATCAAATCCGGCTGGAACTGACGGAGCCCTGAACTCAACGCATTGTCGAGCCACGAGAGATAATCGTCGTCACCGATGCCGTCGGGCAGATCGATATCGATCGAAGACGGCGGCTTTATCGGCGGGTAGTTATTTTGCTGATGCAGCGAGATGGTAAAGACGTCGCCTTGAGCCTGAGTGGGCGGAACAGACCCTGGGCGCGAGGGAAGCATATCGCTGCCGGCCCGCGTGCCCGCGAAGATGGCGGCGGTGCCGTTCCCTTGATGGACGTCGCAATCGACGGTCATCGCGGTGCGAATCTTGCCGTCGTTCTGCATGCGGCGGATGGCCACCGCCACGTCATGAATCATGCAGAAGCCTTCGCCGTGGTCGGGAAAGGCGTGATGGAATCCGCCGCCGATGTTGAAGGCCACGCCGTCATTCAAGGCGTGCGAAGCGGCCAGTATCGATCCGCCTGCTGCCAGCCAGAAAGCCCGCACCAGTTCAGGAGAGTACGGAACCTCCATCTGTGCCTCTTCGTGGCGCGAGAGAGTTCCTTTGATCAGTTTGTCGACGTATTCAGACGTATGAACTAGAAGGATGTCCTCATGCGACGCCGGTTGCGGCGTGAGGAAGTCAGATTCTTCTGCAACCTTCGTGTCGAGGAGGCGCTGGTGTATCCGCCGATATTTTTCCGCAGGAAAAACATGCTGCCCGATGGGCAGGTAATAGTCGTCGGAGTAGACAAGCTTAAAGCCCAGGGGCATTTTGTAATTTGGTAATCGGGTAATTTTGTAATTCGAAAACTCCGTGGTGAAGGCTCTTAAATTACCCGATTACAAAATTGCCCAATTACCAAATCTCTTTGAACTGTTCATCGATCTCCACCTGGTAGCCTGTCACCAGCTTGTTGGTCTCGCTGGCCATAGCGATTACGGCCATCAACTCTTTGAACTGCTCTTTGGTCATGCCTTTCCGCCGGGCCGATGCGGTGTGCGACGCGATGCAGTAATTGCATTGCGCGGCGTTGCTTACCGCGATGTAGATCAATTCTTTGGTCAGCGGATCGAGCGCACCCGGGCCCATGATCTGCTTGATGCTCTCCCAAGTGCGCTTTAACGTTACCGGATCGTGCGCGATTGCCTTCCAGAAATTGTTCACCCAGTCGGTCTTGCGTGTGGCCATGATGTCGTCGTAAACCACCTTCACTTCGGGGCTGGCGTCTTTGTATTCGATGAGTCCGAGGGTTGACATGAATTCTCCGGGATGCGGGTTAACTCTTGGGTAGTTCGCCGCGCAGTAGTTTGCCGATGGCGCTGGCTGGACAGCGAATACCTATATAAAAATGTCCGAATTGCGCGTACGTGGCGCTGACTTCGTCGAAGCGCATTTCGTAGATAAGCTTCTTAAAAACCAATGGATCTTCGGCGAAGAGATCGACGCCCCATTCCCAGTCATCGAACCCGATGGAACCGGAAATAATCTGACGAACTTCGCCGGCGTAGCGGCGGCCGATAAGGCCATGGTCATTCATCTGGCGGGCGCGTTCCTCAATGGGCAACGTGTACCAGTTTTTCTCCTCGCCGCGGCGGCGGTCCATGGGATAGAAGCTGATGTAGCGGTGTTTAGGGATTTCCGGGAACAGACGCGGGCGCATGGCTTCTTTCTGGCGCGCCAGCGTGTCTGCGATCTGACGGTTCCACTCCTCGGAATGCGGCTCGATGCCTTTTTCTTCCAGCGCCTTGTAGATCTTGATGGTCGATTCGTAGAGGCCCAGTTCGATGATCGAAAGATACGATGTTGTGGGCTCAAGAAAATCAGCGAGGCGAAGTCGCGAGAGTTGCAGTTCGGCCTGATTCAACTCTTCGAATGAGTCGCGGAAGTGGACAAACATCAGGTCGCCCTTGTGTCCCAGCAGGGAGAAGATGGCGGATTGCCCGGGAGAATTCTGCTCCATCTTGCTGAGTTCGGCGGTAGCTTCCTCGAGTACTTCGGTCTTGGACGAATCGCGCAGCGAGCGCCATTCGGTCCAGCGAACGCGCATCATCTGATGAAGGACACTGTACCCCTCAATCGTGAGTGGAACGGGATTTATGGGCACAGTGGCGGGTTCAGGCGTGGCTGACATATTCAGTCCTTCGTGTCGAAGAAATATTGTATCTGTAATGGAGTGGGAAACGACGAGGATGGTTACGTGAAGAAAAAAGTTTTGCTCTCGTGGAGCAGCGGCAAAGACAGCGCATGGAGTTTGCAAGTGCTGCGGCAGGATCCGGATATTGACGTTGTCGGGCTGCTGAGCACAATCAACCAGCACTTCGGGCGGGTGGCCATGCACGGGACACGAATCGAATTGGTTCGAGCGCAGGCGAAGGCGGCTGGTTTGCCGCTGTGGGAGATTCCGCTACCCTGGCCGTGCAGCAATGCCGAGTATGAAAGAGCAATGGCCGGGGCCTGCGAACGTGCGGTGGCTGACGGCATAACCGCCATGGCTTTTGGTGATTTGTTCCTGGAAGATGTGCGGCGCTATCGCGTGGAGAAATTACAGGGCACTGGCCTCGAGCCGATTTCGCTTATGGCAACAGGACACTCGAATGCTGCTCCAGCAAATGCTCGCCGCGGGGCTGAAAGCTCGGATCGTGTGCGTTGATCCATCGAAGCTAGACGCCGCATTTGTGGGAAGGGATCTCGGCGACGTTTGGCCGGAGTTTGCTCCCGGGGTCGATCCGTGTGGAGAAAACGGAGAATTTCACAGTTTTGTTTATGCCGGGCCGATGTTTCGGGACTCGATTGCGATTGAAAGCGGCGAGACAGTAACGCGGGATGGGTTTGTGTATGCCGATGTTTTACCGAGGGCCGCAACGTGATTTGAGAACCGAGGACACAGAGTTTTCACAGAGGGACGCAGAGAGTTTCTGCGGCGTAGTGGTCTAGGCGGCGGTCGTCGCCGCCGGCTTGTCCCGTGCCAACTCTGCTCGCGTCTTCGGCAGGCTTTCCGGATATTTTTCCTGCAGAAACCGCACCATATTTTCACGGACGTGGCACCGTAGGTCGAAAGCCCGCCCGCCATCGGGAGCGCTCATCAGCGCGCGTAGCTCCATGGCGTGCTCTGTAGTATTGGTGACGTGCAGCGCCCACACTTTTCCATCCCACTTGCCTGACGCTTCCAGCACACGATGAAATTCCTGCCGCACCTCTTCGACGGAAATTGTGTAGTCGGTGTAGAGGAACACGGTGCCAAGCAGGTCAGAAGTGTTGCGGGTCCAGTTTTGGAATGGCTTTTCGATGAAATAGGAGAGCGGCACGATCAGGCGACGAAGGTCCCAGATGCGAACGACGACGTAAGTAGTGGTGATTTCTTCGATCCATCCCCACTCACCTTCGACGATCACTACATCCTCAAGGCGCATGGGCTGAGTAAATGCGATTTGCACTCCCGCCAGGAGATTGGAGAATGTCGAGCGTGCGGCGAGACCTGCCAGCAGTGCGGCAAGTCCGGCCGACGCAAACAAGCTCTCGCCAAGGTGGCGAATGCTGGGAAACGTCATCAGCATTACCGCCAGAGCCACAATGACGATGACGAACACAACGATTTGCCGCAAAACCTGAACCTGCGTGCGAATGCGGCGAGCAGCCAGATTGTCGGCCACGTCAATCGCGTTGTGGGCGCTGAGAATATCTTCCACGACGGAAATCATGGCGACTGCGAGCCAGGCGATAGCCGCGATCAGTCCGAGACCTACCGCATGGCGCAGAGGATTAAGAACAACCGGGGGCAGTGGCGCAAAAGGAAGCACCAGCAAAATCGCCAGGACCGGCAGGATCAGGCGCAAGGGACGCTTGGCGTGGCTTACCAGTGAGTCGTCGACCTGGCTGTGGGTGCGGCGCGCCAGACGCGAGAAGATAGCGAAAGCTATGGTGTGAAACAGGAGGCCGACGATGGCAGCGATGGTGACAGCGGCCAACGACCACAGCCAATTGGCCGAATGAGTAAGATGATCCATTTTGCAAGCCTCGCTGGGGAATCCTGGCACGCGGCAGGGCGCACAAGTATTAATCTACGCAAATGTGAGGGTAAAGATGCGCAGCCGGCGCTATAGGTTCACCTGACTGACCAGGTTCTCGGAAAGCTGGCGTACTTCGCCGAGGCTCTGGCGAAGAGGACCAATGGTGGTGGCATCGGCGCGCGTGAGCCCGGAGGTCACGGCGTCCCGGCGAGCAAGAATGGTATCCAGAATCTGGCGATAAGGCGCATTGCCTGAACGGTCGATTTCAGCCTTTAGGTCGTCGAAAAATTTACTGGAGAGCTTTTGTGCCTCTCCGTAATTCTGATTTTGTGTCTGGTCGACGAGCGCGACCAGATCGTTTTCCAGCCGTGTGACGTGAACCACAGCCTGGGCGGAGGTCAACTGCTGCGCGGCCTGCGCACTGTTCTTCTCAGCTTCTTGTATCTTTTGCCGCTGCGGCCAGTAGCCGCCGAGGTAGGCTCCACCCAATAACAGAATTCCGAGTACGACGACGATTTTTTTCACGGCCGCGCCTCCAGCTGATGCAGAGAACTTTACCACGTAGCGACAGGTGTCTCACCTGCCGCTACGCTGGTTCATCGCGCGACGAACCAGGTTGTTGCACAAACGCTCTCTTCGCTCGAGGACAGGTGAGACACCTGTCACTACGGGTCTTGCGCGCAACCATCCCACGCCGCACCCCCGAAACACGCGGTGCTCCATGATATTCTTTTAGTAGTCAGCTGCGACCCGCCCCACGGCAAATTCCCGCAGTTTCTTAGGAACAGATGATCTCAGTCAGCAATGTTTCCATGCGCTACGGCGCCAAAGTTCTGTTTGACGATGTCTCTACCGCTTTTACTCCCGGACGCCATTACGGCCTGACTGGTCCCAATGGCGCGGGTAAGTCGACGTTCATGAAGTTACTCACTGGAGAGCTCGATCCGCAAAAAGGCACGGTCGTGCGTCCTCGCAAGTTCGGTGTGTTGAGCCAGGACCAGTTTGCTTTCGACAAATACCGCGTCATCGATACCGTGATCATGGGTAACAAGCGCCTCTGGGCGGCTCTAGAAGAACGCGACAAGATTTACGAAAAGCCGGAGATGACCGACGAAGACGGCATGAAGCTGGGGGAACTCGAAGGCATTGTCGGAGACGAAGACGGCTACACCGCCGAGACCGACGCGGCTCTGTTACTGCAAGGCCTGGACATCCCAGACTCCGCCCACGAACGCACCATGGGCGAATTGCAGGGCGGACAGAAGGTTCGCGTGCTGTTGGCGCAAGCCTTGTTTGGGCATCCCATGGCCCTGCTGCTCGACGAACCGACCAACCACTTGGACCTGGACTCAATCCACTGGTTGCAAGGTTTCCTGAACGACTACGACGGCGTGCTGATCGTCATATCGCACGATCGCCATTTCCTCAACAGCATCTGCACTCACATCGCCGACATCGACTACCAAACCATCATCACCTATACCGGCACCTATGACGACATGGTGGTCGCCAAGACGCAGATCCGTTCGCAGATCGAATCGCAGAATGCGCAGCGCGAAAAGAAGATTTCGCAGCTGAACGAATTTATCGCGCGGTTCTCGGCCGGAACGCGTTCCAGCCAGGTGCAGTCGCGGCGTAAGGAAGTCGAGCGCTTGCAGGTTACAGATTTGGCACGATCGAACATTGCGCGCCCCTTCCTCAAGTTTGAACAGAAACGTCCGTCGGGAAAGCACATCCTCGAACTCGAGGGAGTGGGCAAAGCCTACGAGAGCGAGCAGGTCATTAAGTCCTTTACCGCCAGCGTAAGCCGCGGAGAGAAGATTGCGCTCATGGGCCGCAACGGCGCGGGCAAGACCACGCTGTTGAACGCCTTACTTGCTAACTCTCCGTCCACTCCCGAGGCCGAGCTGCGCAAGACCAGCGGCTACGATGGACCGTTTTTGACCGGTGGAAAAGTTATTTGGGGCCACGAGGCATCGGTAGGCTACTTCGCGCAGGACCATCGCGCGCTGGTACTGCCCGGCATGACCGCGTCAGAGTGGCTTCATCAGTGGGATCCTGCGGCCGTCCACGAAGAGATTCGCGGACTGCTCGGCCAGATGCTTTTCCCCAAGGAAGATGGCGATAAGAAAACGGAAGTGCTCTCTGGCGGAGAAGTCGCGCGCCTGTTGTTCTGCAAACTAATGTTGCAGAAGCCCAACGTGCTGGTACTGGATGAACCCACCAACCACTTGGACCTTGAGTCCATCAACGCGTTGAATATCGCTTTGCAGAAGTATCAGGGAACCGTTTTGTTGGTGACGCACGATCATGATCTGATCGACGAAGTCGCGACGCGTATCTGGCACTTTGAGAGCGACCACAAGATCACCGACTTCAAGGGCGCGTATCAGGAATATCAGTCGATCCCGGCGTAGGTGGGGATTGGCCTTTGCGGAAGACGGGAAGGGCACGCGCTTTAGCCGTGCCGTCAGAACTTAACCAGCGTCGCGCACTCCCTTCAAACCGCCGGTTGGCGCGACTAAAGTCGATGCCCTTCTCATCCTGAGGTCACTTCTCCAGACCGTAGGCGCTAAAGCACGTTGATTGTGCAGCTTAACGGAGGACTAGCCTCGGTGCCGTTCCCGTCGTATCTCGACCAGCATCGTTTGCCCACTAATCCCGAACTCAGTTTTGCAATTTCCTACTGTTTTTCCCGGTAACTAGAGTAATCGGGAAGGTCGTGCATATGTCATACAGCAACGCCCGGATTGTCTAGTGGTCGAAAAACGAACACAATCACTTCACGCTGCGAATGAGCGTGAACGACATGCACCAATTAACTATCGTCGCGGATGACAGCCCACTGCAACAGACGGTGCGGCGCGCATTCCTGTCCGAACAAGGATGGGAGACCGGCGACGAGATTGCGGACTTCAGGAGCGAAATGGCGGTTATCGACTTCCCTGCATCGAATGCCTCCCCCCAACAACGGCAGCGACAGGCGGGTCGACCGCCTTTCGTGGTTATCAAGGTGGACAAGCGCTCGCGGTTGCTCAGCTATGAGTCCCATTTCGTCAATGATGCGGACGCTGAAATTGCGCCGCGGGTCAGGGCGGCTGTCGTGCACGTGCTGCCGCCGGAAAACCGTCCGCACGCTGAATCGCTTTTGTGCCAGCTCAGTGTGGTCGAAAATCAAGACCAGGAATTTTACGAAGTCGAGGAGCCCGATGCGATCTGCGTCGCGGCGCACAATTACCGGCAACGCCGCCGGAAAGATATTCTGGCCGAACTCATCGAACTGAAGGACTACGGCACCCACCAATAGTTCCCCTCGCCGTCGCTCCCCGTCCCGGCCTCTTGGTTTTATGGAGAGGCAGGGCGGGGTTCGTCTTTGCAGCTAACCGTTAGAATAGTTTCTTGCTTACCACGAACGACCTCGACAATCTGCGCGTGGTGTTAGTATCTGCGCGCAATCCGCTCAACATCGGCGCTGCAGCACGCGCTATGAGCAACTTTGGGTTTGCCCATCTACGGGTGGTGAATCCTTATAAAGTTGCGTTCCGCAAAGCTGTGTCAGCGGTGGGTGCGACGTCGGTGATGACCGACGCGCAGGAATTCGAAACTGTCGCCCAGGCCACGGCCGACTGCACGCTGGTGGTCGGGACAACCGCGGTGCGTCACCGTAAGCTGCTTCATCCCTTTCGACGATTGGAATCGGGATCGGCCGTGATTCGCAAACGCTTGACCGCGAGTCCGGTAGCATTGCTGTTTGGATCGGAGAAGTTTGGACTGTCGAATGACGATCTCAGCCATTGTCACTGGCTGATGGGAATCCCTACCAGCGACAAGAATATTTCCATGAACCTGGGGCAGGCAGTGGCGGTGTGCCTCTATGAGCTGATTCGCGAATCGAAGGCGGTGCGCAGCAAGGACAAAAAAGGCCCGGCTACGATGGTGGAAGTGAACCGCATTACGGGACTACTTATCAACGCACTTGACGAGAGCGGGTACACAAAGCCGGGAACTGAAGTCCCTACACACGAGAAGATCACGCGCCGGGTGCGGAGGTTGAATCTGCAATCCGAAGATACAGAGTTATGGCTCGGAATCTTACGTCAGATCCTGTGGAAGATAAGAAAAACGTAGCCACGTAGCGGCAGCTGTCCTGACCTGCCTAGCCTAAACTTTCGTCACGAACCTAAAAGACGTGTCCGCCCGGCAGGTGAGGACAGCTGTCGCTACGCGTTTGCTATCATTCCTCGATGCCCGGACAAACTCCTCGCGGTCGCTTCATCACCTTTGAAGGTCTCGATGGCTGCGGTAAGACAACCCAGATCGACAAACTGGCGCTGATACTTCGCAAAGAAGGCCTGCCTTTCATCATCACCCGTGAACCCGGCGGAACGACCGTCGGAGAGGTGATCCGCGACCTTCTGCTCGATACCGCGACCTCGGGGCTCTCGTCATACGCCGAGCTTGCCCTGATGTTTGCCTCGCGCGCGCAGCACATTAAGGAAATCATTCAACCCGCGCTGGATGAAAGCAAAATCGTTCTCTGCGATCGCTTCACCGATTCCACTGAGGCCTACCAAGGTGGCGGACGCAAGCTCGGCAGTCAGCCGGTGCTGACGTTGCATCGCATCCTGTGCGGCGGATTGCAGCCGGACATCACTTTTCTGATGGACTCAGACGTTGCGGCCAGCGTCGAACGCGCGCGGCGACGCAATCGCTCACGTTCCGTGAGCAATCCTGACGAAAGCAATGAAAATCGTTTCGAACAAGAAAGCCGGGCCTTCTTTGGGCGGGTTCACAAGATGTATCTGGACATCGCGTCAAGGGAGAAGAAGCGCGTGTTCTTGGTCGACGCCCGCGGGACACCCAAACAGACGCACGCTAAAATCGTCGAGATCGCCGCACGCAAATTAAAGCTAGGCTCGAAGTAAATGGGATTTTCTGATTTCCACGGAAATGCCGACGTGGTACGTCGCCTGCGCGAGATGCTGGGCCGCGACCATTTTCCCCAAGGCGTGATCCTGGCGGGTCCCTCCGGATCAGGGAAATACACGTTAAGCCTGATGCTGGCTAAGACGATGAACTGTCTTACGCCGACTACGACCGACGGCCTTCCGGATTTCTGCGGCATCTGCACCAACTGTGTGCGCATTGCCCAGGCGGAAGACCTTTCCGCACGCTGCGCTGAAGCTGTCGAGACCCGCGAAAACATGCGAGAGACGGACAAGAAAGAAACCCGGCTTTTCATTCAGACGCACCCCGACGTGCTGGTGATTCCGCCCGACCCACCGCAGATGATGATCAAAGTCGATCAGGTGCGGAAGGTGATTGAGAGTGTCTACTACCGGCCGGCGGAAGGAAAAGAAAAGGTCTACATCTTCACCGATTCGGCATTCATGAAAGAGGCCGCTAACTCGCTGCTTAAAATTCTCGAAGAGCCGCCGGATTTCGCGACCATCTTTCTGCTGACCGACAATCCTGGCGAGTTACTACCGACCTTGAAATCACGGTCGATGATCGTCACTCTTAGCCAGCTTCCGGTGGAAGAGATTGAACAGTATCTAGCGAAGCATCGCCCGGAGTGGAAAGCCCCGCAACGCGCGTTGGTCGCACGCTTGTCGGAAGGGGCAATCGGCCGTGCCGGCAGCTTTGATCTGGCTGACTACACGGCAGCACGTTCCAACGGCTTGATCATTCTGAATTCCGCCTTGCGCGGCGCCGACCACGGAGATCTTTTCAAAGTCACCGAAAGCTATCGTGCCGGAGCCGACGGCCGTGACAAGATCGAGAAACTGCTGCGCGCTGTCTATTCCCTACTGCAAGATCTAATGTTTCTTGGAGCGGGTACTCCGTCACTGATCCGCAACACCGATATCCAGTCCGACCTCACTCGCATGGCGGCCAACGCCGATTTCGATTGGATCTCTTTGGCGGCCTATCGCCTGGGCGAAGTCGAACGTGGCATGCGGCGAAATCTGCTTCGTTCGCTGTCGCTGGATGCCTTCGCCACCGCCCTCGAAAGGGCCTGAACTCCGGACTCCATTCCAGATTAGAACCCTTTCCCAGCGTGGGTTTCGGCGGATTAGCTCCTCACTCACAGGGAGGATTGTCAGACCTCCTTTCCTGTGCTAGCTTTATAAGCAATTCACGCCTAAACCAGTATCCACAATCACAGAAACGCCGTATTGTGGCCCGCGAAAGCAGCGTGTCGAACAGGTGGTTGCCCCATGAAAGATGCAGTGGAAGCAGTGCCAGCCGAACGTGCGATTGAGCAGGAAGGCTTCGCCAATCGCAAGCTGATCCGTCCATCCCTGACCCGGACCGATCACAATCATACGAATCACAACCACTCCAACCATTCAGCCCAGAACAGCCACGCGGCTGCCGCCGGAGAGCGGCGCGAGCGCCCGGAACGCCAGGAGCGACCGGAGCGTGGTGGAGATCGTGGCGCGCTGGCAGGCGGGAAAAAGGTCACGCCGCCCGAGCAGACCAATGCCGAGAATTTTTATTATCAGAAGCAGATGCAGACGAAGACTCCGATGGTCGTGGTCCTGCGCGACGGCGAACAGATCCACGGCATCATCGAGTGGTATGACAAAGCCTGCATCAAGGTAAACCGCGCCAGCGGCCCCAACCTGATGATCTACAAACCTTCGATCAAGTATCTTTACAAAGAGGGCGAGAATAGCGAGAAGTAGAGCGGCACACGTAGAGGCAGGTGTCCCCACCTGCCGAGCAACTTTCGTCACAATCCAAAAATTTTGAATAGCGCACAGGCCAGGCAGGTGAGGACACCTGCCTCTACGTGACTCGAGTTCCTACAGCTTCGGCAGCACAATCCCCTTCTGCGACTGGTACTTCCCTTTCCTGTCCGCGTAGCTGACCTCGCAAACTTCATCCGACTGGAAGAAGAGAATCTGGCACAGGCCCTCGTTGGCATAAATGCGCGCGGGCAGCGGCGTGGTGTTTGAGATCTCCAGCGTGACGAAACCCTCCCACTCTGGCTCGAATGGGGTCACGTTCACGATGATGCCGCACCGGGCGTAGGTCGACTTGCCTACGCAAATCGTCAAAACGTCGCGTGGAATCTTGAAGTACTCGACTGAGCGGGCGAGTGCGAAAGAATTCGGCGGCACGATGCAACAGTCGGTGCGGACCGTCACGAACGAGCGCTCGTCGAAATTCTTAGGATCGACCATGGTGCTGTTGACGTTGGTGAAGATTTTGAACTCGTCGGCGACGCGCAGGTCATAGCCATACGACGACAGTCCATACGAGATGACGCCATCCCGTACTTGCTTCTCCGAGAAGGGGTTAATCATGTCATGCTCTTTGGCGGTACGGCGGATCCAGCGGTCGCTCTTAATCATGCGGCTCCAAGAAGCGTTTGGTAATTTTGTAATCGGGTAATTTGGTAATTTAAACCCTTCCGTTGCAAGGGTTTGGGTGTGGAAACTACAAAATTACCCAATTACC
>DATBAT010000236.1:0-5426 GCA_036271375.1 Terriglobales bacterium
TCTGGTCGCGATATTCGAACGCAGTAAACCACCAGGCGCGATTTGTCTTCACGGGGCCGCCGACCGAACCTCCATATTGCTCACGATCGAACGGAGGAGTTGGCAAGTTGCGATTCAAAGTCGCCGGAAGTGCCTGCAGATTTCGGTTTCTCTCATAGAAAAAAAGCGATCCATGCAAAGTATTCGCGCCGGACTTGGTGACGATATTCACAATACTGTTTCCGGAACGGCCAACCTCGGAGGTGAAGCGGGCGGTAGCGATTTGAAATTCGGCGATGGAGTCGATGGGGAAATTCGACAACGTTCCACCCACGACCTCATCATTATTGTCGGCGCCATCGACTGTGATGTTTCCGCCGCGTCCAAACCCTCCTGCAGAGCTAATTTCAAGAGTGTTCGTCTTTGTAGGGTCGAATGTCGGAGCTGGTCGATTTCCTGGAATCAAGTACGCCAATTCCAGAAAGTTTCTACCGTTCAAAGGCATGCTCTGGATGGTTGTCGAAGTAATCTGTCCCTGAATCATCGACTGAGAAAGATTGATCGATTGGTTGGCTGCCGTCACATGTGCCACCGTGTTCGCCCTGGCAATGCTAAGCGTCCGATTCAACGTGATTGTTTTTCCCGCTTCCAATGTGATTCCTTGAAACTCGACGGTCTCGAATCCGGACTCCACAATCTTCATGTCATACCTGCCAATCGGGAGGTAAGGGATGACATAGAGGCCTTGGGCATTCGTGGCCACTTCGCGTGAAACTCCCTGAGCGATATTGACGATCGTTACCTGCGCTCCGGCGATCGGAGCGCCTTGCGGGTCTTTCACACTGCCGTTGACTGTGCTGTTAGGAAGCTGGGCGTACAGTGTTGCGCCTGTGGCCATGCAGACGGCGAAAATCATCGACCAAACAAGAATCCAACTCTTTCGCATCCATCATCTCCGGGTGAAGGTAGAGCACTCCTTCAGTGCGCGGGGACGCGAACGAGAAGATGCCTAATTGACCTAAATTGGCTGTTACCTTGAACATCGCTAACGATATGCAGCGTGATGCAGCTTGTCTTCAGTCTTGTGGTGGATTTAGGTCTACAACTTTTGATGGATACTCCGCGCATGATGTCGTCGCGTAGGATTGTGCGGTGAGCGAACTGCGCAGGCAAATGGGACTGCCAGCGGCGATTGCCGTGGTGACCGGGGAATCGATCGCCCTGGGTATCTTCCTGACGCCTGCCGCGATGGCGAAATCTCTAGGTTCACCTCTGTTGCTGGCGGCGGTCTGGTGTGGGATGGCGTTCATTGCCATCTGCGGCGCGCTCTGCTATTCCGAACTGGCGGTCAGATTCCCGCAAGCCGGCGGAGAGTATGTTTATCTCCGCGAGGGATACGGCGGTCGCGTAGCTTTCCTTTACGGATGGATGTCCGCCGCCGTCGTCGATCCCGGACTGGCGGCCGCGCTTGCCGTCGGTTCCATTCCATACGTTCAGGTTCTCTATCCGCTCACTCCCAGGATGACTGTGTTTCTGCCCGCGATCTTTTTGCTCATTCTGGCAGGTATCAACTATGTGGGTACTCGCTTGAGCAGTCGTGTCATGGCGACCGTCAACTTGTTGAAAGTCACGTTGCTGTTCGCGCTGGTCGCGTGGGCTTGGATTTCCGGTCACGCCACCACCGCGAACCTGCTGCCATTGGCACATCGGCGTGCCGGGTCAGAGGCCCTGTTTGCGGCGATTGCCAGCGCAACGATCAATGCATTCTTCAGTTTCGGCGGCTGGTGGGAAGTAGGGAAAATCGCTGGCGAAATACGCAACCCGCGCCGCAATCTTCCACTCGCATTTACCTGCGGAGTTCTGTTGGTCACGGCGGTGTATCTGCTCGTCAGCTTCGCATTTCTCTCGGTGGTGCCGTTGGAACACATCGTTTCCAACACGGCGTTCATCGCCCAGTTTGGACAGGCACTCTTCGGCAACGCCGGCGGCAAGGTTTTATCGTTCTGCGTTTTGTTGTCGGTTGCCGGAGGATTGTCCGTTCTGACGATGGTTGCACCACGTGTCTACTACGCCATGGCGAAAGACCGAGCTTTCTTTCCGGTCTTCGGACGGCTGCATCCTCGATTTGGAACTCCTGCCAACGCCGTTCTGCTGCAAACCGGAATGGCGCTCATGGTTCTATGTTTTGGCGCGTTCGATCGTATACTTGCCTACATCATTTTCTCCTCCGTCTGTTTCCTTGCGCTCTCGGCGGCCTCGCTGTTTCGTTTGGCGGAGCCAGTCCGTCGTTGGTGGTTTCCGACAGCACCGATACTCTTTCTGATAGGCAGCGGCGTCATTGCTCTGCTGATCCTTTTTCACGACCCTTTGCCCGCCCTGATTGGAATCGCGGTTGTGCTTTGTGGGGATTTTTTACGTCGATTTTTCTTCCCCAATGCGCAGCTCGCCGCAGTTCCCGCAATCGAATCTACTATCCCTTAACAGGAGGAAATGTTGATGCCACACATTCCGTTGCCCGAAGACCTACCCGGAATTCGCGGAGCTATGGCGTTCAGGCCGGAAACCGCGAAGCCGCTCAATGAACTAGTCGAAGTTCTGCTTCGCGGCCCGAGCATGCTGTCGCCGGGCGAGCGTGAACTGATCGCAACCTATGTTTCTTCGCTGAACGATTGCTACTACTGCCAAACCATCCACGGAGCCATTGCCGCCGCCAATCTCAATGACGATGAAGAACTGGTCAAAAGAGTCAAGCAGGATTTTCTGCACGCCGATATTTCCGACAAGCTGAAGGCCTTGCTGGTGATTGCCGGCAAAGTGCAGAAAAGCGGAAAAAATGTCACCGCCAAAGATGTTGCGGAGGCGCGTCAATTTGGCGCAACCGACATCGAGATCCACGACACGGTTCTGATCGCAGCCGCCTTCTGCATGTACAACCGCTATGTCGATGGACTTGGAACGACACAACCCCGCGATGAAGCCATGTATCGGGAACGCGGCAAACGGGTGGCACGCGATGGCTACGTCACAGTCAGCAAGGAATATCTGACCGCACACGCAACACGATAAAGGACCGAAACCATGCCAAACATCGCACTTCCAGAAGGACTCCCTGGCATCAGCGCGGGCTTCGCGTTTCGCCCGGAAACAGCCAAACCGATGCGAGAATTGGCGCATATTCTGCTACACGGGCCCAGCACTCTCACCCCCGGAGAGCGCGAATTGATCGCAACTTATGTTTCCTCCCAGAATGACTGTTTCTTCTGCCAGACAAGTCACGGAGCTGCCGCTGCAGCTCACTTCGGCAAAGATGCCGCAGTGGTCGACCAGGTGAAGCAGGACTTTTTGCAGGCGAAGATTTCGGACAAGCTAAAAGCGCTGCTTCAGATCGCAGGGAAGGTGCAAAAGGGCGGGAAAAATGTCACCTCCAAAGACGTCGACCGTGCGCGACAGCTTGGAGCCAGTGACCTGGAGATCCACGATACCGTTCTGATCGCCGCGGCCTTCTGCATGTATAACCGCTACGTGGACGGTCTGGATACGACGCAGCCGAATGATCCAGCGATGTATGCCGCCATGGGCAAACATCTGGCCGAGCATGGCTATCTGAAATCGTCGATTGAAACACGTGTGGTTTCGGAAGCCAAATGAACGCGATTCTAGTCGCTATCGTTTACATCATCTCTGGCAGCGGTGCAGTTTGTTGGTTTTGACGAGCAAGTAAGCAGGTGACGACGTAGCTACAGATTTGAATAGCCAATATGCGCACGCTGGAGGAAAGTGCTTTGTTTCTCCGAATGGTTTGTTCCAGCACGCTGCGAGCATTTCTCTTTTACTGAAACGTTGGATCTCCGAACCAGCGTTGGACCGACTGTTCCGCCGAAATTATATCGGGGTTAGCGTTGGCTGCCCATGCGACGAACCCGTCGGGACGGACAAGAAGTGCCGCCAAGCCCTTCTCATCCTTCGCGTGTGCGACGACGTATCGCAACCTGTCTCCTCGTCCATCGCATACTGTGCGCAGCTGTTCCCTCGCAGTGAAATCAAGGAAGAGACCACGGCCATCCTGTAGCAGGACCCCAACGCGGTTTCCGTCTTCTAGCTCAAAGTCCGGAGCACTGTGTCCAACCAGCGGATGTTCTCCGCCCAGGTCGTAATGCATGAAGACCCCAGAAATTTTTCCAATAAAATAGTTCGTTCCATCTTTCGTTGCGATTAGATCGCGCACGACGGAGGCGATCGCTCGGGCGTGAGGATCAGGGCGGATGATGGCGACCTGCGCGCGAGTCCAGTCGAGCACCCACTCACCGATGGGATGACGCTCAGTCGTGTAGGTATCGAGCAGGTCGTGGGGAGCCCATCCTTTGATGGTTGCTGCAAGTTTCCATCCCAGATTCATCGCATCGCCCAGGCCTGTGTTCATGCCTTGTCCGCCAAACGGCGAATGCACATGCGCAGCATCTCCTGCCAGTAACACGCGTCCTTTGCGATACGTTGTTGCCTGACGCGCGCGATCAGTGTAACTGGTGGCTACCTGCACGGATTTGAGCTTGACCTTGGTTCCTGAGACATGCTGTAGCATGGCCTGCAGGTTTTCGCGTGTGATCTCTGACGTCCGGTCGAACCGGCCGCCGTCGAAATCGACGACTCCGACGCGACCTGGCGCTGGTCCATGCGTGTACATGCCGCGCGGCGTCAGGTTGAAGCCGTATGCAAGCGCGTCAACGTCCTCGAATTCGACGATGGCCATGAAACCGGTCAATTCCGGGTCTGTGCCCTCGAACTCAAACCCAGCCAACCTGCGCACGCTACTGCGGCCGCCATCGCAGCCAACGAGCCATCTTGCATGAAATTCATTGTCAGCGGTTTGTACGGAAACTCCGCCAGCGGTTTCCTCAAAACCCGTGACTTCATGGCCCAGACGAATGTCTGCACCGAGCGCTTCGGCGCGTTGGCCAAGAACCTCCTCAAGCGCTTCGAGGCTGACCATGCCTCCTCCGACCGAAGGGCCAGGAATAAGCCACTTCTGATCTGAAAAGTCGACCTTGCGGGCGTCGAGCATCATGCCCGCGAAATGACCGGCAAATCGCGGCGCCGAATCCGGCGGTGGCGGCGTATTGGCGTCGCCCTTGAATTCCATGCCGGGGCGATCGCCGCCCAACCAGCCGAATGACGCGGCCTTTACATCTTCGAGAAGCGCACGTCGGTAGAAGGCTTCCGTCGAGGGAAAGTTGAGTCCCCGCGCGCCCATCCACCCACTCTTGAGTGGAGTACTCGGATTTTGATTTTTCTCCAGGAGCAAAACAGATACGCCCGCAAGGCGAAGCTCGCAAGCAAGGAAAAGTCCGAC
Source organism: Terriglobales bacterium (assembly GCA_036271375.1). Classification (GTDB taxonomy): domain Bacteria; phylum Acidobacteriota; class Terriglobia; order Terriglobales; family Acidobacteriaceae; genus DATBAT01. The sequence continues at coordinate 5,327 of DATBAT010000236.1, forward strand.
TGGTCCTCCGCCTGCAATCACTACGTCATAGGTCATGTTTTTCTTCACCGCGATGAGCGTTTCTTAGCAGGACGCCTGTATAGATTTGAACTATCTTAAC
>DATBAT010000237.1:0-22590 GCA_036271375.1 Terriglobales bacterium
AACGTCCCAGGCATCGCGGTGTACCAGGGAAAGAGCGCCCACTGCAGCGAGCAGCACCACCAATCCCTTAGCAAGTTCGAACGAGGCTATGGCCCGCAAGGCTGCGAGTTGCTTCTCAGTCTTGGTGTGGTGCCGAAGCAGTTTGGTAGGCAAACCTCGCATGCGGAGAAACTACTGGTTCTGCTGTCCTCTAACACTGGCCCGAAGCTCGGCGACAATTTCGGCTGCCGCTTTGCGGGCTTCGTCGCCGCGAGTCACGTCAAAAGAAATCGCACCCACGCGGGCGTGTCCGCCACCACCGTAGCGCTCGCAGACGCGCGCAAGATTTACCAGGCGCTCACCGGTCGTCCACGGATTTGATCCCACCGAAACTTTCACTCGAAAACTACTCTTGCTGAGTCCCACGTTGTATATCGAGTCGGGATGCAGATAGTAAGGCACGAACTTGTTGTAGCCTTCGAGTTCCTGGTCGGTGACATCAAAGAAGATGGTGCCGTCCTTGAACTCGCTACGCTCTTTCATGATGCCAATCGAGCGCTGATGGCGCTCCAACAGGGGTGGCAACCGCGAGGCCACAAATGGCTCTTCGATAATCTCCGCCAAAGATTTCGTAGCCAGCAGCGGAATGAGCTTGGGAACGAATATCTGATCCTGCGTCGACTCGATCACCATGGTCAGCTTCATCGCGGGCTCTTTCATCTCGACGGCGGTCTTGGCGTCGGGATAAAGCGCGCCGTCCACGATGTCCGTCCAATGCACGAGGTCAGCCACAGCCGTCGGATCGAATCCAAAACGCTCTTTCGCCACCATGGCGATAAAGCTGGTGCACGACTTAAAATCCGGATCGTAAAACTTGCGATTGCTCTGGTCTTGCTCGAAATGCTCGGCGTCCTCCGGACTGAGAAACGCGCTCTCGTGGTGATCGAACCACCAGGTCAGACGAGGAGAGTTGGAATACTTGAAGTCGACGATGGCGTTTTCGTCGCCATCGAATTTGACGTCGTCGAAAAGCGCTCCGGCTTTGTGCAGCAAGCCTGAGAACACAAATTCAACATCTTCGCGAATTCGCTCTCGATAAAAACGGGAGAACAGCGCGGCAGAAGATGCGCCGTCAAAACACTTGTCGTGATAGTAGACGTGAACTTTCAACGCCACCCCTTAATGGACTGCAATAAAGTGCACAAGCAACTAGGATTGCCATTATTAGAGGTGCATGTCAAGCGAACTGCGGAAGCCGGTCCGCTGCGAGACACAACCAAGACCGGCTTCCCAAGGCAGGAATTACCCAGGAAATCTACTGAACTGGCGCATTAGCCTGCTTTTCGGCCATGTCACCAATGACAGGGAGCTTGAACATCTGTCCCTGATTGGCTTTGAGCAGCAAGATGATCCAGATGATCAAGCCACCTAGTCCCAGCAGAGGCCAGATAATGATCGTCGCCCAGCCAAGCACCGGCATCATTCCGACAATGGTCAGTGCAATCCAGAGGACCGTCCACGCCACCGCGAAGAAAATGCTCTGAAAAGAGTGGAAGCGGACGAATCGGCTTCGGTTATAAGGCGCCATCACGAGAAAGATAATTGCCGGAATAATGGTGACGTACGCCAGCATTCCTGCAACGTTGTCCGTCAAGCCTCCGCCCACGGCGACCGGTGCTGCCGCTGGAACGCGAGAACTGCAAGCGGCACATATAGTCGTTCCGTCCGCTACCTGAGTGCCGCACGAGCTGCAAAATGCCATATAGGGTCCCCTCCCACCAACGAAACAGAATCGGGCAGAAAATCATCTCCGAGCAGTTCTGCCTTAACTTACCTACCGGGCGGGAAGGTACCAGAATTGTTAACACAAGGCAAACTGAATTCAAGCTTTAAAGGCGTAGATCGCCGGATGTTATTGCAAGCAGACAAGTTAACGCACGGGCTTGACCAGATCTCAAGGCCGGCGTAACGTGTCGAGCAATTTAGAGCAAGACAGGAGGATCGAACGTGTTCTGCAAATTTTGTGGCGGAGAGGTGGCGGAGGGAGCGTATTTCTGCCCGGTTTGCGGGAAAGACATTAGCGGGACGCTACCGGCCTCGCCGCAATCGACAGCCCTGGTTCCCCATCGCACCAGTGGCATGGCGATCGGGAGTCTCATCTGCGGATTGTTCCTGTTCTTTTTTCCACTGTCCCTGGTCGCGGTAATACTTGGGCATTTATCGCTCTCCGAAATTCGCAAGAGCGCTGGGCGAATCGGTGGCCATGGGATGGCCGTCGCCGGACTGGTGCTCGGTTATCTTGGCCTCTGCGCGATTCCGGTCTTGATTATTGCGGCAATCGCCATCCCAAATTTGTTGCGCGCAAGAATGGCGGCCAACGAAGCCAGCGCGGTCGGCGCCGTCAGGACCTTGAACGCCGCCGAAATCCGTTACGCGAATGATCACAAAAAAGCCGGATACGCTTGCTCACTCCAAGACCTGGAAAATGCAAGCCTGATCGATGAAACCCTGGCCTCCGGCACGCGATACGGCTACCGCTTTCAGGTTGAGGGCTGCAGCGGTCGTACCGGCGGCCCAATGACCCAGTATCAGATTTCCGCGTTTCCCGTTAGATTCAACCAGAGCGGCATTCGCCAGTTTTGCTCGGACGAATCCGGAGTCATTCGATCAAGCAGGAGTTCCCGACAGGACTGCATGGAGTCGGGAGCACCGCTGTAAAAACAAACCCTGGGAGGAATTACCTTTGTACTGTCCATCATGCGGTGCCAACAATGCCGATAACGCCGCAGTCTGCATTCAATGCGGACGCGCGCTGCAAGCCGTAGTGCCAGGCATCGCCGTACCCAACTACCTGGTGTTTGCCATCCTGGTCACCGTGTTCTGCTGTCTGCCCACGGGAATTGCCGCCATCGTTTACGCCGCGCAGGTAAATACTAAGTTGCAGGCGGGCGACGTCGCCGGCGCGCAGCTTTCGTCGAAGAACGCCAAGCTGTGGGTGCTGATTTCGGTGGTCACCGGCGTTGTCCTGACGCTCTGCTATGGCTTGTTCATGATTATGCTGGCCATGAGCCACCGAGGACGATGAGTTCGCGGACCATTCTTTGGGCCGGATTATCGACGGCTGCGTTGGTGTTGGTCGCGCTTAGCCTGTTCGATCCCGCGACGGCGGGTTTCTTCCCTCCTTGTCCGCTGCACGCGCTCACAGGTTGGTACTGTCCGGGATGCGGTTCTCTCCGTGCCTTGCACCAACTGCTTCGCGGAAACCTGAGTTCCGCGTTCGCATTCAATCCATTCGCTGTAGTCGCACTTCCCTTTTTGCTTTACGGAGTCGCCTCGCAGATTTCCCTCCAAGTCCGCGGACGCGGGCTTCCCGCCTTCTTCATCCCCGGTGGATGGATTTGGACAATGGCGGGAACGATTGTGGTGTTCGGGATCTTGCGGAACCTGCCGTTTGCGCCTTTCAACCTTCTGGCGCCGGGGGCAATGTTAGGAATTCGCGGCTAGACGACTTGGCGCTTCTCGCCCTTTTTGCGGCAGTCTTCGCAGAGGCCGTAAATCTGGAAGGTGTGACGGGTGGTCGAGTAATGGTGCTTGCGGCCAATTTCTTCTTCGAGTTTGTCGACTTCCGGTGAGAAAAATTCCACCGAGCCGCCACACTCGGTACAGACCATGTGGTGATGGCTGCGACGGTTGTATTGATGCTCGTAGCGTGCAACACCGTCGTGAAAGGCAACTTCACTGGCCAGTCCACATTCGGCAAGCAGCTTAATGGTCCGGTAAACGGTGGTGATCCCGATCTTCGGATCTTTCTTCTTTACCAGCCGGGCCAACTCATCAATCGAGAGATGGTCTCGTGTTTCGAGGAAGGTGCGCAGAATGGTATCGCGCTGTTCGGTATGCTTCAGCCCCACCCGCTTCAGGTGACGGAGAAGCATCTCCTCGGCTTCGCGCATCATCTCGCGCGAGATCGTCGGCTGATCGTCAATTCTCTTTTGCAACATAATCAGAATGGAACCGCTGCCCAGGTCGAGGATGGCGCCTCTTCCGTAGACAGAATATACCGAGCAAACGCGCGGACGCCAACCCGTTACCCCTAAAAATTTGAAATGCACCGCCACGCGCCCTAGAATCAGGTGCACTCATGACAGCCCAGCCAACGGTGCGGCGCAGACGCTGGTTGAAAATTGCGGTCTACGCGCTCGCCTCTCTGCTGCTGGTCTGCGCGGCAATCGTTGGCGGGCTTTACCACGTCGCGCACTCCGCGCTCCCTCAGGTCGATGGCTCTTTGCGGGTAGCAGGCCTGACCGGCAAAGTCACCGTCAAGCGCGATGCCCGCGGTGTACCGACAATCGAAGCGCAGAACCTGCCCGACCTGTTTTTCGCGCAAGGCTATGTCACCGCGCAAGACCGGCTGTGGCAACTTGACGGAATGCGACGTTACGCGACCGGCGAACTTTCTGAGGTTCTCGGCCAAGAGTTCGTGAAACATGATCGCGAGCAACGCATTCTGAGCTTGCGCGTAGCGGCCAAACGCTCGCTGGCGGTTTCGAGCAACGAAGATCGCGCCAATTTTCATGCCTACAGCGCAGGCATTAACGCCTTCATCGAGACTCACCGCGACCATTTGCCCCTCGAGTTTCGTATCTTGCGATACGCGCCAAAACCATGGACGGATGAAGATTGCACTTTGATCGCGGCGCAGATGGTGAAAGACCTCAATCACTATCATTACCTGGAAGCGCTAACGAGAGAGAAAGTCCTGGCCAAGATCGGGCCTGAGCTTACTGCTGATCTATATGTGAATTCATCTGCCTTCGATCGGCCACCGACGGTTGCCCCTGCGGAAAACCCCTTCCATCGCACAACGGGAGATGAAGATGACGACGAAGATAACAATTCCGTCAAACCCAATCTCACTCGCGCCATCCCCTCAACTTTGGAAGAGCCGCGCGTGATTGGCTCCAACAACTGGGTAGTTTCAGGTGCACACACCGTCTCCGGAAAGCCGCTGCTCTCGAACGACATGCATCTCGGCCATCAAATTCCAAATCTCTGGTACGAAGCACACCTTCACGCGGGGAACTTCGATGTCGCCGGAGTCACACTGCCTGGTCTTCCCTATGTCGTCGTAGGACACAACCAGCGCGTAGCCTGGGGCTTCACCAACATCGGGCCGACGGTGGAAGATGTCTATATCGAAAAGGCCAGTGGCGACGGCGAATATCTCACTCCCGATGGATGGAAACCACCTGAGCATCGACGGGAAGTGATTCACGTCAAGAATAAGCCCGATGTCGTGCTCGACGTGGTTGCGACCCGCCACGGGCCGATCATCACTGAACTCATTCCCGAAGAAACACGCAAACTCGCGTTGCGCTGGACGCTCTACGACGGCGTACGCAGTCCCTTCTTCGATCTCAACGCGGCGCAAAACTGGGACCAATTTCGTCAAGCGCTGTCGCGCTTCGACGCGCCCGGACAAAATGTGGTCTATGGCGACGTCGATGGAAACATCGGCTACCAAGCGACGGGGAAGATTCCAATTCGAACAGGCGATGGCATTCTGCCGGTCGACGGGACCACCGACACTGCCCATGAGTGGACCGGATTCATTCCCTTCGATGAACTGCCACGTGTCTACAATCCGCCCGGTGGTGTGATCGCCACTGCCAACAGCCGCATCGCTCCTACCGGCTATAAATATTCGGTCAGTACAGGATGGGAGGCGCCGTGGCGCTCCGCGAGAATTTATCAGGTGTTGGAGTCGGGAAGAAAATTCTCCGCCGCTGACATGCTGGGATTGCAGACCGATATTTACTCCGACTTCGACCACTTCGTCGCCGAGCGCATCGCCCGCGCCGTGGCGCATAGCACCAAACCTTCCGGGCAAGCGAAATCTGCCGCTGAAACACTCCGTTCGTGGGATGGCCGCATGACCGCCGATTCATCGGCAGCAGCTATCGAGTTCGCAACCAGATCAGAACTGATGCACCTGTTGCTTGAACCGAAACTCGGCGCAGTTCCCACCAAGTGGCCCTTCGGCGGTTTCAATTGGACGGCCTATCACCGTGGGATGCAATCAGTCTGGCTGAGGAATGTCCTGGAACAGGAACCTAATCGCTGGCTGCCACCGTCTTACTCGAACTTCGACGAGGTGGTTGTCGCTGCCCTGGAGTCCGTCGTAAAGGGTAAAGAGACGTGGAACTGGGGCGATTCGCATCCGGTCGAAATTCAGCATCCGGTGCTGGGACAAATTCCATTTCTTCGCCGCTGGACCGGCCCCGGCGTGCAGCCGCAATCCGGCAGCGGATTGACCGTCAAAGCCGTCAGCCGATCTCACGGCCCTTCCGAGCGCATGACGGTCGACCTCGCTGACCTCGACCAATCGACGTTGAATTTAGTTACGGGTGAATCAGGAAATTTCCTGAGTCCTAATTATCTCGATCAGTGGAAGGCTTGGTACGAGGGAACGACTTTTGCATTTCCCTTTTCGCAGTCGGCGGTACAGAAGGCGAAAATGCACCAACTGGTGCTGGAACCGAAATAGCATTCAGCAGTTAGCACTTTGCATTCAGTCATCAAAGGCTGAATGCAGAATGCTTAATCGACCAACTTCACATCCACCGCGGGCCCAACAATATCCGGCTGCTGCGCCTGCAACTTGTTGTCTGTGGTGCTGTAGATCCGCACCTGATTGCCCTGTACCAAATAAACGCGCTTTCGGCTCACGATCGACTGGATCCCAGTCACGTCGCCGCTATCCGGCGGAATCGTAACTGATCCGTCGGCGGTATTGAAGATTGAAAGGCAGCCCCGCACCTCGGTGCCGCCGCCGGAGGTATTGATCTCGGTGCAATGGTTCGCTCCGATGTAAATCTGGCCGTCGCCGGTCAGCACCATGCGGTCGTGATAGCCATCAGTGATGGTGGCGGTAGTTCCACTGGCGGTGAGGGTCTGGGTATTAATCGCGGTGAGTACACCGCAACTCGTCGCGGCCGTGCCTGATTCACACATTTGGCCTGCGGGTGTTCCGGCGACAAACAACGTCGTCCCATCTAAAAATCCGATGGTCGCAGCGGATACGGGAACGCGCGCGCCAATCGTGTCGGTGGTCAGGTCCAAGACCGTCACAGCGGAAGTCGTGCCGCCGCACTCTGCTCCGCATTCGAGAACGTAGGCCTTAGTGTCATCCGCGCTAAACACCGCGGAAACCGGGTGATCGAATCCCGCGACTGGAACCACAGCCGTGGCATTGGTCCCCACGTTTGCGACGGTAATGACCGTAGCGGTTGTGCTATCTCCAAACGCGAGAACGGTCCCGCCCTTCTGGCTGAGCACAACGGTCTTAGCATTCGGCACCGGGATGGTGGCCTTGATCTTGCCGTTGACGATGTCGAGAACCTCAACCGCGCCGGGAGTCTGTCCGGCAACCGCAGCAGTCTGCACCGCCGCATAAGCGGTCGCGTTATCGAGCAATGCGATCAGGCTGGTGGTCGCCCCGGGCAATCCAATCGCACCGGTGGCCGATTGGCTGGCTTTGTCGACCACAGCGACGCGGTTCTCCGCATCGCTGAAAACCAGGATCCTATTCTTGTCCGGGGTTTGCGCCATCAGCCCTGGGTTGGAGACTGTTCCCGCGAGCGAGACAGTGGCAGGTGAGAGCAAATCCGTGGTGGCATCGATAATGTTCAAAACCGGCGCATTCGACGCGCCGTTAGAAAATAGCGGGTTGGAGACGAAGACGCGAAACGTCAGCCCGGTCGAGGGCGCGAGCTTCTGCCCTCCCGTGGTGTAGGGATTGTAGTTGTTTCCGCAAGAGCTCAAACCTATGCAGGCGGCGACGAGGGCGCCAAAAGCTGTCAGGACTTTTCTCAAACTCAGGGACTCCAAACAGTATGAGGGACAAGAATTTAGATGCAAGAAAACGGGATTATAACAGAGCAATTTTGGGTCTTTGCCGCCGGCGCCCCGTCCCTTAGCGTAATGCAAAACTCCCAGCGATCTTGTATTCTCAAATATTCCGATTATGGCTGGCGACCTTCTAGAGCGGCTCAAGGAATCTTCTGTCCTGTGCGACGGCGCCATGGGCACCCTGCTCTACGCCAAGGGCATATTCATCAACCGGTGTTATGACGAATTGAACCTGTCGCAGCCGGAGCTGATTCGCGCCGTCCATCACGAGTATCTACAGTCGGGCGCGGAGATCATTGAAACCAATACTTTCGGAGCTAATTCGTTTCGGCTGGGCCGCCACAGCATCGCCGACAAGGTGCGCGACATCAACCTCGCTGGAGCGCAAGTGGCCCGGGATGCCGCGAAAAGTTTCGATGTGTGGGTCGGCGGCGCGATTGGGCCGTTAGGGGTTCGGATCGAGCCTTTGGGCAAAACCTCCTTCGAGGAAGCCCGCAACTCCTTTCGTGAGCAGGTCAAGGCGCTGATCGAAGGCGGAGTCAATCTCATCATCCTTGAGACGTTTGGATATCTCGAGGAACTTCACCAGGCCATTCTCGCGGTCCGCGATATCGATTCCAAGATTCCAATTGTGGCCCAGGTCACTATCGACGAGGACGCCAATTGCCTCGACGGTTCTACACCTGAGACTTTCGCTCCACGCATGGCGGAGTGGGGCGCCGACGTTATCGGCTGCAATTGCAGCGTAGGCCCGGTCGCGATGCTCGACGCTATGGAGCGGGTCCGCGCCGCGACCACATTGCCGCTCGCTGCCCAACCTAACGCCGGGATTCCGCGGTCAGTCGAAGGGCGAAACATCTATCTCTGCTCGCCCGAATACATGGCCAGCTACGCTCGCAAATTTGTCGCCGCCGGAGTTCGCATGGTCGGTGGCTGCTGCGGGACCACCCCCGAGCACATCCGCACCATGAAAGCCGCGCTTCGCGTGGGAGAAGCCCGCGCCAAGACATCGGCGGTCCAGGTGGCGGGAAAGTCCGCCCCTCTTGCCTCTGCCACCGTTGCGATCCAGGACCGCTCAAAGCTCGGAGCCAAAATTGCCTACGGCCAGTTCGTCACCATGGTGGAAATTGTTCCACCGAAGGGCACGGACATTCGCAAGGAAGTCGAAGGATCCCGCTACTTGAAGTCAGTGGGTGTCGATGGAATTAACATTCCCGATAGCCCGCGAGCTTCGGCCCGCATGAGCAATCAAGCGCTTTCGCTGTTAGTGCAGCAGCAAGTGGGAATCGAAGCCATCCTGCATTACACCTGCCGGGACCGCAACGTTCTGGGAATTCAGTCTGACTTGCTTGGCGCGGCCGCCACCGGCATTCGCAACCTAATTTGCATTACCGGCGATCCGCCGAAGATGGGCAACTACCCAGACGCGACCGCGGTCTTCGACGTTGACTCCATCGGGTTGGTCAATATTGTTAGGAATCTGAACCGCGGCCTGGATCTTGGCGGCAACCCAATAGGCGCGGGAACGGCGTTCGTCATCGGCGTAGGAGCGAACCCCGGCGTTCCTAACATTGATGAAGAAGTTCGCCGCTTCGAATACAAAGTTCAGGCAGGCGCGGAGTACGCCGTCACCCAGCCAGTCTTCGACTTGGCGTTGCTGGAAAACTTCCTTCGCCGCATCGAGCAGTTTCGGATCCCCGTTGTCGCTGGCATCTGGCCGCTGGTCAGCGCCCGTAACGCCGAGTTCATGAAGAACGAACTGCGGGTCTCAGTACCAGATTCGATCTTGCAGCGGATGTCCCAAGCCAAAACTCCCGAAGCCGCCCGCGAAGAGGGCATCATGATCGCCCGCGAAATGCTGATCGCCGTGCGAGACATGGTGCAAGGCGCGCAGATCAGCGCCCCACAGGGCCGCTACACCTCCGCGGCAGACGTGCTGGAAGCGTTGGGTGGCGGCGGTCCGGTCACCTGCGCGTCTTAGTTCCCGAGTATCCCGTGGAGAGACGTAGCTCCGCTACGTCTCTCATCACCGCAAATGCTAGCCGAGGCGTTGCAGGGCAACGTCTCTACGCCAACATTCGGCGCGACACCCATCAGTCGGGAAGAACCCTCAGCTTTTCCACAGGCACTGCCTCAACTCAACCGGTCTAAAATGCCCCGAGGAGTTTCCTTTGCCCAAGTTTGAAGAGTGCTTGCAGCGCCTGGAAAAAATCGTTGAAGAACTCGAGAAGGGTGAAGTTCCCCTCGAAAAATCTTTGACACTGTTCGAGGAAGGCATGCAGCTCTCCGGCGCCTGCCGCAAGGAGCTGGAAGAGGCCGAAGGCAAGGTGGAAATTCTGCTTAAGAACAACGGCAAACTCCAGGCTGAACCTTTCGAGCCACTGCTCGAAAAAAGTCCGGCGCGAAAGTAAAAAAAACCGCGGGAATCCGACCGCATCCCGTAAGCGCGATTCAGCATCAAACCGCTCGCTTTTCCTTTGTGTTCATGAGCCTTTGTGGCTTATGCACTAGTCAAAGGGTGTCACGAATTTGCGATTTACGGATCGCGAACATAAGTAATTGCCCCTGAAAGTGCTTGGACTCTTGAGTTAATAATTTCGATCCTTAGGGTGAAGGGTAGCCGCTAAAATGACCACAGCGCCTCGATTAATTCGCGCATACCGGCCGTACCTAAGGGACAGCTTCGATATGGACAAACTAGTTATTCGCGGCGGCAATCCGCTGCTGGGGACCATCCGTGTGAGCGGAGCCAAGAACGCCGCGCTGCCTTGCATGGCCGCGGCCCTGCTGACTGATGAGCCGGTCATTCTAGAGAACATCCCCCAGGTCCGCGACATCGAGACCACTCGCCGCCTGCTGGCCGCCATGGGCGCCGAGGTCGAACTCGGCTACGGCCGCGCTCACCATCGCACCACCATTTGCTGCAAGACATTGGCGTCGCCCGAAGCTTCGTACGAACTAGTAAAGACCATGCGCGCCTCGACCTTGGTTCTGGGGCCGCTGGTCGCCCGCTGCGGCACGGCTCGTGTTTCCCTGCCCGGAGGCTGCGCCATTGGAGCCCGTCCCATCGACCTGCATATAAAAGGACTGGAACGGCTCGGCGCGACCATTACCCACGACCACGGTTATGTTGAGGCCAGCGCCCGCCGACTGAAGGGTGCGGAAATCGTTTTCGACAAGATCACTGTCACCGGTACCGAAGACCTCCTGATGGCCGCGACTCTCGCCGAAGGCGAGACCATCATGCAGAATTGCGCGCGAGAGCCTGAAGTCGAAGACCTCGCAGATCTGCTCAACAAAATGGGAGCCCGCATCGAGGGCGCCGGCACTTCAACCATCCGTATTCTCGGCGTAACCAAACTGCATGGCGCCAAACACCGCATTATTCCCGACCGGATAGAAGCCGCCACCTTCATTATCGGCGGCGCACTGACTGGCGGAGATTTAAACGTTGCCGGCTGTGACCCGCGTCATCTTGGTTCCCTTTTACAGAAGCTGGAAGAGACCGGAGTCAAGACTACGCAGACGACAGATTCCGTCCGCGTGATGGGAGATGGCCCGCTGAAGGCAGCCGACGTCAGCACGGAAGAGTATCCGGGATTCCCCACCGACATGCAGGCGCAGTACATGGCGTTGGCCACGCAGGCGGAAGGCACTTCAGTTGTGACCGAAAACATTTTTGAGAACCGCTTCATGCATGCCCAGGAATTGGTGCGCATGGGCGCGAACATCCGCATAGAAGGCAGCCGCGCCATCGTTCGGGGACGCACGCCGTTGAGTGCCGCGGCTGTGCTGGCTTCAGATTTGCGGGCATCCGCTTCCTTGGTTCTGGCTGCTTTGGTGGCTGACGGCGAGAGCATCATCGACCGCGTTTACCACATCGACCGCGGCTACGAAAATATCGAAGAAAAACTGCGCGGCGTGGGAGCCCAGATTCGCCGCATCGGAGAGATGCTGCCGAAAAGAGCGGCGCCTGCCAGAGCGTAGCTGACTGGGTTCACCGCTCGTTGTCCGTGACCGGCTCAGGATGTATCAGCACGCGAAACACATCCGGCGCCTCCTGCTTGAACCGAATCTCCAAGTCAGTAGAAATATCGTGCACGCTCGATAGAGGCATATTGTCCGACATGGTGCAGTGACAGGAGACGTAAAGCCGTCCTCGCACACGCTTGATCTCGATGTCGTGCATGTCGAGAATTTCTGAAAACTCACTGGCCGCAGCCTTCAGCCGCTTCTCTAACGTCGAGTCCCGTACCACTTCCTCCGCAGCCTCGATCGTCGAAGGCTCGCTTTCGATATGCGTCAGAATCGACTCAATCTCCGGCACCTCACCGCGAATTTCTGACTCCAGCAACGACACCTGATCGTGGGCAGCCTTAAGACTAAGCTTCTCGTCGAGCTCAAGATGCTGCTCTACGTGTAGCCGTCCACCTAAATCCTGCACACTTACATCGTGGACATTGAAGTTGTTACGCATGGCCACCGCGCGCACCCGATCAAAAATGTTTTCCCCCAATCCAGCCCGAGGAATGGAGTGCACTACGACATCGGCATTTGGCAGGACCTCCTGCACCGCAGCGGTCACCGCATCCACGACCTGTTCCGAACGCTGGAAGGTCACGTTACGCGCCATAGCCACCGACAGGTCGGCGAAGTAGCGGTTCCCCGCCCTGCGAATACGCACCCGGTCAACTTCCAGCAAGCCATCCACTTTCCGTACTGACGAAATGATCTTGTTGCGAATTTCCGGGGGTGCCGCATCGAGCAAGCCATCGATCGTTCTCCGTGCAAGCCGTCCGCTCACATAGACGACAACTCCGGCAACGAATAGGGCCGCGACAGGATCGGCGTCCCTTAGCCATCCAATGCCAAGCTTGCGTCCCACCAAAACCAGTAGCAATCCCAGAATCACAACGCCGCTCGACCAGATGTCGGTGGAAAAATGCAGCGCGTCTGCCTCAAGTGCCTGGCTGTCGTATTTGGTCGCAATCCTGCCCAACGCGCGGGAGCGCCAAAGATCGACCACCATGGATATTCCCATCACTACAAAGGCGCTGATATGCGGCTCAATATCGACGTGATGAAAGAACAGCCGGATGACCGCCTCATAGACGATCCACACGCAGGTAAGCAGAAGGAGCGCGGTTTCGATAAACGCAGAAAAATTTTCGACCTTACCGTGGCCGTATTGATGCTCGGCATCCGCCGGCTTGTCGGAAACCCGCACCGAAAATAACGTAACGATCGCAGCAATCAAGTCGAGCGCCGAGTGCGCGGCTTCCGACAAAATGCCCAAGCTGCCGGTCGTGAACCCGACGAAAACTTTCAGTGCAGTGATGGCGAGTGCCGCGAGCACGGAATTACCCGCAACCGCGCGCTTCTCCGCGCGCATCGCCTCCGGACTGAAAACTGTGGTCGCGCCCGACATGCTGGCATTATCGCTGCTGGATGTAATCTCGCCAAGGCCGTTCGACCTGCGTGGAGAGACTCAGCAGTAACCATGCGCCTCCGAGGCGCTATGTTACGATTCTTGATAGCGAATTTTCTGAAGGGAATTGATCGAATATGACCCAACGTGGGTTGATTCTTGTCTTACTAGGAAGCATGGCCTGGGGACAAGCTGCGGCGCCAGGCGCGCCCCAAGCAGCACCGCCGGCGCCAACCGCCGCGCCCGAACCGGACGTTCCAGCCGATTCAACCGTGATCACCATCGAAGGTGTTTGCGAGCATCCTTCGTCCGACAAACCTGCCGATTGTAAGACGACAGTTACCAAAGCAGAATTCGAGGAGGCGATTAAAGCGATCCAGCCCACAATTCCTCCGGCAGCGCAGCGACGCCAGTTCGCCAACCGGTACGCGATGTTGATGATCTTCTCCGACGCGGCCCACAAACAAGGCATCGACAAAGGTCCAAAGTTTGAAGAGCAGATGAAGCTGACGCGCATGGAAGTCGCGTCCCGTCTTCTCGGTCAGAGCATGCAGGAAAAGGCCGGCACCGTTTCCGACACCGAGATCACCGACTTCTACACGCAGCACGCCGCCAACTTTGAACAGGTGGACGTGCAACAGATCTTTGTTCCTCATGCCAAACAGCCCACGCCCCCTGCAAAAAGCGGCGCGACGCCCGCGGCTAAGCCAACTCCGATCACTGAAGAAGCCACTAGAACGGAAGTAGAGGGTCTCTACAAACGCGCCGCCGCCGGAGAAGATTTCTCCAAGTTGCAAACCGAGGCATACACGTTTGCGGGATTGAAAACCAGGCCGCCCGACACCAAAGTCAAAGGCTTGAAGCGAGGAACGCTCACGCCGAATCGCGCAGTAGTTTTTGAGTTGAAGCCCGGCGAAGTTTCAAAAGTAGTGACCGATCCCACCGGATATTTCATCTACAAGCTCGACAAGAAAGACACCGTTCCCATGGCCACAGTTCGCGCCGACATCGAGAACGCGATCAAGTCTCAAAAGATGCAGGCTGCGATGAAGACCATGGAGGGCGCGGCAACGCCGAAATTTGATGACAAGTATTTCGGGCCCCTGCCCGGGCCGGGGCCAGCAGGGATGCCGGGCGCGGCAACAGGACCGGTGCAACCGCCGATGAGGCCCGCACCAACTCCAGCCCAGCCGCCGAACAACAAATAATGGCAACAACTCGTCCAACCGTAGTGGTGACCGGCGCCTCAGGAGACCTGGGATCGCGCCTTGTCCCTCTATTGGCGGACTTCAATGTCATCGGCATCGATTGGAAAGACCCGGCTACCACAGTTCCCTTTCGCTTCATCCACATGAATCTCGAACGGGAAGATTGCTGCCGCGAGATCATGCTGCTGTTGCGCGAGACACGCGCCTCAACCTTCGTTCATCTGGCTTCGGTCAGCGCCCGCGTAAATGGCGAAATCATGGACGCCCAGCGCATGTGGCAAATCAACGTCGCAGGGACCGCGCGCGTTCTGGAAGCAATCACCGAAGCCAACCGCGAAGAAATGCTGGTGAAGAAATTTATCTTCCCCAGTAGCACCCTGGTCTACGGCCCGGACCGCAAGTCGGAAGCGACGGAAGAAACCGACTCTGTGGCCGAAGTTCCCTTAGCAGTTAAACAACAAATCGAAACCGAGCGAGTAATCCGCAAACGCGGCACGGGATTGCGCGCATGCAGCATCTACATCCTGCGGGCCCCGGCATTCGCGGGGGCCAGTTCGCATAATTATCTGGTGGGCGCCTTCCGTCCTAAACCGTCGGGCAAACACGCATCTTTCGCTTTGCCCTGGGGCAAGGCAGCGCTGGAGAATCGCCTTCAGTTTGTTCACGTCGATGACATGGCCCGCTTAATTTCCTACATCACTCACAAGATCGAGCCCGAGCCGCAAAGGCTGACGTTTCTAAACGTCACCGGACGAGGCGACGCCATCACCTACAAGAAAGCGTTAGAGATCGCCCAGGCAAAGCGCTTCCCTACTCCCGGAAAAGCCGCGCTGGAAGCCCTACTACGCCTGCGTTGGGACCGCAGCGGATCGTCAATCCCTCCCGACATGGTTCCCTACCTGACCAGTGAGTCGCTGGTAACCACCACCCGCCTCCGCAAATTTCTAGGCGAAGACTATGAAGGCGTGATCCACCACGGCATCGAAGATGCATTCGCCGATTCCTTCTCCCAACCGTAGCACCGTGTGGCCTTCGACCCGCAAAAACCCTTGTTGACTCGTCTATCTGCAGCCTGAATAATCCCCTGGTGGACATCTACGAAGAAATCGTAAAGCTCCGCCAGGAAGGCCGCCGCGGGGCAGTTGCGACCATCGTCAGCGCTCAGGGCTCCATCCCCTCGTTCAAGACTGCGAAGATGCTGGTGCGCGACGATGGCTCCATCTCCGGCACCATCGGCGGAGGTTGCGTGGAGGCCGAAGTCTGGCAAGCCGCACGCGAAGTCATGGAGAGTGAGAAGCCCAGAAACCTGAGCTTCGATCTCAATCAGAATCCCAAATACGATACCGGTCTGATCTGCGGTGGCACGCTGGATATTTTTCTGGAACCAATTCTACCTGCGGCAAACCTCTACATCTTCGGTGCCGGACACGTGGCCCTGAATCTTTACAAGATGGCCAACATCGCCGGGTTCGACGTCACCATAATCGACGATCGTGACACCTATGCCAACCGCGAACGTTTTCCCGAAGCCAAAGACGTGATCGCGGAAGATTTCGATCAAGCGATGGTACGCGTTAAGCCGAATGATTCCGCTTACGTGGTGATCGTCACTCGCGGACATCGCGACGACATGCGCGTCCTGCGCTGGGCGGTGCAAAGCTCCGCACGGTACATAGGAATGATCGGTTCGAAACGCAAGACCATCGCGATTTTCAACGAACTAACCAAGGAAGGCGTCGCCGAAAATCTCTTCGACCGCGTACACGCGCCGGTCGGCCTCGACATCGGGGCCGTAACCCCGGAAGAAATTGCTATCGCTATTACAGCCGAACTTATCTCAATCCGCCGCCACGCCGAAAGCCCCATGCCACACATGAGTTGGTTCCACGGGAAACGCCTCGCAGCAAAATAGCGGCTACCTGACCTTCAAGTCATCAAGGTTTCAATGTCTCCAGCGCACGAACAACTCCCGCAATCGTGCGTTCAACATCGTCCATCGATGTCTGCCAGTTGCTCACACTCACGCGCATAGCGCGCCGCCCGTTCCAGGTCGTGCCCGAGAAAAAAGACGTTCCTTCTCTGGCGATGGCGGCGATGACCTGATCGGTATGGGCGTCAGATGGCCTGCCTGCGGCATCGAGAAATGCCACCAATCCTTGATTGATAATCGGCACGCTCAACACTTCTACATTTTGCAACCGTCCCAATCCTTCAACGATGGCTTTCGCGCAATCGCAGTTTCTCTCAATTAACTCTCGCACGCCATTGCGGCCTAGCTCTCGTAGCGCCGCATAGCTCGCGAAGCCACGGGCCCGGCGGGAAAACTCAGGGTTCCAGTCCAGCGGATCGCGCGCTCCGCTTTGCTTGGACAGGTAACTCGCGTGGTAGCTCATGGACGCGTGGTGCGCCTCGGCTTCGGCGACGAAGGCGTATCCGCAGTCATAGGGAACGTTGAGCCACTTGTGGCCGTCAGTGGCCCAGGAGTGTGCCGTCTCCATACCACGGCACAGTTCGGCGTACCGGGGACTTGCCATCGCCCACATTCCGAAGGCGCCGTCGACGTGCGCCCAGGCGTTGTGCCGCCTCGCCATGGGAACCAGCGTTTCGAAATTATCGAAAGCTCCAGTGTTGACGTCGCCGGCTTGCAACAGGACAAGAGACGGCTTCCCTTTTAACGCTTGCAGGGCTTCGTCGAGAGCTTGCTCGTCCAGGCCGTTTTCAGGATTTGTACGTACAGTTTGTATCGAGGCGTCGCCGAAGCCCAGCAGCCGAAGCGTGCGATCAATGGTGGCGTGGCGCACACCGCATAGCACCGTAATCGCGGGAGATCCCGCCATGCCCTGGCGCTCGATGTCCCATCCTTGTCGCTTCAGGAGCCACGAGCGCGCTGCCGCCAGGCAAGTGGTATGCGCCATCTGGCAGCCGGTCACCAATGCGAACGACGTTTGTTCGGGCAAGCGAAACAACTCTTTCAGGCATTCGCCGACCGCTTCTTCGACCACCGCGCCGGCGGGACTAACGGTGAACATCCCGGCGTTCTGGTCCCAGGTGGAAGTGAGCCAGTCGGCGGCAAGCGCCGACGGCAAAGATCCGCCGATGACCCAGGCGTAGAAGCGCGCGTTGGCCGAGTTGTTGAGACCGCCGTCCACGGCACGAACTAGCTCCTCAATGACCCGTGTAGGCTCGACACCGTCCGCCGGCCATTCGCGGCAGAAGCGCGCCCGTAGTTCTTCCAGCGAAACCGTCGGTCCCACAGGACGGTCATCCAACTGATTGAGATATTCAAGAGCCCTGCGCAGCGCGGTATTCAGAGGATCGGCAAAATTTTTTCGCATACGGTGTTCCAATTGAAAGCTGCTTCCTCGAATGCTAACATTCCGCGCGGAACGAACCCGGGGGAGAGATGAAGCGTTTATCTGGTGCAATCGGTATCGTCATCGTCGGAGTGTGTATGCACATCGCGGCCCATGCGGCGAGTGTGCCTGTGGTGATGGCTTCCGGGGCGTTACAGAAATGTTTGGGTATCACGCCCGGAAGCGATCGAATGGCGCGCAGTCCTGCGACGCAAGCGTACTGCAAGCAGCTTCCCGGAGCGGCCATCTACGATCAGGCTGGGGCACGATTCAAAGCCGGCGACCATGCCGGCGCGGCACAGATTGTGGCCCGGGCCGCAGAGATGGGCAACGCCGTCGCACAGTTGCGGCTCGCGTTGATATATGACCAGGGTGACGGTGTCCGGCGAAGTTCTCGCGCTGCATTTGAGTGGTACAGCCGCGCAGCCGCATTAGGAGAACCTGAGTCGCAAGAACAAGTCGGACTATTTTACGAACTGGCGGAAGGCGTTCCCGAAAACTGGGACCTCGCCGCCCGTCTATTCCAAGCTAGCGCGACCCAAGGCTGGATGAAAGGCCAGTTCTCCTTCGGACGCGCCTATCAGTTCGGCATTGGGGTGCCGCAGAACCGCCAGCAGGCGGTTGCGTGGTTCCAGAAAGCCGGCGCGCAAGGCCACGGGCAAGCCGCCTACTTTGCGAAATGGCTGCGCGATCCCACCAACAATATCGGTTTCCGCGACAACATCGAGCACGACGTCGTCATGGGTGGCAAGTTGCGCTTCGCGACAAGCCTTATGGGAGGCGATCCCTACGGCATCACTTTCCATAACTCGGCTCAACGTGCGCTGTGGATCATGGGCTTGCGCAAGCGCGTGGACAAGCAGGAGGCCGAAGTCTTCCGTGACATTCATCAGCGCGAATATTCGGATTGCATGCACGCCGGACGCGACAACTGCGGCTCGGGAAGGTTCTAGCTCACTCCACCTTCAACGGCGCCGACACCGATCCAATCCTTCCGCTTAGATCGTCGCGAATTACGAAGCGCACCGTGTACTCCGAAGGTGAACCCACAACAAGATTGCTGTACTCATTTCGGATTTCTAAAATGCGAAACGCGGTGCGTGTCACTGGTGACTTCGTCGAAGGTGACCACCTTCTGCTCGGCGCCGTTTTCGAGGACGGTGAAGTCCTCTTTCTTGAGCCCGTTGATGTGGTTGCCTTGTTTATCGGTCACCAGCACTGGCACGAGTACGAGTTCGGCGCGCGAAGTGAACGTCACCTCCGATTTATTTTCTTTGTCTTTGGCGAAGACAAGCAGGGACAGGATCAAAGCGCAAAGAGAAATCTTGAGGCCCTTGGTCATTGGCAAAATCTCCTGTAGTAATGCAGGGCCCAGAAAATCTAAACGTCACGGCGAGAAATTATAGGCAACGAAATTTGGCCGACATATACGAAGCTTGATACGTCAGGACTTCCAAAAAGGATCGGTCGCGGCCACGAACTCAATTGGCACTTCTGAAACGAATGGCTTCAACCATTCCGCGCAATATTTCATTCCCGCCTGTTCCGAAACTACATGTCCTAGTAAGATCAGCGCCTTTTTCTTGCCTGCAGCGATTTGGTCCTGTGCATATTCGACGAGTTCCCACTCGCGAGCTTCCCCGCCGATGAGCACATCGACGTCAGGCCGCGCCAGTAAGGCGATCCCGGGGAACTGGCTGACGTAACCCCAACTGGCCATCGCCTTATTGATCGTCAGATGAGGGTCGCCCAGCACGCGCATGGTGTGCGGCTTGAGGCGGGCTTTGACGTCTTTGACGAAACGGTCGAACGGCACTGCGGGAAAGGTGAACAGATGTTGATCTTTGGCATCGACATTCTTCTCCCACCCCAGGTCGCGCATCATGCCAAAGGCGATGCCATCCGGGGTACGCATGTGCCAGTGATCATGGAAGCGAAAAACGACCATGTTGTTCTTGCGCAGGAATTCGAGTTTGTACTGGTAGGTCGCGTCGTCTTTGAGTTCGTCAGTGGTGTCCTGGTGCGAATAGTAAGTGGGCTCGTGGGTGATCACCATGTTCTTTCCCGCAGCGGCAGCGCGCTGAATCACATCGAGCGTTGCCATCATGGTTGTGGCGATGCCGCGCACCGGCATGTCGCCTGAACCGGCAATGATGCGGTCCACTGTCTGCTCACGCCAGGGGACACCAACGTTAGCCTTAATGCGATCTATGACTTGCGCGGCGGTCAGTTCAGGCTTGGCGATCTGCGCGGCGGCAGCGGTGGCGGCGAGTCCTAAAACAAAGCCGCGGCGAGAAATATCGGTCATGAGATTCCCCTTTTGTTGAATGGCAGATACTTTATCAGCGTCGCAAGTTTCTGCGAAGGCTACGTCACTCGTTACTATTAAGGCCTACAGGGGAAACGTTATGAACTGGCTGGGTTGGGCACTGCTCTCTGCACTCTTCGCGGGCGCGACTGCGGTATTGGCGAAGGTAGGCGTTCAACAAATTAATTCGAATTTGGCGACTGCGATTCGAACCGTGGTGATTCTGGTGTTCTCGTCGGCCATTGCATTTTTCACCACCAGCCAGCCGCTGTCGTCGATTGGGAAGCGCACCTGGGTGTTCTTAATTTTGTCGGGAGTGGCGACCGGGCTTTCGTGGCTGTGCTATTTCCGCGCGTTGCAACTCGGAGAAGCTTCTCAGGTCGCGCCCGTCGATAAGCTTAGTGTGGTGGTCGCGATCATTCTCGCTGCAGTTTTCTTGCACGAGCACGTGACCTGGCATCACTGGGTGGGAGGATTGTTTATCTTCGCCGGCGCGGGAATCTTGGCTTACGCCTAGTGAACCACGGTGAGGTAGATTGCCATCCCCATTCCCACAACCGCCAGCAGACTCGCCAGGACCACGGCGTCCAGCGAAATTCGACCCGGCATCCAGCTTCCGGATTTGAGTTCGCGGATGAGCTGAAGGTGTCTGACCACGGCGCTTACGTTGACCATTACGCCCAGCACAACGATCGCGATTCCCGACCACACCGAAAGCCCGGTGCTGTGCGGCTGGACGTGTGGCTCGGTGGCCTGCAGTTGGCGCAGGAAGAGTCCAAAACGAGACACGGCGAAACCAACACCCATCAGCCCTAGTCCGGTACGAATCCATGCAAGGAAAGTCCGTTCCGCGGCGAAGTAGACTCTGGGATCTCTTTCGGGAGCAATGTCCATGGCGCTTGCGATGATCTCACGGGGGAACCCGTCGTCAGTCTTTGGCTGAACATTTAGAAGGCCACCGACGGTTACGCCGCCACCGTCATTTCCTCCACAATCGCCCGCGCCGCCGCCGCCGGATCAGCCGCCTCGGTGATCGGCCTACCTACCACGATGTGGCTCGCTCCTGACGCGATCGCCTGCGCCGGCGTGACCACTCTGGCCTGATCGCCATGGCTGGCACCTGCTGGACGAACTCCCGGTGTGACCAGCGCGACATCCGGACCGAGTTGGCGGCGTAATTCTGCCACTTCCTTGGCGGACGAGACTATCCCTTTGCACCCTGCCTTAACCGCCAGCGTCGCCAGACGGGAAACCTGGGCAAAGACGTCGCTCGGCAATCCGATCTCGGACAAGTCTGGTCCATCCATGCTGGTCAGCACTGTGACGGCGAGAATGATGAGATCAGGATTAGAACGGGCCGCATCCGCAGCCGCTTTCAGCATCTTCGAGCCGCCTCCAGCGTGCACCGTCAGCATGCTCACCTTTAGCGCGACCGCTTCCTTGACAGCGGACGCCACGGTGTTGGGGATATCGTGATATTTCAGGTCGAGGAAGACCTTCCGCCCAGCCGCCACCAAGTCCCGCACAACCTGCGGGCCTTCAGCGGTGTAGAGCTGCATTCCGACCTTATACAACGACGCCGACTCGCCTACAGCAGAGACAATCTGCCGGGCGGCCGCGGAGGAAGAAACATCCAGGGCGACGATCAGGCGCTCACGATCGTTCATCCCTGGAAGTTTAATTGGTTTGGGGAGCAGCTGGCTACGGGAGGGTAGGGGTATGCAGCGCAGCTGTCATGACCTGGGGGTGAACCACGTCGATGCGGACCCGCTGTACACCACGGGACTTGAATCCCAGCACCTTGGCAGCGCTGTAAGACACATCGAGGATGCGGTCTGGAACTACCGGTCCGCGGTCATTGATCCGCACCATAACGGTGTGGCCATTCCGCAGATTGGTGATCCGAACCATGGTTCCCAACGGCAACGCCAAGTGAGCTGCGGTCAGGTCGTACATGTTATAAGGCTCGCCGCTTGCAGTTGGTTTACCTTGGAAACTTTCTCCGTACCAAGATGCCGTCCCGATCTGATACGGCTTGGCTCGGTTCAGCTTCTTATGTAAGGTCTCTTCTACCTTGGGTGCGTCAACTTGGGCTGTATTCGACCCTGAGCTGGTTGGCCTCTGAGCCGCCCCTAGGCTAACGACCGCTAACGTGATCGCCAGTCCATGAGCAAATCGCTTTCTCATCCAGTCACCTCTCGTCTCTAAAGTCGTTCCTCCCTACCCTACTTTGCCTGAGCTTCTGAAATCGTATAGCCCGAAAGTGGGGGTGTCAACTGAGGATAACCATGTAAAACGTAACGTCCGTATAACCAGTTAGCTAGGTAACCTGCTGTACAGATTGAGGAAAACCATTTAAGGACTAGGCAACACAATCACTTAGCTGTTTATAAAATAGTAAAT
>DATBAT010000238.1:0-9616 GCA_036271375.1 Terriglobales bacterium
ACGTTGCAATCGCTGCGCGGGCCGCATCCTTGGAAGTGAAAGAAATCTCTCGACCGCGCGCCGATGCATTCCTACGCATTGGCGTGAAAAAACTTCAGGCGAAGGAACTCGTCTCGCCCGAAGATCTCGAAGCCAACTACATTCGCCGGTCCGACGCGGAATTATTCGCCGCACCCAAATAGCATCCGTGCCTGTTCGTCCCGCCACCGCCGCCGATATCCCACTCATCATGCAACTGGAGCGTGATTCTCCGACGGCAGCTCACTGGTCAGAGACCCACTACAAGACACTATTTTCCGAATCCATCAGACTCGCATTGATCATTGACGACGTCGGTTTTCTCATCGCTCACCACATTGACATCGAATGGGAGATCGAAAATATTCTGGTAGCGGCAAATGTCCGCCGTCGCGGGCTCGCCTCGCAACTGATGAGAACCTTCCTGGCCACCGCTCGCCAACAGAATGCAGAATATATTTTTCTCGAAGTCCGCGAATCTAACCACGCTGCGCAGGCCTTCTACGAGAAGCACGGCTTTCAGGCCAGCGGACGCCGCACTAACTACTATCGCACCCCAGATGAGGACGCTTTAACTTACCGGCTCGATCTCCCCAAAATTTCAGACTAGGGGAATTCAGGGATTGAAGTGGTTCCGTGCCTATGGTACTTTGTGCGCATATCAAACCTGTAGGGAGGTCGACTGGATGCTTGCTTCTAGAGACCAACTCATGGCTAATCACGAAGAGTTCCGCAAACTGGCCATGGAGCACACGCAGTACGCGCAACGGCTCGATTCTTTAACCGTAAAACGGTTTCTCACAGACGACGAAAAATTGGAAGAAGTCAGACTAAAAAAACTGAAGCTGCGGCTCCGAGATCAGATGGAATCGATCGAGAAGCAATATCAGCAGCACGTGGCTTCGAATCAAGTAGCCTAAGTTTTGGCCAAAGTTTGCTCGGGCACGAAGCAACAGGTGGACTTGTATCTTTTCCGAGAACGCCATGGATTTCACAGATGCCACGGATAACTCTTTAGATTTCTTCTTCTGTGAAAATTCGCGAAATCCGTGGCCAAGCTTTTTCTTCAACGCCTGCACTATAATTCCCAACATCTCCTCATGGTTCCTGACGGCTATTATTACGGACTTCCCATGCTTGCCGCTGCCGCGGCGATTGCATGGATTATCGGCCTCCCGTGGGCTACGCCTGCGGTCCTGCTGGCAGCGTTTTTTCTGTGGTTCTTTCGTGACCCGGATCGGCTGATTACCGACGCTCCGGGCGCTATCGTTTCCCCGGGGGACGGCAAGGTCACCTCGGTCGCTCCGGTTTTGGTGGATGGCAAGCCACAGACGCGAATCAGCATCTTTTTAAACGTGTTTAACGTACACGTAAACCGTTCGCCGATTGCGGGAGTGATCCGAGAAGCCCGTTATCAAAAGGGAAAATTTATTAACGCGATGGACGCCAACTCCGCCGACCAGAATGAGCAGAACATTGTGACCGTGGAAGGCGACGGTCAGACGGTGGTTTTCAAGCAGATCGCCGGCCTGATCGCCCGGCGTATCGTATTCAAGAAGCAGATCGGCGAGCGTGTCGGCCGCGGAGAGCGTGTCGGGCTCATAAAATTTGGATCGAGAGTGGACGTGCTGCTCGATCCCTCCGCCAACGTCCAGGTAAAAGTTGGCGACCATGTTAAGGGTGGTTCAAGCATTCTGGCATTCTCTCAAGTTCCGGAAGCGGTAGGTATCGATCAGCACCAGCATCAAGGAGCGCGGTGATGGACGATCTCGAAATTCCTGAAAAACCACGAAAGCCCCGGCGATTGAGCAAGGGCATGTATATTCTGCCGTCTCTTTTCACCACGGCCAATATCGGATTCGGCTACTACGCTATTCTGCAAATCACCCACGCTTCCGCAGTCGAGGCTTACCACTTCGATTACGCGGCCAAGGCGATTGGCCTGGCATTCATCTGTGATGGCTTGGACGGCCGCATCGCGCGCATCACCGGCACCAGCAGCGATTTCGGCAAAGAACTTGACTCGCTCGCGGATGTGATCACTTTCGGCGTCGCGCCGGCGATGCTCGCATGGATGTGGGGCTTCCAACATCTCTCCGCATGGTCATCCGCGGAGAACCTAACCAAATTAATTCAGATGGGCGCCATCGCCAGCTTTCTGTTTCTGATGGCGGGCGCTAGCCGCCTGGCGCGTTTCAATATCTCGCATAACCCGCAACCTTCGAATCCCGGCCGGCCGGGCAAAAAATATTTCGTCGGAATGCCCATCCCCGCGGGCGCGGGCGTCATTGCGGCAGTCGTGCATTTTTCCGGGGGTGAGCCCATCACATCCTGGTGGACGGCCATGACCTGGCTCTTGTTGCTGGTGGCCGCTGCTTACTTGATGGTGAGTACATGGCGCTTCTACAGCTTCAAAGACATAGATCTGCAAATGCGGCAACCGTTCCGCCTGATCGTTCTGTTCGGCTTGCTGTTCGCGGGACTGTGGGTATTCTCGCGGCCGCTGCTATTCGTACTGGCTTTGACCTACATGTTCTCCGGTGTGTTTTGGCGTCTGCAATGGATCTTGCGCCGCAAAGGTCCACCGCAACCGCCGCCCTATAAGGAAGCATCTCAAACCTCATGAGCAGTCATTCCAAATCTATTACGGCGCATCCCGAACTGGCGCGAACTTCGAATCTTTACCGCATCGCGATAGTCGGCGCCGCCACGCTCAAAGGCAAAGAGGTGGCTGAGGCGCTCAACGACCGCAACTTTCCTTCGATTGATGTGAAGTTGCTGGACGACGAGGATTCGCTTGGCAAACTGGAAACGCTGGGCGACGAAGTCAGTTTCATCCAGAGCCTGCGGCCGGATCAGTTCGACAAAGTCGATTTCACGTTCTTTGCTTCGGACCAGGAATCCACGCGCAAGAGTTGGAAGCTGGCCCGTGACGGCGGTAGCGCGATTCTTGATCTATCATCCGCGCTCGAAAGCGAGCCCGGAGCAGTCGTACGCTCGCCGTGGATGGAGCGTCAACTGGGACGAACCCTGACTCCCGAGTTGCAGCCCGGTCCAGTGGTGGTGGCGCATCCGGCGGCCGTGGTGTTGGCGATATTGTTGACGCGCGCGCAAAAGGCGGGCGGGATCAAGCAAGTCGTTTCCACCATTTTTGAGCCAGCTTCAGAAATCGGCCAGAAAGGAATGGACGAGCTTCACGAACAAACCGTGAACCTACTTTCCTTCCAGGCGCTGCCGAAAAGCATTTACGATACGCAAGTTGCCTTCAACCTGGTGGCGCGATTTGGCGACCGCGCCGTCTCGTCGCTGGGGCAAACGCAGGAGACTATTTCCCGCCACTACAAGGCGATTGCCGGAGATGGCGCAGCGATTCCATCCATCCTGGTTGCGCAGGCGCCTATCTTCCACGGCCATGCTTTCTCAATTCATTTAGAAATGGCACAGCGGGCCGACGTCGAAGCTTTGTCGCAGGCGCTCGCCGGCGAGCATGTCACGGTAACAACCGGCGCGGACGACTCCCCGAGCAATGTCAATGCGGCGGGGCAGGGAAGCATTCTGGTCTCGCTGCAGCCTGACCCGAATCAGCCAAACGGTATTTGGCTGTGGGCGGCAACGGACAATCTGCGGATCGCCGCTTCTACTGCCGTCGAGTGCGCCGAGAGCATGACTGCCACCCGCCCCATCGGAAAGATCCAGTGAGACTCGGTTTTGCTGTGCTGATATGCAGCGTCCTTGCAGGATGCGGATATCACACCGCCGGTCACGTTTCCACCCTTCCAGAAAATGTAAAAGTGATCGCGATCCCCGCGTTTGTGAACAACACCCAGACTTATCGCATCGAGCAAGTTCTAACCGGAGCGGTGGTTCGCGAGCTGGTCACTCGAACCAGGTACCACGTCGTGAACGATACAAACCCTTCCGCCGACGCTACGCTGCATGGTACGGTGGTTTCGACCTACACCGCGCCGCTGACTTACGATTCGCAAACTGGCCGCGCAGCGAGTGTTTTGGTCACCGTGAACATGAAAGTTTCGCTCACCGACAAACACGGCAAGGTCCTCTACGATAATCCTTCTTACGTTTTTCGCGAGCAGTACCAGGTGACGCGTGAGCTTTCCAGCTTCTTCGAGGAAAGTTCGCCAGCGCTCGATCGCCTGTCTCGCGAGTTTGCGCGCACTTTAGTCTCCAACATGCTGGAGGGCTTCTGATGCGCGGCTTCGCCCAGGCGGATCTCTTTGTCTCGGCGGTGCAGGCGCACAAGCTTAAGCCGGTCTATGTTTTTGTAGGAGACGAAGTCTTTTTCCGCCGCCGCTGCCGTGAAGCGATTCTGGAGCACCTGGTTTCACCCGAACTGAGAGACTTCAGCCTGTTCGAATTCGATCTGGCTGAAACCGACCTCGCTGAGGTTCTGGATCGTGCCCGCACCCCTTCACTGATGGCGCCGTTTCAGGTCTTCTTCGTGCGCGGGGTAAAGACAATGTTTGGCCGCGGCTCGAACGAAGACAAACTGAGCGCCATCGAGAGCTATAGCAAAGACCCCAATCCCGATGCTGTGCTGATCTTCGTCGCCGACCACATCAGTATTCCCGCCGATGCCCGCAAGATGGAGATGACCGACAAGGAGCGCTATGAGCGCATCCGCGAGACCTTGGGACAGTATTGTGCCATCGTGGAACTGTCGCGTGTCGAGGAAGGCGAAGCCGTCCGTTGGATCGGCGAGTACGGCGTAACCCGCGATGTGAAGATCGAAACCGATGCCGCTCGTGAGCTGGTTGACGCTCTCGGCGGCGACATGATGATGGTCTCCAATGAACTCGAAAAGTTAATCCTCTATGTCGGCGAAAAAAAGCGCGTCACACTAGGGGATGTGGAGACTATGGTGCTCGCGGCAAAGCAGCGTTCGCTCTACGAACTGACGGAGGCGATCTCATCGAAAGACCGCGTCAAAGCTTTGCAGATTCTGGACGCCATTTTGAGCACTGGTGACGGAGACGACGCAGCGATCGGCCACCTTTACATGCTGGCGAAGACCTTTCGCCAGATGCTGGTCATCCTGGAGCGCAACGTTCGTGATCAGCGCATGCTTTGGGCTGCTTTGTGGCAGGGATTCCGCGTGCCGCCGTTTGCAGCGGACGACATCATCCGGCAAGCGCGCCGTTACAAATCGAAGAGGGAACTCACGCGTTCGATTCGGCTGGTGGCGAAGACCGACCTGGCACTGCGTTCGAATCCGGTGAGCAAGCGATTTGTCTTAGAGCGCCTCGTTCTAGATCTGACCGCGCAGCCAAAACCCGATAGCTTGTGGATGCAGGAAGAACTCCCCGTCTAAATCCCGCTCAACAACTCTGTCATCCCGAGCGCGCGCACTTTGCGCGAAGGGGCCTTATGATGCGATAGAACACCATCCCGCTCGAAAAACTAACGTAGGTCCCTCGTCGCAAAAGGCGCTCCGCAGGGATGACAGATTTATTTTTGGGGCAAGCGTTAAGATGTCCCCATGTCCGAAGAAGCCATCTGGCACATTCTGGTCGTGCTTCCTTGGGGAGTCTTCGTCACCTACTGGATAGCCGGATCCACCAAGACCCGCGCCAACGCGCAAAAGGAACCATTCCTCTCACGCTTTGTAATCCTGCTGATGGAATTCGCCGGCTACCTGCTGGTCTTCGCCCCCATCAACTTCGGCATGCTTAGAATGCACGTTATTCCGCGCACCATCCCCACGGCGATTCTAGGAGTAGCCTGCACCTGGGCTGGTATCGGCCTCGCCATCTGGGCCCGTTATCATCTGGCCGAATATTGGAGCGCGCGCATCACCATTAAGGAAGGCCACCAGCTAATCCGCACTGGACCGTACCAGCGTCTGCGCCATCCCATCTACACCGGACTGATCCTGGCGACGGTTGGTTCCGCGCTGGTCATCGACCACTGGCGCTGTGTGCTGGGGGTTCTACTGATAACAGTGGGCTACTGCTTCAAAGCCAAAAGGGAAGAGAACATGCTGGGGCAGCAGTTCGGCGAGGCATTTCAGGAACACAGGAAGCACACCGGCTTCCTGTTTCCCAAATATTTGTAGAGATTGATCTACTTCAGCGCGTTCAGACGGGCGCCCAGGCGGGACTTGTAACGCGAAGCGGTGTTGTTGTGCAATACGCCCTTCTGTACGGCCTTGTCCAGCGCAGAAACGGTGCTACGGAAAACGGCTTCGGTCGAGGCCTTGTCGCCCTTAGCCAGGCTCTCTCGCAGATCGCGCAATGTAGTGCGCAGACGTGAAGTATTGGCACGGTTACGGGCAGTACGTTTCGTGGTCTGTCGGGCCCGCTTAAGTGCGGAAAAATGGTTTGCCATCAGTTTCCTTCGTCCAGTGTGAAATATTCGGGAGTAACCGAATCAATATCTTACCACGATTACCGCCACGCTTCACGTAGCGGCAGGTGTCCTCACCTGCCCGCCCTAAACTCGTCGCCACAAACGCAAAGATCTTGCTTAGCTCCTCTCAGCCTAGAGTCTTCCTTACGCAGGCACCCCCTCGATCACGCACATCGGCGACTTCGTGGGAAAAATTCGCGTCAACCGAAAGCCATTATTGGCCAAGAGCGTCTTGAACTCTTCCTCCGACCTCTCCCGGCCGCCGGGAAAAATCAGCATCTCGATATCCAACACCTTGGAAAAATGAGGCTCATTGCCACCCGGACGCACCATCTCCACCAGCAGTAACTTCCCGTTAGGATTTCCATCCAGAGCCTGTCGGCAATTCTTCAGGATGACGCCGGCCTTCTCGTCATTCCAGTCATGAATGATGGACTTCATCAAGTAAGCATCGAATCCCGCTGGAACCGACTGGAAGAAATCGCCATCGACCGCCTGGCAGCGCGAGCTCAATCCACGCTGGTCGATCTTGCCTCGAGTGTCCCCAAGAATGCTTCCAACATCGAACACCACGCCTTTGATCTGCGGGTATTTTTCGAGTACTTCGCACACCAGATGCCCATGGCCACCGCCCACGTCAATCAGGCTCTTGCAGGAGGAAAAGTCGTAGGCTTCCAGCAGGGCAGCGATTTGGCTGGCGCTGAAAGACGTCATGGCCGCGTGGAACCTTTTGCCTTCGATCTCGTCGTCCGCAAAATATTCGAAAGCCTTTTTTCCCGTGGCATGTTCAACCGCAGGTTGGCCCGTCCTCGTCGAGTGCAACAGGTCGCCAAACATCCGATGATGAAAAGGATCGGCCAGCCAGATCACGGAATCACGCTGCGACTGCGGAGTGTCCTTGCGTAACAGTTCGGCGGCCGGGGTCAATCCAAAGGTCGCCGGCGCGGTTTCCACAAAAATACCCGTCATTGCCAGGCAGCGCAGTACCCGCGCCAGAATGTCTGGGTTGGCATGGGTCAATCTGGCCAGCTCGGTAGCAGACTTTGGCCCGTCACCAAGGTGACTCGCGACATCCAGTTCTGCGGCTACCCACAGCGAGCAAGACAAAATGTAGCCGGAAGCTACTCCTAAAAGGTGCTGAAACGGATTCGGTTGGGGTGGCGGGGTGTTGAGCGTTTCCATGAAATTGCGTTCTCCTGAGTTTGCCGTCACATACTAACGCGCAATTCAGCGGGAAAAGAGCTCCTCCGGACGATTTGCATCCCGAGTTATACTGGGGCCATGGCCGCTGAAGCGGAAAAGACGTTTTACCTCGAAACCTTCGGCTGCCAGATGAACGCCCACGATTCCGAGAAGGTGGTCGGCACCCTGGTCTCGGAAGGCTATCGGCAAGTCTCTACCGTCGACGAGGCGGGACTCGTCCTCTACAACACCTGCTCCATCCGCGACAAAGCCGAACAGAAGGTCTTCAACCGCCTCAACGACTATAAGAAGCTAAAGAAGCAAGGCAAGCGCTTCGGGGTCCTCGGCTGCGTGGCTCAGCAGGAAGGCGAAAAGATCTTTGAACGCGCGCCTTATGTCTCCATGGTCTGCGGATCGGCGTCGTATCGCAATCTCCCTCAGATGCTGGTGCAATTGGAAGCAGGGAACCAGCGCGTAACCGGCCTCGACGACCGCCAGACCGACGAGTGTTTCGAGACCGAATTCACCTCGCGCACCAACCCACATCGCGGCTACATCACCATCATTGAAGGCTGCGACAAGTTTTGCGCCTACTGCGTGGTTCCCTTCACCCGCGGCAAAGAACGCAGCCGCACCTCGGACTCAGTTCTTGCGGAAGCCCGGCAGATGGCTGACCTCGGCTACACCGAAATCCAGTTGCTTGGCCAGAACGTCAATTCCTACAAGGATTCAGCAGGGAAGCGCAGCTTCGCCGAATTGCTCGCAGCCGTGGGTGAAACCCCCGGAATCCGCCGCGTGCGCTTTACCACGTCGCATCCCCGCGATTTCGGACGCGACATCATCCAAGCCATTGATGCCGTGCCCACCCTCTGTGATCACGTGCATCTACCTATCCAGAGTGGATCAGACCGCGTTTTGGACGCCATGCAGCGCCTCTACAATCGCGAACAATACATGGAACGCGTCTCCTGGATGCGGGCCGCCAAACGTGAAATCAGCCTCACCAGCGACATTATTGTGGGCTTCCCTGGCGAAACCGAAGCCGATTTTGCGGAAACCATTTCCTTGCTTGAAGATGTGAAGTACGATGCAATCTTCGGCTTTAAGTATTCGCCGCGACCTAATACACCGGCACTAGATATGCCCGACGTCATTTCTGACGAAGAGAAGGCTCTGCGGCTGAACGTGCTACTGGCCCGCCAACGAGAAATTCAACGCGAAAGCTACCAAAGGCATTTAGGCAGCATTATTGAAGTATTGGTTGAGAGCAGAAATGAAGTTAAGGCGCAGTGGAATGGCCGGACTTCTCAGAACAAAGTCATGAACTTCACTGCGCCTGCGGATCGCGGTCCGCAGGTCGGCGGTTATGTTCCGGTTCTGACCACCCAAGCGTTTCCTAACAGCTTGGCCGGAGAAATGGTGGTATAAGGAGCCGAAGCTTCGCCCTGAGGATGTTTATGGAAGTGGAAATGAAAATTCGTGGGCTGATGATGGATCCCGTCACCAATATGCCCATCGTGATCCTGAAAGACGCCGGCAGTGATACCGTCCTGCCGATATGGGTTGGAGTCTTCGAGGCCAACGCCATAGCTCTTGAAATTGAGAAAGTCTCGACCCCCAGGCCCATGACGCACGACCTCATCAAGAACGTCCTGGTGGGCCTGGAGACCTACGTCCATAAGGTGGTCGTGACCGAACTGCGCGACGACACGTTTTACGCCGTCGTCTGGCTGGAACGCGAAGGCCGGGTGGTGAGCGTCGATTCGCGGCCCTCGGATGCCTTAGCGCTAGCCCTGCGCATGGATTGCCCGATCTTTGTCGAAGACGAGGTGCTGAAGAACTCCAAGCTGGCTACGAACCTATCCGCCAGCACAGAAGACCTCCGCAAATACCTGGAAAGCCTTGGTGATGACGAGATGGGCCGCTACAAGATGTAAATACGGCCGCCCTGTCAACTTTACATAATACCTGTTATCGGACACTGGATAATGGCCTCTTCGGCCCTTGATCTTCTCGGGATATCCCACTCTTTAGATCTGCAAGAGCGTCT
>DATBAT010000239.1:0-4346 GCA_036271375.1 Terriglobales bacterium
C
This sequence comes from Terriglobales bacterium, assembly GCA_036271375.1. Taxonomy (GTDB): domain Bacteria; phylum Acidobacteriota; class Terriglobia; order Terriglobales; family Acidobacteriaceae; genus DATBAT01. Next base: position 2 of record DATBAT010000239.1, read on the forward strand.
CTGAACGGCTATTTGTTATTGGACAAAAAATCGAGCGGGGTATCGCATGTCAGTCACTCAATTATCAGCCTGGCAAGAATGCTATGCTTTTGTTTACCTCAGGGCATGCAGCGAACGACTACATTCGACATAACAACTTGCATTCGCAAGTAGCCGCAATGAAGGCAGAGGACCTGCAGAAAAACGCATCGAGTTGGTGTTCTGGCGGATTCAGCGCTTTCTCTTTGAATCGCTGCCCGCGCTGCAGTTTCATTCAGACGGTCAGTCTCGAAATGCTATCCAGAACGGAAACGTTTCATGCATCCTGGGCGTTAACCCTCGCACTACAGCAGTGGCGGGCGGAGCGGCTTGTTCGATTCTCGTCGGCGAACTTTGCAAAGACTGAAGCAAGGACTTCGTTGGAATTCTTACGAGACCATGTTGATTGCGGAAATCCGCACGTGCATCAGTTGATCGCCATTAAGGCACGGATCGAAAACGATATGAGCGCAGTGAAGTTTTCGCTACAGAGACTTGCAGAATTTGGCCCGGCATTCGCGCTTTCCAATCTAAATCCTTCCGGTGATGGTAAGTCATTGGACCCCAAATGGTTCGACACGATGGCAAAAGCAAGAATGTCTCTTATGAATTCCTATGGTCTCCTGAAATTTCCGGAACTCGACGCGAGCTAGGCGATGGGAGAGATTTATCCTTGCAGCCAATCAGCTGAATACTTCGGGCTCTCAGGTGGGTGGTCCATCTGAGGGCCGCACTTCAGTCGCACCCTCAACACAACTTAGGAGGTACTGGTTCAGCGTATGGGTAGGCCGGAAGAGACGGCGCGGGCCGATCGAGTGACCAAACCTTTTATCGCTTCAACTCAGCCGGCCAGTTAGTAATCAACTGAAGCGGGGCCTGCGCTTCTTCCTGAACGTGGTTCACCAGCAGGCGTTTGCCATCGGGGGAGACATCGAATCCCGCGCCGATTCCGGGCGTGGGCGCGTTGAACAAACGCTGTGGCGTTCCGACTTCGATCTCTGATGCTTTGACCATAACGGTGGCGGCGTAGAAATCCTGACTGATGCTCTCGTAGAACAGTTCTTTTGCATTCGCGCTCCACGCCGGGAATGCGCCACTGCCCGCCGACACTTTCCACTTGCCTTTGCCCTCGGGGAAACTGGTGATGTAAACCTCGGTCTGTCCGGATTCGTCGGAAGCGTAGGCGACCCAGCGACTGTCGGGCGAAACGCGATAGCTGTAGATATTGGACTGCGCGGACGGCGGCTGCACGATGGCGACAGGCTTAGGATCGCCACTGGTCGGCACGGTCCAGAGGGAGACCAGTTTTTCCCCATCGCCAAAAAGGTAGGTCACATATTTTCCATCCGGTGACCATGCCGGATAGTGATAGTTATTTTCCTGTCCGATCACTGTACTTTCCGTTCCACTGCCGTCGGCTGCCTTGGAGCGAATTTCAACGTTCCCTCCGCCATGCGCCACTGGGGAGCTAAACATGAGGGTCTTGCCGTCGGCGGACCAGGTGGGTGTCTGATTCAATACCTGGTCGAAGGTGACGCGCGTTTTAATCTTGCGCTCGAGATCGAGAGTATAGATGCCGCTGGCGCAGGCAAACGCGGCCCGCTTGGTATCGGGCGAGAGGCGCGCGTCGACGATGGTGTTCTCGTCCGGGTCGAAATCGGCGAGCGTCTTTCCGGCGCGATCGATCCATGACAGCCGGCTCTTCGCGGATGACGCGCTACCCAACTGGTAGACCAGACGTCCGTTCTGTGAGACCGCGAAAATGCTGCGCCACACTCCAACATCGTCGCGAAGGTTATTGACCACCGTGGTCGCCGCTCCCAACAGCGCGCCATTTTTAGGCTCGAAGGGCTGCGCTACCAAAGCGGAGCTGGAGCGATAGAGAAGGTATCCGTTTGCATATTGCGCTGCCGACTCGGTGGCAGCCACGAAGTGGATCTCCGTGTTGTCGACGGAGCCGAAGTAGATACCGTTCCGCTTGCTGTCGCCGCCGGTGTGGTTGGTGGCGAGAAAAATAAAATGCTTTCCGTCGGGCAGAAACCAGGGCCAGCGATGAGTGCTGTGTACAGTCTTGTCGATCACTGTGGCTGGCGCGGCGGGACCACCTTGCGCGCTGACCTTCATCAGTCCGCTGAGGTAGTCGCCTTCGAATACGATTATGTCGTTCGCGCCCCAGGTGCCACCGCGAGGATTGGGGGCGTCCGCCAGGGAGACTACGGGACCACCGGTGGAAGGGACCTTCATTAACTTGTTGCCGGCGAAGAACCCGATGTAGCTGCCATCCGGAGACCAGAAGGGATGCATCGCGTTCTCGGTTCCGTCGAGTTGTTGCGCCGTATCCGCGCTTAGATAACGCACGAACAACAGTTTGTTCCCCGCGGAATGGGCGACGAAAGCCAACCTGTCGCCTTGTGGAGAAAGTACGGGCATGCCACCCGCGTCGCCGGTGGTATCGAGCAAGAACTTTGGCGGCGCGGGGATTTCAGAGTGGAACGACAGCGGCTCCGCCGACGAATTTGCCCAGTGGTATCCGGCGAATGCCGCGAGAGCGATGAGAAGCAATGCCAGTCCCGCCAGGGAAATGGCACGGGATTTTTTGAATTGCGCTGGCGGCGTGGCACTGGCGGAATCGGCCACCCAGCGCAAGTCCATCGCAATGTCATGCGCGGACTGGAAACGGTCGGCAGGGTCTTTCGCGAGACAGGCGAGCACCACACGCTCCAACAAGGGCGGAGCCAGCGGTTGGGTCGCGTTGATGGGCTCCGGGTCTTTTTCCAGAATGGAAGTGAACACACTCAACTGCGATTTGCCTTCAAAGGCACGGCGTCCGGTGACCATTTCATAAAGCACGCAGCCGAAGCTGAACAGATCGCTGCGCGCGTCGGCTTCCAGTCCCTGCAAAACTTCCGGCGCGATGTACTGGAAAGTTCCGACGATCGAGCCCTTTTGCGTGAGCGGTGACGTAGCCGAGGTCAACGACGCGATATTCATGGTCGGCGTCGAAGGAGTGAATGGCCCCATTGCTTCGGTGACCATCGGCATTTTCGGTTTGGCCAGGCCGAAGTCCATCAGCTTGGCGCCCGCCTTGGTCAGCATGATGTTCGCCGGCTTCAGATCGCGATGGATGATGCCTTGCTGGTGCGCCCGCTCCAGGGCCATCGCGATTTCGGTTCCAATTTTCAGCACCTGATCGAGCGGCAGCGCGCCTTTCGCCAGGCGGTCGGCAAGCGTCTGGCCTTCGAGGTATTCCATGACCAGGAAGTCGGTGCCGTCCTGCTCGCCGATATCGTGGAGGGTGCAGATGTTCGCATGCTGAAGTGCGGAAATGGCGCGGGCTTCGCGCTCCATGCGTTGTTTCAATTCCGGATCAGAAGAAAGATGTGCCGGCAACACCTTGATGGCGACAGTGCGATCGAGGCGGGTGTCCTTGGCACGATAGACTTCGCCCATGCCGCCTGCGCCGAGGGGAGAGACAATTTCGTAAGGGCCGAATTTGGTGCCGGAGGCGAGCGCCATCTTTGGGCGTAATTATAGTCCGCGAAAGGGAAGAAGGAATCGCGGAAGTCCAACGTGTAAGAGTTGGTGAGGTCAATTGTGCGGTGGGGCTCCACTTCTCGCAAAGAGCGCGAGAAATGGGGCACCCGGCCGACGAATCTGCAAAGCAGGAAGACCCCAGCCGCGGCTTGGGCGCGCTGGCGTCAGATTCGCGAGTCCGTAGCCAGCCCGCAATTCGTCTCGCAAGCCGCAGACGTGGCCACCGCTGAAATCCAAAGTGTGCAGCAGCAAACGCCCGCCAACGGATCAAAGCCGCAGCTGTTCCCAGCGGCGACGCTATCGCCAGCATCGTCGACAGCGTGCTCGCGCAGTTGAAGCCAAAGCTGGTGGAAGAAATCGCAAAACAGCTGAACGAGAAAAAGTAAGAACGGGAAAAAGTGAGAACTTGGTCCGTATCAGGATTTGCCTTCAGGCATACCCTCAGGCTTTCGCTGACATAGCCTTTAGGCGCTGTTGGCCAGCTAAGCACAGAAAAACTCACTCGTTGGTCTGATCGATAATCCCGCTAGGAATAAAAACACAGTACGGCTTTCCGTACGGAATGTTCTCACCATCTGCCGCTCCGAAAGCGATAAGGTCGCCAGGCGAGACGATGGATCCTTCAACTAGCGGTTCCGCGGACGAAAGGAACATAGGGCCGTTGGTCACGATGAAACCGTGCCCAGCAGGCCCTATAGCTTTGGCGAACGCCGTTCCTTTTTCGACACAGGTGCCGAATGCATCTTTGAGCCAACCTTCGAATACGACGGGCTGTTCTCCCCCAAGGCAAAGC
>DATBAT010000240.1:0-14143 GCA_036271375.1 Terriglobales bacterium
GTCGTCTGGGCTCCGCCTTGGTAAAGCTGGGCTTCCTGAATGACGAGGATGTCACCAACTTTCTCTCTCGTCAGTACGGCGTCCCGGCAATCAATCTTTCGTATTTCGAAATCGACCCCTCGGTAGTAAAGCTCATCCCGTTTGAAACTGCGAAGCGCTACCAGATTTTGCCCTTGAGCCGGGTGGGCGCGTCCCTGACCATCGCCATGGTCGATCCGACCAACGTGTTCGCGATGGACGATATCAAGTTCATGACCGGCTTCAACATCGAGCCGGTGGTCGCATCCGAGAGTTCCATTCAGCAGGGAATTGAAAAAGCCTACGGCACCACCCAGCAGGACGATCTCGAACAAGTGATGCAGTCGATGACCGAGGCGGGTGAAGCCGACGTCGAACTGCAGACCGATCAGGAAGAACTGGCACTCTCCGAACTGGAGAAAGCCGCCGACGAAGCTCCGATTGTAAAGTTGGTGAACCTGGTACTGACTGACGCGGTCAAGCGCGGAGCCAGCGACATTCACATGGAGCCGTACGAGAAGGAATTTCGTGTCCGCTTCCGAATAGACGGAATTCTGCAAAGCATCATGTCGCCGCCATTGAAATTGAAAGACGCCATTACCTCGCGTCTGAAAATCATGGCGAAGTTGGACATCAGCGAAAAGCGTCTGCCGCAAGACGGACGCATCATGCTGAAGATGCAACTGGCGGGACGCAAGAAACAACTTGATTTCCGCGTCAGCACTCTTCCAACCCTATGGGGCGAGAAGATCGTGATGCGGTTGTTGGATAAAGAAAATCTGCGTCTCGACATGACCAAGCTGGGATTCGAATCTGAATCGCTGGTCAAATTCGAGAAGGCGATTTTGAAGCCTTACGGCATGGTGTTGGTCACCGGGCCAACCGGTTCGGGAAAGACCAACACTCTGTACTCGTCAATCGCGCGCCTGAACACGCCTGACACAAACATTATGACCGCGGAAGACCCGGTCGAATTTCAGTTGCAGGGCGTTAACCAGGTGCAGATGAAGGAACAGATCGGCCTTAACTTTGCGGCCGCGCTGCGCGCTTTCTTGCGGCAGGATCCGAACATCATTCTCGTCGGTGAAATCCGCGACTTCGAAACCGCGGAAATTGCCATCAAAGCTGCCCTCACCGGTCACTTGGTTCTCTCGACACTGCACACCAACGGTGCGCCGGAAACCATCAGCCGTCTGATGAACATGGGTATTGAACCGTTCCTGGTTGCAACCTCGGTCCACCTGATCTGTGCTCAGAGACTCGTCCGCCGCATCTGCAAAGACTGCACCGAAGCGGTCGAGGTGCCCTACCAGACGCTCATCGAAGAGGGCTACACACCGGCGGAAGCAAAAACGGTGAAGATCCAAAAGGGTCGAGGTTGTGGCGTTTGCAACAACACTGGCTACAAGGGCCGTGTCGGCTTATACGAAGTCATGGAAGTCGACGAAGAAATCCGCGATCTCGTTCTCGTCGGCGCCTCGGCAGGCGAGTTGAAGAAGAAGGCTATCGAGCGCGGCATGATCACGCTACGCCGCAGCGGACTAATCAAGGCAGCGCTGGGTCAGACCACGCTGGAAGAAGTGGCACGCGAAACCATTCACTAGTTCGGAAGGGAAAAGGTAGAACACTATGTCGCTCTCGTTAAGCGATCTGTTGAAACGGATGTTGGAAATGCAAGGCAGCGATTTGCATATCACCACTAATTCGCCGCCGCAAATTCGCGTCCACGGCCATCTGGTTCCGCTTGATCTGCCGCAGTTGACTCCGGCCGAGACCAAGCAGCTTGCCTACAGCGTCATGACCGACGCCCAGAAGCACCGTTTCGAAGAGACGCTGGAACTCGACTTTTCGTTCGGACTGAAGGGCTTGGCGCGTTTCCGCGCCAACGTTTTCAATCAACGCGGCGCGACTGCTTGTGTCCTGCGCGTGATTCCTTTCGAAATCAAATCGTTCAACCAGTTAAGCCTTCCAGCCGTTGTGAGCAAGCTCTGCGACAAGCCGCGCGGATTGGTGCTGGTCACCGGCCCAACCGGTTCCGGCAAGTCGACGACGCTCGCCGCCATGATCGACAAGATCAACAGTGAACGTCACGATCACATCCTCACCATCGAGGATCCGATCGAATTCGTCCACATGAACAAGAACTGCGTGGTCAATCAGCGCGAGTTGCACGCCGATACCAAGAGTTTCACCGACGCTCTGCGCGCCGCGCTTCGTGAAGATCCAGACGTCGTGCTGATCGGCGAAATGCGCGACTTGGAAACCATTGAGTCCGCACTGCGTATCGCTGAGACCGGTCACTTGACCTTCGGCACGCTTCACACCAACTCCGCCGTCTCGACCATTAACCGTGTTATTGACGTCTTCCCGGCTCACCAGCAACCGCAGATTCGCGCGCAGCTCTCGCTGGTCCTCGAAGGAATTCTTTGCCAAACCTTGCTGCCTAAGGTGGACGGCAAAGGCCGCGCCATGGTCATGGAAGTCCTGGTTCCGAATCCTGCCGTTCGCAACTTGATCCGCGAAGACAAGATTCACCAGATTTATTCCTCCATGCAGACCGGCCAGGACAAATTCGGGATGCAGACGTTTAATCAGTCCCTTGCCACCAACTACTTCCAGAAAAACATTTCCCTGGAAATGGCAATGGCACGCTCCAGCAACCAGGACGAGTTACAGGAAATGATCAACCGCGGCGCGAGCCTGTTGAATCGCGGTGCAGCACCGGCAGCAAGTTCTTTGGCCAAAGGTGCAACGCCGGGCAAACGGTAACAACCGAGATCGAGAAGTTAAGCAGGGAACGAGGAGAGATCTACCATGCCAGTTTTTACATTTTCAGGTAAGACCGCTGAAGGCGAAAAGGTAAGCGGCGAACGCAATGCGTCCAACAAACAGCAGGTGCTGAACCAACTGAAGCGCGAGAGAATCACTCCCGGCGCGGTCAAGGAGAAAGGCAAAGAATTCGCCCTTCCCACCTTCGGTTCAGGCAAAGTCAAGACCAAGGAAATCGCGATTTTCTTTCGCCAATTCTCGGTCATGATTGACGCGGGACTGCCGCTGGTTCAATGCCTCGAGATTCTCGCTAACAACCAGGAGAATGCTGCGTTCCAGAAGGCGCTGAACCAGGTCCGCCAAACGGTGGAAAGCGGTTCTACGCTTGCCAACGCCATGCGCGGCCAGCCCAAGATCTTCGACGATCTCACCACCAACATGATCGAGGCCGGTGAAACCGGCGGTATTCTGGACATCATTTTGCAGCGCCTCGCGATCTACGTGGAAAAGGCTGTAAAGCTGCGTGCGGCGGTTAAATCAGCATTGATCTACCCCGTATCCGTCGTAAGCTTGGCGGCACTCATCGTTGGCGCATTGCTGAAGTATGTGGTTCCCATCTTCTCCAACCTGTTCGTCGGCCTGGGCGTGACCCTGCCCCTGCCCACCAAGATCGTTATGGGCCTCAGCGATTTTGTCGCCCAGTTCACATGGGTATTCGTGGTTGGTGGAGTTGCGCTGGTTTTTGGGGTTAAGCAGATTCGTAAAGATCCCCGCGGCCGCTATTACTTCGACAAGATGCTCTTGCATCTTCCTATCCTCGGTGTGTTGTTGCGTAAGATTGCCGTCGCCCGCTTTACCCGAACGCTCGGAACCCTGATTACTTCGGGAGTTCCGATTCTCGAAGGTCTGGCGATCACAGCCCGGACTTCAGGCAATGCCGTACTGGAAGAAGCCCTGATGAAGGTACGCAAAGCGATTGAGGAAGGTCGGACGATTGTCGATCCGCTCAAAGAATCCGGCGTATTTCCCAACATGGTGACGCAGATGATCGGCGTCGGTGAAGCCACGGGTGCCATGGACTCCATGTTGCAGAAGATCGCCGACTTCTACGAAGACGAAGTCGATTCCGCCACCAAAGATTTGATGGCCATGTTGGAACCCGCCATCATCGGAATGTTGGGTGTCAGTATCGGCGGCATCGTTATTTCGCTCTACATGCCGTTGTTCTCGATGATCTCCAAACTGGCCGGCTAGTTGGCTGTATCAGCGGAGTATGCCGGATCCATACGGCATACTCCCGCAGCCTCGCCGCAGCATTCGCTACGGAATCGAGAGTAGAAATGCAATCCATGTTCGATGAGCGGCTTTGGCTGACTTGGCTGGTCAAGGTTCGCGTCATCATCCTGACATTCTTGCTGGGGGTTGAGCTGGCGATTGCCCGCTTCACGCCGACCCCACTACCGACGGCACTTTTCGTCAGCACGATTGTCTTCTGGTATGGCATTTCGGCCTTCTATCTCCTGCTGCTCTCTTTTTGGGACGAACATCGCCCGCAATCGTTCATCCAGGTCATCGTCGACATCATTTTGGTGAGTGTGGTGGTCTATGCGACGGGCGGAGTGGATAGTTCTCTCAACTTCCTTTATCCCCTGGTGATCATTGTCGCATCGATATTGCTGCCTCCGGTGTGGACCTACCTGCTCGGCGCGCTAGCGTTCATTCTTTATGGAACTGTGCTGGAGCTGACGTACTACGAAGTCGTTCCTTCGTATTCCACCAGTCATCCAGGGCCCAGAATGCTCCAGGCAATCATCCTGGTAAATCTTTTCGCCTATTTGGCGGTGGCCTACCTGGCGGGATTGTTGGCTGCCAAGCTTCGTCAGGTAAATGTGCGCCTGAAGCACACCAGTGGCGCACTGGAGAACCTGCAAGCCCTGCACGAGAACATCATCCAGTCGATCAGCAGCGGCATCATCACCACCGGACTCGACGGCCACATCACTTTAGCCAACACTGCGGCGCAAACCGTGCTCGGCCGCACAGAGCGCGAGCTTTGGGGCAAGGCTGTCGCTGATCTATTTTTGGATCCTTTGCCCGATGTGACTGCGGACCGCGTTCACGGAGAAGTCAGATTTGTTACGGGGAATAATTTCAACAAGACACTCCGGGTACGAGTTTCAGCGCTTAACCTGCCCGACCGCGGCGATCTCGGATACGTCTACACTTTCGACGACCTTACCGAAGTCCGCAGGCTGGAGCGGGAAGTCCGCATGCAGGACCGCCTTGCTGCGGTGGGGCGTTTGGCCAATGCCATCGCGCACGAAATTCGCAACCCCCTGACTTCCATCGCGGGATCGGCAAGTATGCTCTCCGGGATAGCCGACCTCAATGAAGAGCACCGGCAACTGCTCCAAATTGTGACCCGTGAGTCCGCGCGGCTGAATGCGATCATCACCGACTTTCTTTCCTATTCGCGAAACCGCCAATACCGGTTGACTGAAGTAGACTTGCTGCCGCTGCTTGAAGACACGCTTACACTGCTCGATCATCGTCTGGTCGCCGAAAACACTGGAATTAAGATTGAACGCCGCTATCCCTTCTCGGAAATGAAGGCGCTGGCCGACGGTGACAAGATCAAGCAGGTTTTCTGGAACTTCTGCGAGAACGCTGTACGAGCGATGCGCGAAGGCGGAACGCTGCGTGTATCCGTAAACGAAGTAGGAGAAGACTGGCAGATCAGTTTCGCCGACACCGGCCCCGGCATCAGCCCCCAGATCGTCGAGAAAATTTTCGAACCGTTCCAGTCGAACTTCGAAGGTGGTACCGGCCTTGGGTTGGCGATTGTCTATCAGATCGTCCAGGCCCACGACGGCAAGGTCTGGGTTCGTTCCAAACTCGGAGAGGGAAGCGAGTTCGTTCTCCGCCTCCGACGTGGCGCCGCGGCAACTAAGGTGACGCCTATTTCGGCTTCTGTCTCAACGACCCAGGTAGCAGCCGCTGGTGGTGCGCGTGGGTAATATCCTCATCTGCGATGACGAGCGTTCCATCTGCGAGATGCTGGACATCGCTCTGCGTCGCGACGGCCACAAAGTGGAAACCGTTAACTCCGGCGAAGCCGCCATGCGCAAGCTGGAGAGCGCGCTCTTCGATGTCGTCGTCACCGACATCAAGATGCCGAACATTGGCGGCATCGAAGTCTTGCGCTTCTCTCACCAGGTCTCGCCCGAAACTGCGGTGATCTTGATCACCGCCGTAGACGACTACGAAGCTGCCGTGCAGGCCGTAAAGGCCGGAGGCGCCTCCGACTATATCCGCAAGACCCCTGCGTTGCTCGACGAACTTAAACTTGCCATTAATCGGGCTCTGGAGAAAGTAGCGCTCAGCCGCCAGAACTTTGCCTTCAAGCGTGATGCCGCGACCCGCAATTCTCTGGATAACATTGTTGGCGTCAGCGCTGCGATGGAAAAGTTGAAGCAGACCATCCGCACCGTCGCTTCCACCCAGAGCACAATCCTGATTCAAGGCGAGAGCGGCACAGGCAAAGAACTCGTCGCTCGCGCCGTGCACGTCTGTTCGCCGCGCGCCGCCGAACCTTTCGTGTCCATCAACTGCGGTGCATTCCCCGAAACCCTGCTCGAAAGTGAACTCTTCGGATACGTAAAAGGCGCCTTCACTGGAGCCAACCAGAACAAGCGTGGCCTCTTTGAAGTCGCTCACGAAGGCACAATCTTCCTCGACGAAATCAGCGAAACCAGCCTGACCATGCAGGTCAAGCTGCTTCGCGTGTTGCAGGAGCGCGTAGTCCGGCCTGTCGGAGGCACCAGCGAAATAGCTATCGATGTCCGCGTAATTGCCGCCACCAACCGCGATCTCGATAAGCTTGTCTCCGAAAATCTCTTCCGTGAGGACCTCTACTACCGTCTCAATGTGATTCCCGTGCAAGTTCCGGCGCTGCGCGAACGCCGTGAAGATATACCGCTGCTCGCCAACCATTTCTTAAAGAAATATGCACCTGCTGCCGGACGCAACATCTCCCGCGTCAATGTTCATTCTCTGGGGGCGCTCTCCAGTTACGACTGGCCTGGAAATGTGCGCCAGCTCGAAAACACCGTGGAGCGCGCCGTTGCCCTTGAAACCGGCGAAGAGCTTCGAGTGGAAATTCCTGTGGAACGTGCCAAAGCCCGCGCCGCCGCAGCGGGAGTTGGCGGCCCAGTGGGCCTGGTTAACGGAACCCTGCCCGACGGGGTCGACATGGAGAAATACGTCGCCGACATCGAACGCTCGCTGCTGCAAGCCGCCCTGACGCAATCAAACGGCGTGCAAACCCGCGCTGCCGACGTGCTGAAAATTTCCTACCGCTCATTCCGTCATCTGATGAAAAAGTACGACTTGTAAAGACCGGCCATTTATACTCACCTCATGCGCAACATGTTCCGCTTCCTCTGGAACGCCACCCGCGGACACCGCCTCACTCCCTGGCGCAGCCCTTATCTACTCTGGCGAGTAGAAACCTACTGCGGCGTGAAGATGCAGCAAATCGGCTTTCTGGAATTTTGGGAATTCATGTGGCGGGAACGTGGAAACCTCTGGCGCTTCTTAAAGTGGACTGCGGAAATAGACCACTTCGTCCATCCCAAACTGAAAACCTCGCGCTAGACGCGGATAACTTTTCGTGGCGGCTTTTCTGGCAGAGTCAAACTAAACTCGGCGCCCTTACCAATCTTCAAAATCTCCGCAGCGGAACTCTGATTCGCGGCAATCTCTAGGTAACCCATGCTCCCGGCAATGGCAAACACCGCACCCGGAGCGCCGGACGAGTAGGCAGAAAATATCTTGTTAATTTCGCGTCCGCCCAAAATCATCTTGAATGCCGCACCGCGGGAGTGAAACAAAGGCGGCACGTCTTGCGGCCCGATATTGGTAATCAAATTTCCAAAGCGGTCCACCTTGAGCACAACGCCATGCCAGACCCCTCCATCAAGCTTGGGACGCGGGATGTCCAGCCGAACATAATTCGAAATCTCTGGCCCGAATTTAGTGAAGGCCACTCCAGCCGCCAAATGCGCCGCCACCGGAGCGAAAATATCACGCGCATGAAATGTCTTACTGACCGTCGACAGGAAGTATTTCGGCGAAGCAAGTTCCCGCACCTCACCTACGCTGACCGCCGACAGCACACCATTGTCCGGTCCAACGAAATAGTGTCCGCCTGACCGGGCAACAATTGGCCGCCGCGCGCTACCCACCCCCGGGTCAACTACTACGACATGTACCGAACCGTCAGGAAAGTATTTGTAAGCGGATGCAATCGTCAGCGCGCCATCCAGAACGTCAAACGCCGGGATCGCATGGGAAACATCGACGATCGTCGCGGTAGGCGCAATCCCCAGAATCACGCCTTTGAGCGTGCCGACAAAGTGATCTTGCAGACCGAAATCAGTGGTGAGAGTGATGATTGCCAAGCAAGCCTCGGAACCATCACTAACTTAGCAGAACTACAAAATCTCTACGCTTCCCGAGCCGGTGCGAATCTCCACCGGCACTCCGCCGCCACGAACTTTGCCCTTAACTTGTTTCTTGCTTATGTTGCCCTGCACGGTGATTGGCTGGCTTACCGACACCGACCCGGAACTGGTTTCCGCATCGAGATCATAGGAGGCGTCAGAAGGGAAGCGCAGTTCCACCGTTCCCGAACCCGTATGCACGCTCCAGGATCCTTTTGGGTCGCCGTCAGCATGAATACCGCCGCTCCCGGTCTGTGCATCGAGCGAACCGCGCACCCCGGCCAGTTCAATGTCGCCCGAGCCTGTGTGTGCCTTCACCGCTCCCGGTGCGGTCTGCTCCATGTGGATGCTGCCGCTTCCGGTCTCAGCTTCCAGGCCGCCGGCGATGCTCATCGCACGAATCGATCCGCTCCCAGTTTTCGCGCGAAGGTTTCCATTGACGTGGTCGGCGTCAATGCTGCCCGACCCAGTCGAAGCACGCACCGTGCTGCCAATGTCGGTGATTTTCACGTCGCCTGAGCCGCTCTCCACGTCGGTCGTGCCTTGAATGCCACTGACTGACTGGCTCCCCGAGCCTGACCGGGAACGTACGCGAGCATTGGCGGGGACCGTAATCTCAAAGCTGATGGAAACATTCCGCCGCAGTTCGGGATCTTCCAGATGGCCTAGCCGAATATCGTTTCCGCTCTGCTGGATGGGAGGATTGGCTTCGATCCGCCGTATTTTTTCTTCCGGTGAGACCGAGCCTGATCCGCCGAACCAATTGTTGTTGTGGGCCCGGATGCGACCGGTTACGGAGACTTCACTCGACGAACCGGTGCGAATTTCGACCGAGCCTGACCCGGTGTCGACTTCCAGATTCACCAGCCCGGTCACTTTCAGTGTCTTCTGAAACGAGCCTTCGCTGGCCGCAAATGCAGAACCAGCAGAAAGCGCCGCTGCCGCGACAAAGATCACCGCAACTCCCCGCAAGCTAAGCATTTCTTTCTCCGTTGTTATTGGATGTGAACGTCGCCTGATCCTGTGTGGACAGTCAACCGCGGCCCGCCCGTTCCAACCGTCCCCCGGACATTCTTGCGGGCATGCTCCAAATTGCCTTGCACCGTCATGGTAACGGGATGATCGACCACTACTTCGCCCGAACTGGTCGAAGCGTCGAGTTCAAAGTTGGGTTGGCCTGCCAGCCGCAGGCGAACGTCTCCCGAGCCAGTCCGCAATTCCCACGCACCAGCCATCGTTCCTTCGGCGGTCAAATTCCCGCTGCCAGTTTCGACCGAGAGAGGCGCGTTCAGATCTCGAATTTCAATATCGCCCGAACCCGTGCGCAAGCGGGCATCGCTGCCCGAAAGCCCTGCGATGCGAATGTCGCCGCTGCCCGCCTCGAAATCAAAACGGCCCGCAATCTGGTCCGCGATTACATCCCCCGAGCCCGTGTGCAGTTTGACGTCCGCCTTAATGTCCCGCAGTTTTACATCACCCGAGCCTGTGATCAGGTCGACCGGATGTTCTACTCCTTCGACCACCAAATCACCTGAACCGCTCTTGGTGGTGAGTGTGGTATCGGCCGGTACCGTGATCTCGTAGTCGATCGCGATGTTCTTCACCTCCACATAATCAATCTGCAGATTGTTTCCCGATTGATGAATTGGAGGGTTCTGCTCGATCGCATGGACGTCTTGCTGCCAGTCGTCCTTCCTCCATCGATCGTTGACGAAAATCTTGCCCTTTACCGAAACCGTGCCGGCGGGGCCTTTGCGGACCGCCACGTCGCCGGAGTGAGTGAAGATTTTAAGATCGACCGCGCCGGTTACCGGATAAGACTTCTCGAACGTACCGCGCGGCGTGGAGGCAGCGCAGAGTGCGCTGCCCATCAGAATCACAGAGAAAACGATACTTATCCGAGACCGCAGACTTTGCATAAGCGTTTCCCTCGCAAGCAATTTATTGCAGAACTACCTGGTCCCCTTCTTTCAGACCGCTGAGCACTTCGGTCTTGGCGCCGTTGGAAATCCCGATGTTGACCGCGAGTTTGGTTTTTCCCTCTTTCGCCTTCGCGTCGGGAATCTCGACCGAAGCCTTCTTGTCCTTGTCGTAGATCAGCGCGCCTTCCGGAATTTGCAGCACATTCTTATGTTCTTCGAGGATGATTTCGGCGTTGGCCGTCATCTCCGCTTTGAGCTCGCCACCGGGGTTATTGATAGAGACCCGCACTTCAAACGTAGTGACGTTGTCTTTCTCTACGCCCATGGGGGAGATTTTGGTTACTTTGCCATTGAAGGTCTTGTCTTTAAATGACTCGACTTTAATCCGCGCAGGCTGGCCAAGATAAACCTTGCCAATATCGCTCTCGTCGACCTTGCCTTTGACATAAACTTCGCTGGTATCTCCCAGTGTCATCACCAGCGTCGCCGAAGAGCCCAAAACTAGAATCGAACTGACCGCGTCACCCATTTCCACATCGCGGGAAAGCACTACTCCATCCAGCGGGGAAACGATGTCGGTATAGCTGAGCTGTTCTTCCAGCTGGGCCAAGTTGGCTTTGTCCTGCCCAAGCTGTCCTTGCGACTGTGCAACTTTTGCTTTAAGGACCAGCAGTTGCGCCTTGGAAACATTCTGTTTATTAAGCGCCATTTCGTAGTTCTTCTGCGCGTCTTCCAGGGAGGAAGTCGAAACTACTCCAGCCTTCTCCATCCCAACCGCACGCTCGTAGGCACGCTTCAGCAACGGGACATCCGGCCCTTCGGCATCGACCTTGGCTCGTTCATAGTCGGCTTCCGCGCCCTTGAGGCTGGCTTCCGCCGCCGCCATCCCTGCCCGCGACTGGTCAACTTGGGCGGCGATTTCATCCTTATCCAGTTGCGCCAGCAACTGGCCCTTCTTGACGCGGTCGCCGGCATCGATGAGCAGCTTCTTTACAATGCCGCTGGCTTTGGATTTCACTTCGACCTTGATAATCGGCTCAACTTTGCCGGTAGCGACCACACTCTTGGCGAGGTCTCCCTTTTCAACCTTGGCCAGCTTTGACGGATCGATCTTGGTGCCGCCACGGGAAGCCGCATAGACTCCACCCACAATCAGCAGGACCAAGGCCAAGCCAATCACTCCATAGATAAGACCTTTGCGCCGTTTTTTCTTTCCTGTACCGTTCACTTCTTCCTCCTGCGGCCGATGAATTCGATCTGCTCTCGATGAAGGTTACGCAATTGGCGAGCGAATAGTTCCTGGGATATTAGGACTGGGCCTGTGATGCAACGTTGTGTTAGACCGGAGAACCCCGGAAATGGAAGCAAACATTCCTTGAGACGTGCCGGAACGCAAACTGAGGCAGTTTCCCACAACTGGTACCCACGCGAGAGTACGACTATTGTATAACGCCGCTCGACACTTATAAGCCTTTGAAATGTTAGAATTAGACTATTCATGCTCGCTTACGTACTGCTGCGGGTGTTTCTGATTCTGCTTCTGGTCGCGGCCAACGCCTTCTTCGCGGCCGCCGAATTCTCGCTGGTCAGTATCCGTGACACCCGGATACAGCAACTGATTGAAGGCCGCCGTATCGGCGCTCGCATTGTCCAGCGGCTCCACCGCAACCTCGACGAAGTCGTAAATGGCGTGCAATTGGGCGTCACCATCGTCAGTCTGACGCTGGGTTGGGTCGGCGAACCCATCGTCGCCCATCTTGTCGAAAACATCGGATTTATCAATAAGGTTCCTCATGCCATGGTTTATGCCCACGGCATCGCCATCACTCTGGCCTTTACCCTGATTACCTGCCTGCACGTGATTCTCGGCGAGCTAGTGCCTAAGACGCTGGCGTTGCAACGGGCGGAGCAGGTGGCCCTGGCTGTCGCCGCTCCCATGGATGTGTTCCTGACCATCTCGCGGCCCTTCCTCTATGTGATGAGCCGGGCGGCAGGGACCGTCTTACGCCTCTTCGGATCACGCGAGACTAAACATGGACAGATTCATTCTCCAGACGAGCTGAAACTGATTGTCACCGCCAGCCGCCAGTTCGGGGCAATTCCTCCCATGCAGGAGGAGATGATTCATAACGCCATCGAATTGGAAAACATCACGGTGCGCGAAGTCATGGTCGCCCGCCCAGACATCTTTTCTTTGCCGGGGAACCTAACCCTGGATGAAGCGCTTGGACGGTTGGTCGAAGAACAGCATTCCCGTGTGCCTGTCTATGATCCGCAGAGAGGCCCGGAACACATCATTGGCGTGCTCTATGCCAAGGACCTGATGCGCTGGATGCGCCTGCGCCTTACCGGGACCCCCATTCAACCCGTAGCCAGCCGGGTTGGCGCCATGAAGATCACTCAAATCATGCGCGACGTGCTGGTGGTTCCCGAGACAAAAATACTTACCGAACTGCTGGAAGAGTTTAGGGACCGCAAACGCCACCTGGCGGTGGTCGTCGACGAATTCGGCTCAACCGCCGGCCTGATCACCGCCGAAGACATTCTGGAACAGGTGGTGGGCGAAATCGAAGATGAATTCGATGTCACTCCGGCGGACGCAGACGCTTTCGAAGACGATACCGTCATGGTCCTCGATGGATCGGTAAGCATTCGCGACTTGGACAGCCAATACCAGATGCAGATTCCCCGCGAAGGTGGATTCGAAACCCTGGCTGGCTTCGTTCTGTCTCGCCTGCAAAAGATTCCCCACGTCGGCGATACCTTCGACTACGAACAGCACCGCTTCGCCGTCTCCGAAATGGAAGGCCGCCGCATCGCTAAAGTGAGAATCGAAAAATGCCAACCCGAGCCGGTAGCCAAAACCGGCGATTAACGCCCATCCAAAACTGAGAACCGAGAACTGAAAACTGACAACTAGGTTTCCAACCGGCTCTGGCAAACGCCCTCACCGGCCTTCCCCTGAGAACCTCACTAGAGAATCTCGTACCGGCCCTCCAACCATTACAATCGCTAATCCATGTTCCGCTACCTGGGCCTGCGCGTGCTTTACACCCTGCCGGTGATCTGGCTGGTAGTCTCGCTGGTCTTTTTTCTGATTCATCTGGTGCCGGGCGATCCCATCCTGCAAATGTTGGGAGAAGGCGCACCCGCTGCGGACATTCAGGCTACCCGCCATGCTTACGGCCTCGACCTTTCCCCGGGACGTCAATATCTCAATTACTGGAAGGGCGTTTTCCACGGCGACCTGGGCCAGTCGGTGCGCTTCAACCAAAGTGTGGGGAGTTTAGTGGTGCAGCGCTATCCGTACACGGTCGAGTTGACGGTCGCCGCGCTGGTGGTGGCCCTGCTGCTATCCATTCCCGCCGGTGTGCGTTCCGCCCGACGCCGCAATCGGTGGGACGACCGCGCCTTGAGCGTCATCAGCCTCTTTGGCTTGTCGTTTCCGAACTTCGCGCTCGGCCCAATCCTCATTCTGTTGTTCGCTATCCGCTTGGGATTTCTGCCGGTTTCTGGTTCGGGAAGCCTCGCCCACTTCGTGCTTCCCGCGATCACCATGGGAAGCGCTCTGGCTGCGATACTCACCCGCATGATCCGCACCTCGATGCTCGAAGAGCTAAGCCAGGACTACGTCCGCACCGCCCGCGCCAAAGGATTGTCGGAAGGCGCGGTCGTCTACCGCCATGCTCTGCGCAACGCCATGGTGCCCGTCCTGACGGTCGTGGGATTGCAATTCGGTGCACTCTTAGCGGGCGCGATCGTCACCGAAACCATCTTCTCTGGCCCTGGAATTGGCCGCTTGACCATCCAGGCTATTGGCAACCGCGACTACTACCTGGTGCAAGGCTGCATCCTGGCGATTGGACTTACTTACGTTGCAGTAAATTTCTTCACCGACTTTTTGTATTCAGTGGCGAACCCGAGGATCCG
>DATBAT010000241.1:0-12914 GCA_036271375.1 Terriglobales bacterium
CTAACTGCGATCACGACGCATTCTGGACTCTGCAACACGTCGCCCATCAGCCGGCCACTATGCTCTGGCACGAATCGTTTGATCTGGAAAACTGTGACGCCATCATCGTTCCCGGCGGCTTCTCCTACGGAGATTATCTGCGCACCGGCGCGATCGCCAAGTTCTCACCAGTCATGGAGTCAGTAAAAAAGTTTGCGGCATCTGGCGGTCTAGTCCTCGGCATTTGCAATGGATTTCAAATTCTCTGCGAATCTGGGTTACTCCCCGGCGCGCTCACTCGCAACGTCGGGCTCAAATACGTTTGCAAGCCCGTCCATGTTCGCGTTGAAAGCACGGACACGCCGTTCACCGACGCCTGCCGTAAGGGTGAAGTCCTAACAATTCCCATCGGGCACATGGAAGGCAACTTCTTCTGCGATGAGACTACGCTGCAAGAATTGCAAACTAACAATCGTGTCGTATTCCGTTACACAACGCCTGACGGAGAACGCTCGAGTGACTCTAATCCCAATGGTTCGCTAGACGACATAGCGGGGATTTGCAACGAAGGCCGCAATGTTCTGGGGATGATGCCGCATCCGGAACGCGCGAGTGAACCAGAACTCGGCGGCACCGAGGGCTTCAGGGTTTTCGAATCACTGGCCGGAGTGATGGCAGCAAGATAGTTAAGAGTTTTCCTCAGCTAATTACAAACCACGCTTTGCACTCCCAGCCTTTTTTGCTAGGCTCCGTTCACCCCCTTCGCTTTAAACGGGCTGTCGGCCAATCGTGATCCTTTAGGTTCCCCATGGAGGTTCGATGTCGATGACCGCACAGGAAATTTTGTCTAATCTTTCCGCTTCGCTGATGGAGGATGAACGTATCCTCAGCGCGCGGGAGCGAGAGCTGTTAGCTTCACTGCTGCAGCACACCACAAAGTACGCGGGCCCTCGGAACAACGAGGTAGCCGAAACCATTGCCCGGGCAGTAGGAGAAGTGATTGCGCAACGCGCCTACGGAATATTAGGCAGCCACATAGCGCAGCGCTTGCTCGATCCTTCTGCCGGGTATGCCAATTCCCCTTTGCGGACGCACAGTCCGCATCCGCCATCGCCGAGCCCGCCCGGACCGGGAACCGTTCCCGACGATCCCCTCGGCCCGCGACCGTCGCCTACAGATATTCCTGCCGGTCCTCGTACCGGACCTCGACCCGCGCCTACTCTGCAATTTTCTGAAGGCCCTGGTGGTCCTCGTCCCATGGATGATCCGGGCGGTCCTCGGCCTGGCCCACGGCCCGGCCCCGGGGAGGATCCCGGTGGTCCACGTCCTACTGGTCCAAGACCTCCTCCCGGAGATCCGGGTGGCCCGCGTCCGGGACCTCGACCTGGTCCCGAAGACTCCGGTGGCCCGCGTCCCGGTCCACGCCCTGGGCCCGGAGACCCTGGAGGGCCACGTCCCGGTCCGCGCCCTGGACCCGGAGACATGCCGGGTGGTTCGCGTCCCGGTCCGGGAGAACTTCCCGCCCAGTCGCGCGGTGCTACAGAAGCACTGCGCGATGCCTCGGTTCCGCAAGCGGTGCAGAGCGAAGGCAACGTTGCAGTGATGGAAGCGCCCGAAACTCTACCGGCACGCTGCGTGGTGCTCGACGAGTTTCTGGCTCCTGCCGAGGTGGAGGCTTTAATGGCCTACGCTTTTGCAAACGAGAGCGAATTTCAGGTCAGCGAAGTCATCTCGCCGGACATCGGAGGCGGAGTTGATTTTGATTACCGGCGTTCGCGCGTGCTGCAAGATTTGGGAACGTATCGCGAAGTGATGGTCGACCGTGTTCAGGCGGCGTTACCTCGCATCCTCGAACAGCTTGACCACGAGGCGTTTCCGGTTGCGCGAGTGGAAGCACAAATCACCGCCAGCAATGACGGCGATTTCTTCCGCTGGCACAACGACAACGGAGAGGGCGAAATCGCCACGCGCGAAATCACCTTCGTCTACTTCTTCCATCGTGAGCCTAAACAGTTCCGTGGTGGAGAACTCCGGTTATACGACTCGCGATGGGACAGGGGAATGTATCGTCCGGAATCCACCTATCGCACTATCGTGCCCCAGCAGAATCAGATGATTTGTTTTCTGAGTTCGCTGGCGCATGAAATCACGCCCGTCGAGTGTCCGTCCACGGCATTCGGGGATAGCCGCTTCACTCTAAACGGATGGCTACACAAGTAAAAGACGCGGCATGGCTGGCATGGATTGAGCGCCTCGTGGCGGAAGCTCCAACAAGCTTTCCGCCCGAGCGCTTTCACTGCCTGCTTGACGATCAGCCCGATCATTTGGCGCAGCGATCCCCACTACAGAGCCAAGCCTGGGAGGACTTGGCTGATCGTCCTTTATTTCTTCACCCCGATTGCTGGATGACCCGTGGTGCACAGTCGCCTGGCGACGTACCTTACATTGACCACTTCGCGTTGCAAGGCGACGTGCTTTGGTTGAAGGATCCAGCAAGCCTGATGATTCAACCGTTCTGGCTGGGCCGCGAGTTGGCGGCGTGTGTGCGAGGGTTGCAGCCGGACGAATCCGTATCTGCTCCGGCGCACATTCTTCGCAAACTATTTATGGCCGGAATCGTTGTGCCTGAGAATTTCGCCCACAATCGCCGGCGCCAATGGGCTGAGAGATTGGGGCGCATAAGTGAGGGATATTGCAAGAATCTGTACGCTCCCATGCGTTCAGTGCTCCATCCCCTTCATGTCTCCGCGCTGCGCCGCTACTTCCGTCACCTGATTCGCAAGGGCTTGCTACACCTCGGAGACGAGCAGAGTTCGCGCCGCTTTATCACGCACAACGAAGGAGTTCTGCGGTTCTTTCACCAGCAATTGACGGCTACGGTGTCCGCCGTCGCCGGTCAAAAGGTTACGCCGTCTTACGTGTACCTGGGTGCGTACCAGGGCGGCGCAATTCTTGAGAAGCACACCGACCGGCCGCAGTGTGATTTCAGCCTGACATTTTGTTTGGACTATTCCCCTGAGCCGAAGCTGGAAACTCCGTGGCCCATTGAACTACATCCGGCGTCTGGCAAAGTTACCGTCTATCAGGCGATTGGGGATGGGCTGTTCTATCGCGGCTGTCGGGTGCCACATTCGCGGCAAGCGCTACCGGAAGGCCACTCGTCAACGTCGATCTTTTTCCATTACGTTCGCGAAGATTTCGAGGGTTCGCTGGACTAGCGCGTATCGCCCACCCGCCTAGTCGCTACAAATAAAACTGGCCGCATCGTCAGTGCTGCCCTTCCCCTTGTACTTCGCGACTCGGGGGTAAGCACACAGCGGCCGCGTCATCTTCACTGCCTTATCCACGTACTTCGCGGCGATCATTTCGGAAGGAGCAGTTCCCTTTTCGACCCATTGTTCCAGGGCAAGCTGCGCATCATGAGAAGGATCGGCCTGGGCAGTGGTGCCAGACTGACCGAAAGAATCTGTGCCTGGACCGCCCGCGCAGTGTTGCATGCCTGGAACCATATACAAACGTAAAGAAGCGTCCGTATCGCCTTGGCCTAGTGCGCTGACAACATCGTTGTAATAGTTGACGGTGTTCAGCGGGGAAATCGCGGGATCATTCCAGCCGTGATAAAGAAGCAGTTTGCCCCCGCGCGCCGCGAACGGTTTCAGATTGGCGTCGGTGGCATTCAATGTTTGCGCGATGTTGCTGTCAGCAGCCTTAACGATGTCGTCGATACTCGCCTGCTTGAAATCCCAATCTGCCTTCCCATAAACCATGTTGGCGAAAAATCCGCTGCCAAAATAAAAGAGCAGACCCTTTTCCGGGGCTGTTCCAGTGATCCACAGTCCCCATCCCCCTTCTCCTTCCTCTGCGCCGGGCATCAAACCCGGAAATATCTGGCCACCATGTGAATCGCGCGCCCCTCCATAAAGCTTTTCGAGTGCCACGACCTGTGGCGCGGTCAAGCACCTGTCAGTGTCGGCGCCTTTGCACTTGAGGCTAGATGGGCGGAAATGGCATTGCCGTGGATCATTGACAACTCCGTCGCGCACGCCATCCGCGGCGTCACACGCCGCGTCCACAGCACTGGCTATGGCGGGGATCTTGCTGGCCGGAATATAGCTGTCAGGTAGGGCGCTAGTCGCCTGCGCATCCCAAACCGAACCCGTAACCAAGTGCGTCCAGTAATTGGCCGGGGCCCCTGCGAGTATTCCATCGTAATCGTCTGGATACCGCTGGGCCTCCATCAACGCCTGACGGCCTCCGTTTGAGCATCCCGCAAAGTAAGATTTCTTGGGGTCGCTGCCGCTGGACGCTTTCACCACCGCCTTGGCCACGCGTGTCATTTCGTGAATTCCACGGTGACCAAAGTCGACAATCTTTTCCGGATGACCCAGTGCCCAACTGGCGTCGAGCGCCGTGCCGGTGTGGCCGGTGTCGGTGCTGGCCGTGGAGTATCCCTTGGCGACGGCGAGCGCCATCTCGTGATAATTAATGTCTCCGGCAAAACCTCCATTGCCCACCGCGAGAAACCTCCCATTCGTTTGCGTCTGCGGCAGCCAGACTTCAATTTTGATGTGGGAGTCGCTACTGGGAGTGGCTTCGGCTTGTACACGGCAGAATGCAGGCAGAGTCTTATAGAGAGCGCCGTCGTCATTCGAGGGCGCCGGAGTGAATCCACCGGGAACAACCACATCAGCGGAAATTATCTTGGCTCCCGAAATTTCGGCGTCTGCCAGACGATTGCAGGGATTCGAAGCCCTCGAGTCTTGGTGGCAGGCGCCGGTTGACAGCAAAGCAAGGAACGCGAACCCGGCAAAAGACCTACGCATGGCACAACTCCTATTGCAAACCGGAGATCACATACAGGACCGACAACGTTTGATAGTAGCTGTAAACAAACTGTGAGCCTTTGTAGTTAGTCACCACTGGAGAAATCGTAACTACTCCGGCGCTATCTGCTGGAACAAGCTGCCGCACCAGCGACATTTTTCCGGATTCGATCTCCATGCGGTAAACCTTCAGCGGCACTTCGCCTGCGCGATACACGTAAAGGGACTTGCCATCTGCCGACCACTGCGACGCGAGTAGGTTGGGCTCGGGCAGTTGCACGATGTGCGGAGTGCCACCCTCCACTGGATAGAACCCCAACTTGGCGGAAGAATCGGCACCGCACAGATATTTTCCGTCGGGTGACGGCATCGTAGCGTAAACGCCTTCCGGAGTGACCGCTCGTGGCTTGCCTCCATTGATATCGATCACGTAGGTTCGCGCCGGACGATTCGCCTCATTGCCGATGACGGCAATGCGCTTACCATCCGGCAGAAAATGCGCGCTGCTGTTTTGCAGATGCGCCAGTTCCGGAACGTCAATCCGACGAGGCTGTCCTGCGCCGACCGGCAGCAACGTGATGTGCTGCGGAGAGCCACTGAAAATCGAGAGCGCCCAATTGCCGTCTGGAGAAAAACTTCCCGCTGAACCATCCCCTAGTCGAATCGGAGGCGCACCGTCGATCTTGCGCGTCGCCACCGCGTAATTCGGCCCAGCAGGCTCGCTGCTTTCTTCAAACAATACCCATTGCCCGTCACTTGAAATATCTTTCGCGACTGTCCAGTCGTACCAGGAAAGGTCTTGCACTTTCTGGTCACCCTCGCCCGACCACTCCATCGCCAGCCGCTCACTCTCGGTGGTCGCCAGGACGCGGCCATCGGCGGCGATGTCCTGCAATTCCAATCCGCCCGGTGTGCCTAAAATCTTGCGTCGACGTCCAGATAGATCAACTGCCCACAATGTGCGTCCGGTAGCGCTGGATTCGGCGGCAGTAAACCAAATCTCGTTTCCCTTAGGCGACCAGGCGAGGCCGTCTTCCGACTCCCACCCGGAGGAGAGAATTTTTTCCGCGCCATTCAAATCGACTACATCCACAGCGCCACGGTCGTCCCACAGCGCCGGATGATTCATGAACGCGATGGCATCGCCCCGCGGAGAAAAGCGGATATGACTGATCCAACCTTGGGTTTCATACAGTATGTGTCCGACGGGGAACTCCAAGCGGCTATGTCCATCCGCGTGGTGCACGACAGCGAGTTCACCTGACGGGCTCCAATCGGCCCAACGCACGTCTTGCAGGATTTCGCGAGGCGTTCCTCCTGCGATCGGCGCGCGTGCTAGCATTCCGTTGACGAAGTCCAGACGCGAACCGTGCGTTCCGCGAAGCACGAGTGCCATCTCGCTGCTATTGGAGAGTCCTAACAATGACGCGGACTCGAACCCCAGCGGCCGCGATAGCGGTGAGTTCTCAACCGTCGAGTACATCTGGATTGGCTCACCATTCCATGAAGCGCTATAGAATGTGCCCCGACCGTCCGGCGCAAAGCGCGCCGCATAAATTGTGCCGCGCTCAAAACTTACTCTCTGGTATGCGGGGACAACGGCAGGCTGGAGCTTTTCTCCCAGAACGATACCCAGCGCGGCCAGTAAAACTGCCGCAGCCACCCAAGGCAACCACTTTCGCCACACATTTCCGCGGACCTTGAATGCAAGATTGTGTTTGCTGGTGCTCGCGTTAGAGACCGTGCCCAGTGCAAACGCCAAGTCGCGCGCTGTTTGGAATCTGTCTTCCGGATCTTTCTCCAGGCAGTGGCGGACGATTTGTTCGAACACCATCGGAACACCCAGCCGCATCTCGATCATTTCTGGCGGATCTTCTTGCAACACCGCCATCATGGTGTCGACTTCAGTGTCACCGTAGAACGCCCGCTTGCCGGTCAGTACTTCGTAAAGAATCGCGCCGAAACTAAAGATGTCGCTGCGGTGGTCGACCGGACGCGCCCGCAATTGCTCCGGCGACATATACCCAACGGTCCCAAGAACCACGCCCACTTTGGTTTCCGTCGGCATGGAAGCCATCACGTCGTCATCTGCGGTTCGCGGTACTGCGAGCTTCGCGATGCCAAAATCCAAAATCTTTATGCGGTTGTCTTGAGTAATGAAGATATTTTCCGGCTTTAGGTCGCGGTGAACGATGTGCTTGTCGTGCGCAGCCACGAGTCCTTGCGCGATCTGAATTCCGTACTCGTCTGCCTGCCGCACCGAAATCGGCCCCTCCATCATCCGCTGGCGGAGAGTCTGCCCCTGCAATAGTTCCGAGACAATATACGGCGAGCCATCGTGCATGCCGATGTCGTGGACCGCGACAATATTGGGATGGTTCAAGCCTGCCGCTGCCCGAGCTTCCTGCTCGAAGCGTCGCAGGCGGTCAGGATCGGTAGCGAGCGAAGACGTCAGGAATTTGAGCGCTACCTCGCGCCCCAACCGGTCATCGCTGGCGCGATAAACATCTCCCATTCCACCAGCGCCAATTTTTTCAACTACCCGGTAATGCCCTATTACTTGGCCTATCATCTCGAAGGGGGACGTACGTAGGATGGCAATCTTAGGTGCCTAAAGCAGGCAAGTCAACTCGTCCACATAGCGAAAATGAGAGGACAGCTAAACGGCGAATTCCCCTGCCCTCTCCTGTGGAACGCAGTGCTCGCCTGTTACCGCCATCTGCACATCACTAAGAACGATAATCCTGCCCAATCTCCTTTCACGACCGCCCTATCCCTGTTGTTCTTCGAAGATTATCCGTATACTTAGGGCCAGCTTTTCACCGGCAAATAATTGCGCATGGAAACACAACAAACCGCACCTGTGCACGCATCCCAACCATTGCATCCCATGAAAACTAAACATCTACAGGCGATAGTGGCAATGTTTGTCTGTTTAATTGCCGCCATGCCAGCCGTAGCGCAGACGCCGCGTATCGCGGTCGAAGCCGGCTATTCCTTCATGCGCTTCGACAGTTCAACCATTGGTTTCGCCGACTATTCGAACCTGCAAGGCGCGAACGGTTCGCTCACCTACAATCTGGCGCCGTACTTCGGCGTGACCGCGGAAGTGGGCGGCGAGTACGGCGATCACCTGCAGGTTGCCGGATGGATGGTTGGTCCTCAGGTCTATCACCGGTTTTTCGGCGCAGACTTCTTCGCGCATGGGTTATTCGGGCAGTCCCAAACTAAGCTCGATTTCGGAACGAACATCACCAATACCGGACGCGCCATCGCCGGCGGCGGAGGAATCGATATCCCCATCAGCGCGCGTTTCTCTATTCGACCGATTCAGGTCGACTTCATCAACACCCAAACGTTCAGCGCCAGCCAAAACAATCTGCGATTTTCCGCGGGCCTGGTCTTTCGCTGGGGTGCGTTAAAAAAGAACCGCAGCGCCCGCAAAATGCCGTCGCCGTAGCGCAATTTCTTCCAAGAGGATGAGGATGAAGGCAACATTTTTATTTGGATTGTGCGTCGCGCTCGCGGCCTCCGTGGGATGCAGTAATTCGCCGAGCCACGTCGCGTACGTACCTTTGCCATTTGATAACGCAGTTGGCGCATATCGCATCAGCGACGATTCTGGAAAGATCACCAAACTGCCGGTCAGTCCTTTCGCCACCGGAACATCTCCGGCAGACGTGGCAGTACACCCTTCAAACAAATTTCTTTACGTCGCGAACCAGTCCGAAAACACAATTTCGTTGTTCACGATCGAGGAAAGCACCGGCGCGCTGAAAGAAGTGACACCTCGAACCGCAACCGGCGTGACTCCCTCGAACATGCAGGTCGATTCAGCGGGATCATTTCTATTTGTGGCCAACCGGTCGTCAAATACAATCTCTGTTTTCTCGATCGATGCCGGTAGCGGCGTGCTCACCGCGGTTGCGGGATCGCCCTTTGCCACGCCCCCGAGTCCGGTGGCAATGACGATCACCCCCTCGGGAAAGTATCTCTACGTGGCCGACGCCAACCTCGCATCAGTCTCTGCCTACGCGGTTAGTTCGGGCGTTCTGTCTGCTGTTCCGGGATCGCCGTTTGCCGTCGGCAATGGTCCCTCAGACATGATCGTTGACTCCGGCGAACACTTTCTCTACGTGGCAAATTCCTTCGATAACACGGTCAGCGGATTCACTATCGACTCTGGCACGGGAGCACTCTCGCTGATTTCCGGTACACCCATCGCCACTGGAACTGGACCGCGAGCCCTGGCTTTCGATAGCAGCGGTACATTCTTCTACGCGGCCAATTTCGGCTCGACCAACATCTCTGGGTTTTCAGTGGACACCACCACCGGGAAGCTGACCGTGATCGACAAATCGCCGTTCACCGGGCCAGCCGACCCCACGTTCATGGTGCTGTCGCCCTCCGGCAAGTATTTCCTCATCGGAAGTCAGAGCGCGAAGACCATTACCGAATACACCATCGACGCCAGCGATCCTCCGACCGGAGCCCTTACCAGTTCCGGCGTCACGGTGACGCTGGATGCTGCGCCGGTGGCAATCGGCTTGGCGAAATAGGTGGTTCGCTACGGAATCCTCGGATTTGGCCTGCATGCCGCCAAACGCGTAATGCCCGGCTTTGCGCTGGCCACTAACTCCCAGGTCACCGCGTTGTCCCGCCGCGATCTTGGCAAAGCTCAAGAGTCGGCCCGCCAGTTCAACATTCCGCAAGCCTTCGATTCCGGCGAAGCTCTGTGCCAGTCTCCTGAAGTGGACGCGGTTTTTGTCTGCTCGCCCAACTCGCTCCATCTCCGCGACACCCTGCTCGCCATTGCGTGCGGAAAACACGTGCTCTGCGAGAAGCCGATGGCGATGAATAGCGACGAAGCCCGGCAGATGGTGGAAGCGGCGAAGAAAGCGAATGTGATTTTGGGCGTTGCTCATGTCTTCCGTTTCGAAGACAGCACTGCCCGGTTGCGCGACCGCATCGCCGAGGGACAGATCGGCAAGCCGGTATTCGCCCGCTCAGAGTTCTCGTTCCCCGGAAACAAAGAGCACGCCCGCACCTGGCTCAAAGATCCTGCTGTCGCCGGAGGCGGAGCTATCGGGGATGTAGGCGTCCATTGCATCGACACTTTGCGCTACATTTTGCAGGACGAAGTGATGCGCGTCAGCACAAGCGGCATCACCGACGGATCAAACGGGGTCGACTTAGCCGCAACTCTCACCCTGGGATTTACTCGAGGAACGCTGGGCACAGTTCTAGTTTCCTATTTTCCCGAATACCGCACGCCCATCGAATTCGTAGGCGACAGCGGCTCGTTGTTCGCCGAAAATGGCCTGAACGTCGAGCGCCCGATCAAGATCGAACTGCGCCGCGGCTGGGATGTAGTCGAAACAGAGACGGTCTCAAACAAGCTGGCGTACGCGCGCCAAGTCGATACGTTCTCCGCCGCAGTGGAAGGAAAAGCCAAGTTCCCTGTCTCGGGGGAAGAGGGCTGGCAGAATCAGGCGATTCTTGATGCGGCCTTTAAAGGCCTGAAGAGTGGCAAAACGGAGCAGGTCTTCAAGGTCCCGACCTACTAACCCTGCACCGTTGCGGCCTCATTCTTCTTAGACAACAAAATCAGCCCACCCCAAAATACCGCCGTAAAAACCAGACTTCGGCAAACAGCAGATACCAGTGATCCACCCGCCAGCACGGGGTCCGGAGGCTCTTTCGCTCCGAGCCCGCGCAGCAAGGCCGCGAACAAAGGCGTGATGATCTCCGCACTCATGGCCCCCAGCCAAAGGGCCAATGCCAGCGGCTGGAGTTTTTGCACCAGCAGCGATTCAAAGGCGAGAAAAACGAAAAAGTAGACCAGCGGCAGCAGTGCGAATTGCTGGAACTGCTCACGGTACAAAATGTCAGCCCATGCGAATCCCGGCAATGCGCCGTACACCGGCAAGATGAGCAACAGCGTCGCCATTGCAGCTACGACCGCGGCCATCCAATAATTCTTGAACACGCGGAACGCCATCACCGCCGCCAAGCTGAAAGCGACACTCTGCCAGATACCCAGAAACCAGTAGCTTCCGTCCACCGGCAACGAACTCGTCGCCGACAATGCTGAAAAATAAAGCAAAGCGGCGACTAGGTTGGCCACAGCAAACAATCCAGTTCTCGGCCATCGAAAACCTTTGCTGGCGACCCCGATCAACGCTGGAAATGATTCCTCTGCAACTGCTGACACTGCTGGCGACGAAACTACCCGCTCGATAACTTTGACCGGGGGTGGGCCGGCCGGTGATTGAGGGCGAGGCGTCTGCACCAAAATTGGTGCGACCGCTTTGGAAGTGAAAGCCGCCTGCGCTCGCACCGTCTTCACCTTAACCACGAGTTGCCTGCGAATCGCAGCCCAATCTTCTCGCGCAATCGCATCCTGCTTATCGCGCGCCTTTCCCGATGAAACCAATTCCCGGTAGGCGAACGTCCCTCGCGTGGCGTTGGTGAACGCGGCAACGCAGGCCAGCGAAATCGCCAGCGAAAAGCAAGCGTAGTAATAGGTCGGGTAAGGATCGTTGTAGCGGTACTGATTTCGGTACTGCGCCGGGATGTTGTTGTAGGCGTCCACCGCTGCTCCCGACGCGCGCATCACTCCGAGGTTGCCGAACGCTCCTATCGAGCACAGAATCAATCCAACAATCGCCGCGGGACGGCCCATCTTCAAAATGCCGAAGGCAATCGGCCCAAAGATTATCGCGACCACGATGGGCTCGTTCCATCCCAAGCCCACCACGGCAATCCGCCCGGCCGTGGACGTCAGCAGCGAGGCCAGAATGCTAGCGGCCAGAATAAACCCACACGCCCAAACGCCTTGCGCAGCAGCCTTCCGCGCGCTGACATCGTTGAAAATGTCGGGCCACAAGAATCGCTTCCACATCGGGATGGCCTCGCCCGGCTGATGGACAACTTGCGGAAGAAGCGGAGTCTCGATCACCGCTTCCTCCGGCTCAAGCGTGACTTCCTTCAGCCTCGAGACCAGATCCCCGTAACGCGAATCGGAGCGTAGCGCCGAAAAACGTGGCTCGTTCTCCAGCCTCTTTAACGATCCTGATCGCTCCTCCGCTGCCTTGCTCAACCACTCGAATGCCTGCTCCCGGTCGCCCGCATCCGCGTTGACCAGCGCCATCGAGTAGGGCGAAATTCGAACACCCAACCGCATTAGCGATCGCAACACCGCAATAAACCTGGCGTCAGGATCGCCGTCGAACATCCGGATGTGCTGAATTCCCGCCAACTGATACGCCATGCTCTTCGGAATCTTCGCGTCTTCCAGATACAACGGCAAGAAATGTTTGCCGCTTTCCCAGGCGAGCGCTACCTCTTTGGCGATGTTGTCGGACTGTACCGAAGTTCCCGAGACCATCAGCAATACAGTCTTGCAAGCCTCGATGGCGTTGACGATTTCCTCTCCCCAACGCTGGGCACCATCGATGCCGCCATGGTCAATCCAGACCGCTACCCCGGCGGCGCGCAATCGCTGTACCAACTGCAAAACCTGAGGACGGTCCTTGCTGGAATAGCTGACCATTACATCGGGGCCGGCGGGTCGATTTGCGGTAGCGACTTGTTCCATACTGCGGGTCCGTTTCTTGGTGTGTAACTGGGAGGGAGGAGCTTCAGGCACTTCGGCGACGGGCCAATGTGCCGGACAAGGATTTTCGTCTGACGGCGAGCGGTAGTCAAGAGTGGTTTTCGAGGCGCTACATATCCAGGCAAGCGTTGTTTTATCAGACACTTAGAGCTTAATAGCGGATCAGCTACTTCAATTCAGGCAAAAGTTGATATCGGGATTCGTCATTACGAAAGTGCATCGCAGAGCATCCCGTTCGCTACTAGTGGTTTATTAGATCTCCTCTAATACTTGGCTATAGTTAAGTCAACGGAGGTGCGAAGTGTTCTTACGAAAATGCTTTTATTTATTGGTTGCGGCAAGCTGCATGGCACCGCTCGCGCTGGTGGCTGAGCAGAACCAGATTCTGTCTGAAATCAAATTCGACGGTTCGAACAAAGACGAGAAAACCGCCGGCGTCTGGGTAGACGGCCAATACGTCGGATTCGTGAAGGAACTCAAGCACGACAAGAAGC
>DATBAT010000242.1:0-7544 GCA_036271375.1 Terriglobales bacterium
AACATCGCCGAGCCTGCGGCGCTCATCGGCTTTGCCGGCCCTCGCGTGATCGAGCAGACCATCCGCCAGAAGCTCCCCGCAGGATTTCAGACCGCGGAATTCTTGCTCGAACACGGCTTTCTTGATGCCGTGGTCCCTCGCAAGGAAATGAAGGCGTATATCGGACGTTCGCTGGATTTCTTTTTGCAGCCGTCATGAACTACGACGAAGCTCTTCAATCGCTGTTCACTCTCGGACGCGAACTGGCCGCTCCGCGCCAGGCCCGCCTGGAAAAGTTTGGACTCAACAACGTCTCTATTCTTGCCGAGGAACTCGGTAAGCCTCATCGCGCCATTCCCTGCGCGCACATCGCCGGAACCAACGGCAAAGGTTCCACTGCGGCCATGCTGGAATCGATCCTTCGCGACGCGGGATTCCGTACCGGCCTGTACACCTCGCCGCATTTGGAAAGCATTAACGAACGCATTCGCATCGACGGCCAAAATATTTCGGATGAAGACTTCGCCGCCAATTGGACGCGCATCCACGGCGCCATCGAGCGATTGATGGCCAGCGGCAAGCTCGGTGGACATCCGACATTCTTTGAATGCGTCACCGCCATGGCCTTCGTGGCCTTTGCGGACCACCGCGTGGATTTCTCCATCTACGAAGTCGGTATGGGTGGCCGCTTCGACGCCACCAACATCGTTCATCCTGAAATTGGCGTGATCACCCCGATTGATTTTGACCACGAGAATTTTCTTGGTCACTCCATCGAAGAAATTGCCGGGGAAAAAGCGGGAATCATAAAGCCGGGAATGTGGATCGTCAGCTCGGTCACGCGACCGGAAGCGCTTCAGGTTGTCGCCAGGCAATGCCAGGCCGTCGGCGCGAAACTTTTCAATGTTGACGAGCTGTGGTCGCTCGATCGCGTCGAATCGCGAGCGGGCCTTTATCGCGCTAGCATCACCAGTAGACATTCGCCGAGCACATCCATGGTGATTGCGCCTTCGTTGCCCGGCGAATTTCAAATCCGCAACGCGCTGGCAGCAGTAACGGCCGCTCAACTCCTGGCCGACCGTGGCATGGCCATCACCAACGAAAACATCGAACGCGGCGTCACCACTACGCGATGGCCCGGGCGCCTCGAACATCTCTCCGAGCACCCCGACGTTTATCTCGACGGCACGCACAATCCGGCTGGCGCACGCGAGCTGGCGCGTTTCTGGGAAGACAATTTCAAGGATCGCAAAATCTTTCTCGTCTATGGGGCCATGCGCGATAAAGCCGTCGACGAAATTGCCGGGCAGCTTTTCCCTTTCGTCGAAACCGCGATTCTCACCGCGCCTCGCCAGCCTCGGGCAATTTCCGCTTCACTTTTGGGCGAAATGACTCGCCATTTCGCCAAGAACGCCCTGGTGATTCCGGATGCCTACGACGCTCTCGAAGCCGCGTTGCACATGGCGTCGCCCGAAGACGCAGTCTTTGCCACCGGCTCATTGTTTCTGGTTGGCGAGTTGCGCTCGTACTGGCAGCGCCGCACACTCGCCAATCGCGCTGCCATATTCGAGCACCGCTCGCGGTAGCGATTCGCATTGAACCGCAAACCGCCGTTTCCCGTTTTTTGCGCGGCAATGGTACGATGAATTTCATGTCCTCCGAAGCGCAGCGGACGCCTCGCGTCGTTGTCCCGTATCGAACTAGAAAAGAAGAGCTTAGCGGCGATTTTACCAAGATTCAGAAGTACGTTACCGCTATCCAAGGCGCTGGCGGCGAGCCTGTGGTTGTATCCCTTGGTCGGTCGCGCGAAGAGTTGAAGAAGCTCACGGGCACCATCGACGCCATTGTCCTCTCCGGCAGCCCTGCGGATGTCGACCCTGCGCTATTTCACGCCGCGCGCCATCCCAAAACCGCTCAGTCCGATTCCTATCGCGAACACACCGACTTCGCGCTTCTGGAATACGCGTTCGCCGAAAAGAAGCCCGTTCTCGCCATCTGCTACGGCATTCAGAGCCTCAACGTTTTTCTCGGCGGTACTCTCGTGCAGGACATACCAAGCGAAGTCGGCACCACCGTCGAACATGAATGGGCGGACGAAAAGGGCGTGCCCGAGACGTTTCACCCCATCAGCATTGATCGCCACTCGATGCTCGCGACCATCGCCGGCGGCAGCGAGGCGCAGGTCAACAGTTCGCATCATCAATCGATACTGCAGCCCGGACAGAATCTTCGCGTGGTGGCGCGCTCCGAAGACCAAGTAATCGAAGCCATCGAGTGGACCGGTGACTCCAACTGGGTCATGGGTGTGCAATGGCATCCGGAACGCATGGTGGAAAAGGACGCGCTGGCGCAATCGCTCTTCCGGACGCTGATTGGTGCCGCGCGCCGGGCGACGCTTCAAGCGTAGGCGCGACTCGTCATGATCTCCCTAACAGGCAAAGCGGCTCTGATAAGCGGCGGGTCCCGCGGAATCGGCGCGGCGAGTGTGAAACTGTTCGCCCAGGCGGGTGCCGACGTTGTTTTCAGCTACCGCTCCAAAAGCGATGCGGCTGCTCAAGTGGCCCAGGAAGCTCGAAAGCACGGAACACGCATCGAATATTGCAAGGCTGACCTGGGCAAGATGCCCGACGCAAAAAAGCTTGTCGAATTTGCCCGCGAGAAACTGGGACGCATCGACATTCTCGTCGCCAACGCCGGCATTTGGAATGAAAAGGATGCGCCGATCGAGCGTCTCGACGAGCGCGAATGGGATGAAATGATCCGCGTAAATCTGAAGAGTGTGTATTCGCTGATTCACTACGTGACGCCGCACATGATCGCTCAAAATAGCGGACGCATCGTGGCCATCAGCTCCACTGCCGGCCAGCGCGGCGAAGCGTTCCATGCGCATTACGCCGCATCCAAAGGCGCTATCATTAGCCTCGTGAAAGGCCTTTCCACCGAACTCGCCCGACACAACATTCTGGTAAATTGCGTGGCGCCCGGCTGGGTGGACACAGACATGTCCGCGCCAGTTCTAAAAGCCAAGAGCGCGGCGAAGACCATCCAGCAGGCCATTCCGCTGAAACGTGTTGGAACCGCGGAAGAAATCGCCGGGCCGATTCTTTTTGCCGCTTCCGACCTGGCAACCTTCATGACCGGTGAAGTGATCAATGTGAACGGAGGTGCGGTCCTGTGCGGCTGAATCTTTTCCTTCTCGTTGTCGCGATGATGGTTCTGTCTAGGCCTTTGGCGTCCGCTCAGGACGCGCAGGTGCTGATGCCGGAAGAAAGCTCAGCGAAAGCCAAGCAACTTCTGCAGCAGACGATTCAAGC
The DNA here is from genome assembly GCA_036271375.1 of Terriglobales bacterium. Classification (GTDB taxonomy): domain Bacteria; phylum Acidobacteriota; class Terriglobia; order Terriglobales; family Acidobacteriaceae; genus DATBAT01. Next base: position 3,294 of record DATBAT010000242.1, read on the forward strand.
GATGGGCGGCAGCGCCTATTTGAATGTCCGCGACATGACCTGCACCGGCCGCTACAGCCAGTTCGGCCACTCCGGCGAGTTGAATGGTTTGGAACACTTTCAGAACTACGTCGAACCGCCGAACATGTCGCGCACAGAAAATCTGCCGCAGCGCAACATCATCGAAGTCTATAACGGCGACAAAGGCTGGACCCTCGATCGCGGTGGTGTAGCCGAAGCTTTGACCACCGATTTGATTCGCTTCCAGGAAGGCGTGAAGAAGGATCTCGGCAATATCCTGCGAAATCGCATTCACGAACCGGACATGATTTTCCGCTATGGCGGCGTCGATATCGTCGACTTGCACGAAGTCGAATGGGTTGAGCTGACCGATGCCGACGATCGTACTTTACGCATCGCCATCGACCGGTCGTCGCATCTGCCGATTCGCCGGGACGTCGAGCAGCGCAATCCGGACACTCGCGTCACTACGAAGGAAACGGATCTTTACTCCAACTACCACCCGATTAGCGGCGTTCAGACTCCCTATCAAATCGAGCGCAGCCGCAACGGCATGAAAACGTACCAGGTCTTTTTCGATTCCTGCCAGTACAACACCGGGCTGCCCGCTTCGCTCTTTACCAAGGAATCGCTCGACGAGCGCTGGCAGAAAATCGGCAAGAAGGAGAGCGGCAAGGAAAAGAAGAAGGAGAAGAAAGAATCGAAAAGCCCGACCGATAACGAGTAGCTAATTCTGGGGCTCGTTCTGGCCTCTAAACGGCAGTTTCAACTTCCTGGCAATCTCCGGCCAGAACTCGCGCAACACGTCGTAGCCCATATCCTGCAACACCGCGAATCCTACGCTCTTGGCTGCCGGCGCTATTCCCGGCTTGTTATCCGGGTGATAGGTATCGCCCAGCGCCACCGCACTGGTAGTTCCCAGCCATTCCGAGAAGTTGAACATGTGGCGTCCATTTTCCTGGTGCGCGATAACCACATGACTCAGTGCATGTGCCAACCGCACACCCGGCTTGCCGTGGCCCAGCCGGTAATAACGAGGGTCCTCGGAAAAGATCGTGGGATAAGCGAAATCCTTGAAAAATTCCGATGTAGCATCGTCGGCCAATTCTGCCCCAAAACGCTTCGAGTACCCGGCGAAATCGTGTCCGTACGAAGGATCGCTGTCTTCCGCTTCATCCACGCCGGCATTGAAGGCCGCGCCGATAAATGTCAGCGGATCGATCATGTCTTGAACGAATAGAATGAATTTTCGTTTCGGAGTAAACGAACACAAGAAAGTTCCTGCCTTGAACTGCGGCGCACTCACCGCTTTCCGCTCCAGCCGTCCGGCAAAGGTTCCCACTGTCTTACTGAAGGGACCTTGATAATCCTGCCATCGCACCATCGGAGGCGGCTCCACGCAATTGGCTCGTGGATTTTTCTGCGCTTCCTCTTGGGTCGGCAAAGGCACTTCTTGCAGAGGAGTTGCCGGAAGGGTTTCTGGTTCTTGTGCCCGGGCGCTTGCCGTCAGCGTAAGGGCCCATAGCAATGCCAGGCCTGCAGCGTGCCCGTATCTTCTTAAAAGGTTCCGCTGCGCGGCGTTGATGTTGTTTAGCAAACCAGACGAAACGCCCTTCGCCATACTCGCGAGGATCGTTATTTCGCTTTCGGAGGATACTTTTCGATCGACTTCTTTACCATATCATCGAGCTTACCTTCCAGCTTTACCGGATCGCTCTTGTTCTCGCTGGCCACCGATCTCCACACCAGCGAACGCGTTGCCGGATCGCGAAAATCGATCACCAGCGTGCCTTCCGCATACGGCACACGTACGTAGCGCGTTCCGCGTCCATACCAGCCCGCCGGATACGCCTCCACTTGCGTTCGTCGCGCGGAGCCGAACGTGTATCGCACATTCAAGTCCGCCGGTCCGGATCTCACTTCCATCAAACCCCGCGCGGTAAGCCCGCGCGCAATGTCGTCATTGATCTGTTTCCGCACCAGGTCGCTGTTGAGCGCCGCGTTCCTGCTGTTCAGCTCTCCTGCCCGGATCGCAAACGTCTTGAACCTGCTGAAGTCGGCGCCGCGATCGAACTCCACCGTCACCTTTTGAGCCTGCGCCGCAGCTGCCGCAAGGAATGTTGCGGCACAAACAAGCAGCAGCTTGCCAACGATCCCTCTCTTCTCGCCCCTAATCCTTCCACCACTCTTTGGGAAACGTGACATTCGGTCGCCTCCTGAACAATGCGCGTAGTGTAGCAAGCGCCCCGCACAGCTACCGTAACTTGTCTTGCAGCGGTTCCCACCGCGTAATTCTCGATAAACCCGCCCGGAACCTGATAGTTGCACTCAGTTCTTTCACGTCCAATCTGCAATGTTCCTAAAATGCCAACGAGGAGAACAGGGGGCTGAGTCCTGTTCTCCTCGTTTTTTACGGCTTTGCTTCCGTCCTGCTGTGCAGTGCTTGATATTGACTAGGGGACGATGGCGGAGACTGGGGAGGAGAAGGCGCTCTCGTTGTTGGAGGAGTCAACCGAGGTGACCACGTAGTAGCGGGTCTGCGCGGTCTGCAAGCCGGAGTCAACGAAGCTGGTGGAGTTCACCGGGGTGCTGGTCAGCTTGGCGTAGGCGCCGCCTTCGGTGGTGCTGACGTAGACGTTGTAGCCGGCCACTTGCGAGGTGCTGGGCACCCAGTTCAGGTTGACCGAGTGGGTGGTCTGCGCGATGCCGGTGCCGGAGAGCGCGATCGCGTTGCTGCCGTTCGTGGCGTTGCTGCTCACCGTGATGGCACCGGTGACTTTGCCGGCCATCGCTGGCGTCAGCGTCGCTTGCATGGTGGCCGACTGTCCCGGAGTGAGAACCGTTCCGGTTGGCAGTCCTGCTGCCGCGAAGCCCGCGCCGGAGACGCTCACGTTCGAAATGGTCACATTGGCGTTGCCAGTGTTGGTCAGCGTCACGTTCTGCACGCTGCTGCTGGAGAGTTGCACGCTGCCGAAGCTCAGCGCCGAGGTGCTGGCGGAGAGAACTCCGTTGCTGGCCGCCGTCGTCTTCGGAGCTGCCGGAGCCGAAGCATTGTTGTTTGAATTGCTGCTGTCGAAGAAGATGCCGCTCACCACTGCGTTGCTCGTGCCGGTCATGGTCACGTTGATCTTGACGTGGCCGGTCACGTTCCACACCAGGTACATGCCCGAGGAGAAGCCCGAGATTGTTTCCGTGTCGAGAACTTTGCTGCTGGCCGCATCGATCACTTGAACCGTCTGCGCGCGGCGGCCGGAACCGTCCCAGTCGATGGCGTAGAGCGCGACGCGGTGGCTGTTGCTGTCGGTCAGGTTCACGTCGAAGTTGAACGAGGGGCTGTTGTACCAGGTGCTGGCCATGTGCATGGTGCTGTTGGGAATCTGCAGGGCGCGCGCATCGCTGGTGGCCGCGTTCCAGGTGTAGTTCATCTGGTTCTGCACGCCGAAGCTGGCGTAGGCCGGAAGATTTTGCGTCGAGTTGCTGATGGAGTAGCCGTCCACACCGTACTTGCCCTGCCAGTTGCCTTGGGTCGAGGTGTCGGCGCCGGTGAAGGTGGCCGTCGCGGAAGCCGGGGCCGCTGCTGCCGTGGCATTCTTGCCGAAGAAGACGCCCGCGACCACTGCGTTCGAGCCGCCGGTGCGGTTGATGTTGATACGCACGTGGCCGGTAACGTTCCAGATCACGTAGGTGCCGTTGGCGAAGTTGGCCACCTGTTCGGTGTCGAGCACGGCGTTGCTGCTGGCGTCGACCACTTGCAGGGTCTGCGAGCGGGAGCCGAAGCCATCCCAGTCCAGGACGTAGACCGCGATCTGGTGGGTGTTGCTGTCGACCGCGTTGATGTCGAGCGAGAAGCCGGGGTTGTTATAGAAGGTCGAAGCGATGCCCGAGCCGCTGTTGGGCATCTTCACCGCGCGCGCGTCGGACGTTCCGGCGTTCCAGGTGTAGAGCAGCGCGTTCTGCGGAGCGAAGGTGGCGTAGCCGGGAATCGACTGGGTGAGGTTGGGGATGACGTAGCCTTCGGCGCCGTACTTGGCTTGCCAGCTTCCGCGGGTGGTGGTGTCGAGTCCGACGAAGGAGGCGGTGGCGGCCGAAGCAGCCTTGGCCGATCCCCCGAACAAGGTGATGACCGCCAGGATGATGGCTGCCAGGATCGTGTTCTTGTTGTTTCCCGCTTGGTTGGCTGCGAACTTCATTTTCGTTTCCCCCTCGTTTGTTGTGTTCCACAGTGGGAAAAAGCACGGGGGAAACCAGGGC
>DATBAT010000243.1:0-12030 GCA_036271375.1 Terriglobales bacterium
CAGTACGGCGGATTGCGCCGCCGGCGATTCTGCCTGCTCAGGAGAAGGACTCTTCACCGGTGGGCAGCTAGGATTTCCGGTCATACAGTACCCGGTCCCTCTTTACGACTCCGTAACCGAGTCTGATATCACCCCGTTAAATCAATACCGGGTCAGCTTAAAGGTGGATCATAAGATCAGCGACCACGATCAGATCAACGGCGTGTATCTGCTCGAAGATGCCAAATCTTCTAGCAATATTGACGGCGGCGACACCACTTTTGGCGTTCCGCTTGAAAATCCCAATCGCGCACAGACTGCCAGCATTTCATGGACGCACACCTTTTCGCCAAACGTTCTTAACCAAGCCAAGATCGGTTACGTCCGCCGACTCGCCAATTTCATAGCCCCAGGTACCGACGGGATTCCGGGCTTGCTCACTATTGACGCACTATCGAGCGGCTTTGGTGGTTCCACCGCGTTGCCGCAGTTCTTTACGGAAAACGAATTCCAGTACAAAGACGATCTTTCGGCTTCGAAGGGGCGTCACAGCTTCAAGTTCGGAGGGGAATATCGCCGGACGCGCAACGGTTCGAGCTTCGACTCCGACAAATTCGGCCACTTCTGGTCGTGGGGTGGAGAAGATCTGATCACGGATTCTGTGTTCAGTGACGAGGCCGACCTGCTTTACTTCGGGAAACCTTATTACGGCACCTGGTATTCCGCCGGAGCGGCAGTGAATCCGACAAACGGCGCAATTCCCGATTTCTATCGCGGCTACCGCGCCAACGAATTCGGCGCTTTCGGGCAAGATGACTGGAAGGTCACTCCTCGATTGACTATGAACCTGGGCGTTCGCTGGGACTATTTCGGACCGCCGCACAACTTCCAAGACGGGGTAGATTCCAACTTTTACTTTGGAACCGGCACCACGCCTGTCCAAACTGTAAGCACCAACCCATACTTCCCTGCGAATGATCCACTCTATGCGAAAGAGGCGACGGGTGGGTTCCAGCAGCGGAATTCGAACATCTGGGCGAAGGATTACAACAACTTCGGCCCCCGTGTTGGCTTCTCCTGGGACGTTTTTGGGACGCAAAAAGTAGTCGTCCGCAGCGGATTTGGAATGTTCTACGACCGTATTTATAACAACTTGTTTGAGAACATTCGCTTCAATCCTCCTGGCTATTGTGATTGCACAGCTGGCTCGCTGCTCACCGGTGTACCCGCTGGAGCCATCGAAACTCCCGGCCTGTTTGCTGTTCCTTTTACAGCAAATAGCTCCTTCATTGACCCAGCGTTGTTTCCCAATGGCCTGCCCAAAGCGACGCCTCGGCACATGGATGAAAACCTCGTAGCTCCTTATTACGAGCAATGGAGCTTCGGTTTGCAGTACGACCTGGGTCACAACCTTATTCTCGAAACTAATTATCTCGGAACGGCGGGCCGCAAGCTCATCGGCATCCGCAATATCAACACCTTTGACGGGCGAGTGGTGAGAGGTTTATCTACGACCCGGATCAATTCCACAATTGGCTCCGATAATTACCGAAGCAACGACTACGGCTCCAACTACCACGCTCTGGAAGCGACCCTGCGCAAGCAGTTCTCCTCCGGGCTGACCTTCAATGCAAACTACACCTGGTCTAAAGCACTGGACGATATCAGCGATGCTTTCCGCGCCAAGGGGTCAACTGCGGTCACGGATCCGATGAACATTCATCTTGACTATGGCCCGGCTGATTTCGATATCCGTAACCGATTCGTGGGTAGCTTCAATTACGACTTGCCGTTTATGAAGGCAAACCGATTCCTTGGTGGTTGGACACTCAATGGAATCTTCTCCATCAATAGCGGGGCGGCGGTGGCCCTCCTCGATTCTAGTGGCGACTACAACAAGAACGGCCTTTTCGGTGAGCGGCCCGCATACGTCGGACCGGGGACAATTACCAACGCTTATTTAGGCAAAAACCCCGCAGACGGTTATTTGAATCCTGACGACTTTGGACAGGTTACGTGCCCCGCCGACGTGAATGGCGGACAATGGTGCAACAGCACCACCGGAAGAGGCAGCCTTCATGGTCCGACTTACGTCAACTTCGATTTCGGCGTAGGTAAGAGCTTCAAGATCACTGAAAGCTCGAAGTTGACCCTGCAAGGAAACTTCTTCGACATCTTCAACCATCCAAACTTCCAAAACCCGCAGGGCGACATTCAGAGCGCGAATTTTGGGAAAGCGGAGGACACGTTTGGCGACAACGGCGGCCATCGCGTCATCCAGTTGTCGTTGCGCTTCGACTTCTAAAGTTGAGGTACTTCGGGCCGGCCTTTCGAGGCCGGCCCTTTTTTTGCGTCAAATCAGGCATCGTTCAAACTGCTAAACTGACAGGAATTCTTATGTCCTGCCGTTTCCTGGTGTGGGCCGTTCTGGTTTTGTGTGCGCCCTTGCATGCTTTCGCCGAAAGCCCCAACATTATCCTGATTACCCTCGACACCACGCGCGCCGACCGTATGGGATTTCTGGGTTCGAAGCGCGGGCTGACTCCGAACCTCGACACGCTGGCAAAGCAAAGTGTCGTGTTCACTCGTGCCTATGCCCACGTTCCGCTGACTACTCCATCGCACGCAACCATGCTGACGGGAACCTATCCTCAGTTCAATAACATTTCAGATTTAGGCACGCCGCTCGATGCAAGCTTGCCCTATGTTCCGGAACTGCTCCGCGCCAAGGGATACCGCACGGCGGCATTCCTCGGCGCAATCGTTCTCGATCAGAAAATCGGAGGCGCTCCCGGCTTTGACCGCGGATTCGACAAATACGACGCCGGATTCCACCGTCGCGGGAAAAACCAGAGCCGCTATGAAAGCATGGAACGGCGGGGAGGAGTAGTCGTGGACCGGGCGCTCAATTGGCTCGCGCACCGTCCGCCGGGGCCTTTCTTCATTTGGATTCATCTGTACGACGCACATGATCCCTACGATCCTCCAGAGCCCTACAAGTCCCGTTATGCTTCAGAACCTTACGATGGAGAGATCGCTTACACCGATGCCGCCGTGGGCAAACTGCTTTCAACGTTGCGGAAGAATGGGCTATACGACGCAGCAGTCATTGCCGTAGCCGCAGACCATGGTGAGGCTTTCGGAGAGCACGGCGAGCGCCGCCACGGCATTTTCCTCTACGACGAAACCATCCATGTGCCGCTGTTGCTCAAGCTGCCGAGCTCGCGTACAGCCCGTCGCGTGGATTCACGCGTTGGCCTGGCCGAAGTAGCCCCAACATTGCTGCAAACGGCTGGAGTGAAAATCCCGGCGGCGATGCAGGCACAGCCTTTACCCGGCATTCGCGCGGGATCTCAATCGGAAGAAGATCGTCCGCAATATTCCGAAACCAACTACGCCCACCGTGCCTTCGGATGGAGCACGATTCGCTCCTGGCGCGCCGGGAAATATCTCTACGTTCAGGCGCCGAAGCGCGAACTCTATGATCAAACCGTAGATACTGCGGCCGATCACAATCTCGCCCCCAGCGCGGCTCCGGTGGCCGACGTGATGTCCGCGCAACTGGACAAGTTCTACACGCAGACCAGCAGGACGAACTCCGGAACAACTCAGCTTGACGCAGCACAAGCCGAAAATCTGCGGGCGTTGGGATATCTGGGCACGGATTCCTCCGGGAACAACGCAAAGGCCGCTGACTCCGGTGTTGACCCGAAAGACAAAATTGAGACCGCCAACAAACTACACGAAGCCCTGATCGATCTCGAGGAGGACGACGGCTTCGCTGCGGCTATTCCGCTGCTTCAACAGGTGATTAAGGAAGACCCTAACGTCCCCATTGCTTATCTGGAACTGGGCAGGGCGCAGCGAAAGGTGAAGGACTACGCTAACGCCGTCCCCGCGCTGCAAAAAGCGGTTGACCTGATGCCGGACTCCGCTCAGGCCCGCTACGAGAACGGGCTGGTACTGGTGGAAACTAAAAATTGGGAAGCGGCGGCGGACCAATTCAAGGCAGCCATCCAGCTGGAGCCCAAGTCACCGGACTTCCACACCTATCTTGCGGTTGTTTACGAACGCCTCCACCGACTCGAAGATGCCAGTAGCGAGTTTCAGACCACCTTGCAGCTGGATCCGGAGAACTACAAAGCAAACCTGTTCCTTGGCCGTCTGCTCGCCATGAACGGCAACCCTGCTCCAGCCGTTCCTTACTTGAAAAAAGCTGCCAAACTTCAACCCCAGGCGCCGGAGCCTCATCAATACCTGGCAAACACTTATCACGAGTTGGGACAGATGCAAGACGCCCTAAGAGAGAATGCCGAAGCTCTCCGCCTGCACGCTTCCCCGCAATAAAAAATGCCCTCGCTCATGCGAGGGCATTTCCAGAAGAACAGAACTAGTAGCGGCGTCCGCCAGTTGCAACCGCATCATAGGGCGTGTTGCTGGGAATGCCGTTGTGCTGGTAAACATCCTGCATGCGTTTTTCCATGCTGACGATTTCGTCGCGATTGTTAGTACGGCGATATTCCTGCCAGCGCGAATAGTAGCTGTCGAAGCGCCGTTGATCGTCAGCCGGCAGCCGATTGTTCCAGCGATTGCTACCGCGATCATCGCGACGGTCGTCACGCCAGTCGTCGCGGTTGTGATTGCGATCGTTGTCGCGATCACGGTCCCAGCGGTAATCGTTCTGGCCGCCGGACGCCACGCGATCGAACGGCGTGCCGGATGGAATACCGTAATGCCGATAAACATCCTGCATGCGCTTTTCCATGCTGACGATTTCATCGCGATTGTTGGTGCGGCGATAGTCCTGCCAGCGCGAATAGTAGCTGTCGAAACGGCGTTGATCGTCGGAAGAGAGCCGACGGCCTTGCGCGAAAACCGGTAATGCGATCGCCAGCAACAGAGCCGCGATTCCGAGAAGTTTTTTCATAGAATCCCCCAAGCGTTGATTTCGATTTCTTGTCGTCTATTACTTTACGCCTACTATGACGCGAAGCCGCGCCCTTGAGTGGCCCGGGAAACTAAAAAGAAATAAATTTTCGCAACGCAACTTCAAGATTAGAAATGGGTTATGTCTTTGATTGCTTTGAGCAGGTCTTCCGGCTGCGGCAGGATGGCGTTTTCGAGGATCGGCTGGTAAGCCACGAAAGTATCTTTCGCCGCCACCCGCCGCACCGGGGCATCGAGATCCTGGAATAATTCGTCGGCAATGCGCGCCGCGATTTCCGCGCCGTATCCCCAACTCAACGCATCTTCGTAGGCGACCACGACGCGGTTCGTCTTTTTTATGGAAGTTGCGATGGCATCCCAATCGTAGGGCGCCAAGCTGCGCAGATCGATGACTTCAACCTTAATTCCCTCTTCGCTCTCCGCCTTCTTCGCCGCCTGCAAAGCCCGCGGCACTACCGCCCCGTAGGTAACCACAGTCACGTCCGTTCCAGCCTGGACAATCTTGGCCTTGCCAAACGGGATCATATAATCCGGTCCGGGATCGACAGCCTTTCCATAAGGTTCACGGTAGAGGCGCTTGTGTTCCAGAAACATTACGGGATCGTCACATCGAATCGCGGTACGCAGCAGGCCGGCAGCATCGAGAGCATTGGATGGAAACACCACCCGCATGCCAGGAGTGTGGGTGAAGAAGCTCTCGCCGCATTGCGAGTGATAAATTGCGCCGCCGGTAAGGTATCCGCCGATGGCCACGCGGATGACTAACGGACAAGAGAAACCGTTGTTGGAGCGCCAGCGAATCGTCGGCAACTCGTCGCGAAGCTGCATCATGGCGGGCCAGATGTAATCGAAAAACTGGATCTCGACCACCGGCTTCAATCCGCGCTGGGCAAGTCCAGTGGCGCGCCCGATGATGCTGGCTTCGGCCAACGGCGAATTGAAAACACGGTCGGATCCGAAGTCACACTGCAAACCAGAGGTGAGTTTAAAGACTCCGCCTTTGCCCTTTACTGACTTTTGTTCGAGATACTGCTCGCGGCTACAATCGGCGACGTCCTCGCCGAAGATGACGATGCGTTCGTCGCGGCGCATTTCGTCGCGCAGAGTCGAGTTGATGAGGTCCGCCATGGTCTTGGCGTGAGTTTTCTTGTCGGCGGCGTCATGGGTAACAGCGACGGCGTCGGTCTGAAAGGCTGCGGATGTAGGATCGATATCCGGAGAATACAGATACTGCATGATGGTATCGGGAGTGGGAAGGGCCGCGGCCAGAGCCCGATCGGTATCGATTTGCAGATCGTCATCGACCCGCTTTTCCAGCTCGTTGATCCCCTTCTCGTCGAGGATGCCCTCGCGAATCAGGAACATCTGCATGTGCGGAACGGGGTCGTGAGCCGCGTCGCGCTGGCGCTCCGGCTCCGGGCGATACAGTCGTTCGTCGTCCGATAGCGAATGCGAATAAGGGCGAATCACGTGCGCATGCACGAAGGCGGGACCTTTGCCTGCGCGGCAATGAGCGGCAGCTCGAACAAAAGCCGCGTAACTGACGATCGGATCCGTACCGTCGAATTCTTCGAAATGGAAATTGGGGAAGCTGTTGACCAGGCGCGAAATATTTCCGCCGGCGGTCTGGACTTCTACCGGAACCGAAATCGCATACTCGTTGTCTTCGATGACGTAGAGCAGAGGCAACTTCTTGTTTGAGGCGACGTTCAGCGATTCCCAGAACTCACCTTCACTGGTCGTGCCGTCGCCGAGTGAAACATAGGTGATCTCGTCGCCGTAGAATTTGACGTCCTTGAATTGGCGATAGTCGCCATCAACTTTTTCTACAGCCTTTGGATGTGCCGACAGGTAGCGAGCCGTCTCCGCACAGCCAACCGCCTGCAAAATCTGCGTTCCCGTCGCCGACGATTGCGTCACGATGTTGAGCTTGGGATAGCTCCAGTGCGAAGGCATCTGTCGTCCGCCTGAGCTTGGGTCATCCGCCGCGCCGACGCTTTGCAGCAACATTTCGTAAGGCGTGGCACCCAGGGCCAGACACAATGCGCGGTCGCGATAGTAAGGATAGAACCAGTCGTATCCGGGCTTGAGTGCGAGGGCAGCGGCGGCGCCGACGGCTTCGTGTCCCGCACCTGAGATTTGAAAGAAAATGCGCTGCTGACGCTTGAGAAGAATCTCGCGGTCGTCTACCCGGCGAGACATGTACATGAAGCGGTAAGCGTCTATAAGCTGCTGACGGGTAAGGCCTTGGTAAGACTTGGGCGCTCGGCGCTCGGCGACGGTGGACGGTTTCGGGTCAGTCTTCGTGGTCGCCATCTACTACCCTTGGGGAAACAACCGCATGGTTATTGTAAATCAGGGAGGTAGGTTTAGACACCAGAAGTTGGAAATACAGCGGGCGCCTAGGACGATCCATTCAAATTCCCATAAACTCAAGCCTCACTCGGACCGAAGCGCACGCATCGGATCTATGCGCGCCGCACGCCATGCGGGAACAAGACACGCCGCAGTCGAGGCAACCAGCAAGGTCAAGATCACCAGGATAAATACGGACGGGTCGAGCGGACTCGTTCCATAAAGTACGGACCGAATGAGTCGCGTGACCGCAACACTAGCGGCCATTCCCAAGGCAAGCCCAACCATCGCCGGACGCAGTCCATCCAGCAGCATCAGGCGCAGAACTCGTTCCCGCTCTGCACCAAGCGCCATGCGAATGCCGATCTCAGGCGTTCGCTGGGTAACTAGATACGACAGCACCCCGTAGAGCCCAACTGCGGCCAGCAACAGAGACAATCCCGCGAAACTCAATACCAGCGTTGCCGTGAAGCTGGAATTTGCGGTGGATTCACCTACGATTTGTTCCATCGTCAGTATGTTCTTGACGGGAAGGTCGGGATCGAGAGAAGCAATCACCTTCTGGATCGGAGTTGCGAGAGACATTACGTCGTTGGCAGAGCGAACCACCAGGACGGAATCCGTGGTCATGCCCGGAATGCCTGCCAAAATCGGAAACCACATCATCGGTCGGGTCGGGCGGTCAAGTTGATAGGCCGTGTCACCGACCACTCCTATGATCTCGTAGCTTTCTCCTTGCGGCGTCCGCCACTTCACACTCAGATGTTTGCCAATGGGATCCTCGGCAGGAAAAACCTGCCGAACGAATTCCTGGTTAACGATCGCATATTTGTCATGCTCCAGCCGGTCATTCTCAGAAAACAAGCGCCCTCGGACCAGGGGAATCTGTAGGGTCGCGAAATATTCGGGATCGGCGGTGCGGTACGCGCCAAAATGATGTTCTCCAAGCGGCTGAGGCGGATGCTCGGGAACCGAGAATTCGCGCTCGCCATAGTAGCCGTCTCCCGGCACAACGTTCGTGAGTCCGGCCGCCGTCACACCTGGAATGTGACGAACCCTCTCCAGTAATTCTGCGTGCAGGTTCACGATCTGTTCGGGTTTTGAGTATTTGTCCGCAGAGATTGCGAAATAGATGAACCCGTCTTTGGAGAGGATGATGATCGGTGAGCCGTGTCTAACGCAATCCCGGGTGCACTTCAAATCAAAATTGGTGGCGGTCCCAGCAGGGTTCTGCACTGGACACGCGAGGTCGCGAACGGCGCCCTCAATGGTCATCGTCTTCGCGTTGGGATCCATCTTCGTACCTTGACGCGCTAGCACCGGACTGAGCAGCGATACGCCAAAAGCGGTCACCAATACAGCACGGAACAAAATGGAGCACTTCATAGGCCTCCTTTGGCTGAGCAACTTTCAAAGTGGCAGGAATTTACACCACATCTACCGCCGCAAGCAACCACGCCGCGCCTCATTTATCCTAAGAACAGCTCATGATTCGATTCCACCGCCGTTTCGATCCCCATAACATTAAGCTCCTGGTATTCGACCTTGACGGCACGCTAATCGATTCCCGTCTCGACCTGGTTCACTCGGTGAACGCGATGATGCGCCATCTCGAACGGCCCGAACTGCCGGAGGACGTGATTGCCTCCTACGTCGGAGACGGGGCTCCCATGCTGGTCCGCAGGGCACTGGGGGATCCCGAAGACCAGGCGTTCTTCGAACGCGGACTGCAATACTTTCTCGACTACTATCGCGAACACAAACTGGACTACACACATTTGTATGACGGCGTGACTGAGGCACTGAACGCGCTGTTTCCGCGAAAGATGTCAGTGCTGACCAACAAGCCGGTGATTCCGTCACGCGCGATTGTTGAGGCGCTGGGGATCAATGACTTTTTCGGTAGCGTCTACGGCGGTAACAGCTTTCCCACCAAGAAGCCCGACCCGCACGGACTTCTGACCATCCTGCAAGAGACCTGCATCGCAGCCGAAGAAAGTTTAATGATCGGCGATTCGTCGATCGATATCGTCACCGGGCGCAACGCCAATCTCTGGACATGTGGCGTCACCTACGGTTTCGCCCCGCACAGCCTGCCAGACGCCAAACCCGACGTAGTGGTGGACACTCCTCTGGAACTGGCCGAGATGTTTCGCTAGCGGTTACACTGCCTTCACTCATGACAAACGGATTCACTCCAGCGGAACTGCGCAAGCTGCGCAGCTTGAAGACTCCCTACGGCATTCAGCGCTATCTCGACGACATGCCTTACCACCTCGCCGACACCGGGTGGTCGCCGCGACAGGTGCTGCGCGAAAACACCTCGCACTGCTTCGAAGGCGCACTGCTCGCGGCCGCCGCGTTGCGAGTGAATGGATATCCGCCATTGATTTTCGATCTGGAAGCCGAGCAGGACACGGACCACGTGATCGCGATCTACCGCGACCGTGGACACTGGGGCGCAATCGCCAAGTCGAACTACACCGGATGCCGCTACCGTGAACCGGTCTACCGCACCCTGCGGGAATTAGCTTTGAGCTATTTCGAGGTCTATTTCAATCTGCGCCGTGAGCGGACACTACGCACGTTTTCGAACCCGGTGGACATGAAGCGATTTGATCATCTGGACTGGATGACCACCGAGCAGCCGATGTGGTTTGTGGCGGAGTATTTGTTGACGATCCGGCATACCAAGTTGATTACGCCGGGCATGGCGAAGCGGTTGCATCGGCTCGATGACCGGTCGTTTAAGGCGGGGTGTTTGGGGCGGGCGGAGAAAATTCGTTAACCGCTTTCTTTCCGTAGAGACGTTAGCTCCGCTACGTCTCCACCACGGACGAGCTTGGGACATCATCAAGAATACTGCAAGACGTAGCAGAGCTACGTCTCTACGGGAACAGGCCGAATGGTAACCTGAACCAGGGTCGCCCTATGCGGTTTCTCTGGATCGTCATATTTGTCGCGCTCACCTCAAGCGCATTTTCCCAAGAGCCCCCCCTCTCGCAAGACCAAATTCGCACGCTGATCCGGCAATCTGCGGAGAAAGACATCGAGAACGACCGCGCGCAGCGTAACTACACTTACATCCAACGCGAGGAAGAACGAAAGCTCGACGGGAATGGCCAGGTGAAGTCCACTGAGACGCGTACTTTCGAAATTATGGTGCTGTTCGAAGAACCGGTCCGCAAGCTGGTTGCAAAAGACGACAAGCCTCTGCCGCCGAAGGACGCAGCAAAAGAAGAAGAGAAAATCCAGAAGATCATCGACGAGCGCAAGAATGAAGACGAAGGCAAGCGCAAGAAGCGTTTGGAGAAGCAAGCCAAAGACGCAGACGAGGGACGCCAGTTCGTCAACGAGATCGCCGACGCTTACGACTTTCGTCAGACTGGCATGGAAGCGATCAACGGCCGCGAGGCCTACGTGATCGATGGAGAGCCGCGTCCGGGGTACGAACCAAAGCGCAAGGAGGCCAAGTTTCTACCCAAGTTTCGCTTTCGCGCATGGATAGACAAGGCCTCGTCGCAATGGGTCAAACTCGACATTCAATGTATCGATACAGTTTCGGTGGGCCTATTTCTGGTGCGCGTGCACCAGGGATCGAACATTCAGATCGAGCAGACGCAGGTAAACGACGAAGTCTGGCTGCCCAAGCACGTCTTGCTCAAGCTTGATGCGCGCATCGCACTTTTCAAGGGCATCAACATGCAGGAAGACGTGACCTACCGCGACTACCGCAAGTTTCACACCGAGACGAAGATCACGGTAGGCGGCGAAATGCAGGAGCAGAAAACTCCGCAGTAGAGACGTTGCTCGGCAACGTCTCCGGCAGTGGCAAAGCTCCCGGCCGAAGACTTAGCGGAGCTACGTCTCTACACTAAAATCACCAACTAAGCTCGATCAACGACAGTGCCTGACCGGGCAAGCGAAAGTCCAGCTCGGCAGCGCTCTGCTTCGCCTTAATCCAGCGTGGAGAATCCAACATCTGCAACTGCCCCGCGGCTTTTAGCTTCGCGAACTGCTCGGGCGTCGGCGACTGCGGTGATCCCATTTCTTTCCACGCCGTAAACGCGTTGCTGTGGTCGCGGTCGATGCGGTAATGGCGCATCAGCACGCGCTCGCCCTTCGCAGGAATTCCGTTCAGCGTCAGATGCAACGGCACATCCGGGGATGGAACATCGTCGTCGTGGTAGTTCCAGATCAACGCCGTGATGTTGTGCTCTGAGCGGGCGGCCATAACATCTACGTCGGCATGTTCGCGCACTCCGGCCTGCAAGATCTTATCGGCCACGACTGCGCTGCTGCTTTCCGCTTTTACTCGCTGGCCTTCCATCAATCCCAGCATACGAAATAAATTCAGCACCGGCTTGTCGACGCCGTTGGTGGCGAGAGTGCGGAATCCGTCGAAGTAGGGCTGGTCTTCGAACTCGAAGGCCCAGGTGAGAAATCCCTCGAAGTTTGAGTGATAGCGATCGGCGAGATCGAGCATATTGCGAATCGAGGTTGCCGTGTACGCGGGATACAATGCCCCATTACGATAGGCGTTCTGCGGATATCCGTGCGCCGAGCAGGCGGCGCATCCTTCCGGATCGGATTCGCTCAAGACAATCGGCAGCTTCGCAAATTGAGGAAACGACGCGACGATCTTGAATCCTTCGTCGGTGTCGCGAAGGTTGGCGGCGAGTCCCATTTGCACGCGGCCATCAACTACTTTCGGCTGCCCTTTGGCGTGGAAGGTGATGAAATCGAGTG
>DATBAT010000244.1:0-4527 GCA_036271375.1 Terriglobales bacterium
TGGACTATGCGTCGCAGACGGGATATGTGGGGTCGGGGATTGCGGCGGCTTACGTGAAAGATCCCAATGATGTGAATCGCGATGAGCATTACGTGCGGCGCGTCACTTTCAATGTCGGACGGATTGCAGAGAAGACCGTGACGTCGGTTTTGCTGGCGCAGGCCTTGCTGGGTGGGGTTCCCGCCGATGGAGCTTCGGTACAGAAAGTGGTCGCGTTTGTGGATCGCGAGGGTGGAGCGTTTTTTCAGGAGTGGTCAGGATTGTTCGTGGCGGAGGAAGAGTCGGGGGGGCGGGTTTGTTTTTATTATCCGCGATTGAGTCCGTTGGGAGTTGCTGGGTTTCAGCGGGAAGAGTCGGTGGCTGTAGTTGCGCCGATTTCGTCGTTGGGACTACGTGCTTCGTTCCTGGCCTTACCTGGTGTGGATGGAAATGATGGAGCACGGGCGGTTTGTTATCGAAGTTATTTTCCGGCTAGCGGAGCGGCGGTTTACTAGTTTCCTTTTGAGCTTGGTGGCGGGATTTTGGAGCATTGGCACTGGCTGGGCGGACAAGAGTGTCCGCCCTACGTTTTTGCTCGGTGGTTACACCTGGTTAAACACACATGAAATTGTTAATTGACAACTTCGACGGGCTTGGCGCGGTGGATTACACAGCCGGGGTTGATGGGTCCCGGCTGCCTGCGATTGCGCGGCGGTTGAATCAGCCGTCGGAGTTGCGACTGAGCCTAGTGCCTTCCTCGACGGACTTCTCGGCGCCGGTGAGCGGAGCGCGGATTACGTTTTCGTTGGACGGCGGCGCCGCTTTATTCACCGGATACGCTATCGAAGCACCGGGTTTGGAGCATGTTGGATGGGGACAGACTGGATTGGTTTACCGCTTCAACCTGGTTGCGCTTAGCGATGAAGTGATCCTGGACCGGAAACGACTCCCCGATCGAACGGCGTTGGTCGCACGTAGCGCCGGAAATGCCCTTGATCAAATGAGTACAGATCTTTTGCCCGGCGTGTTGGATACGAGTTCGGTTCAGGGCTTAGATACGCTGCCTTCTTATACGGCCGATCCGCAGAAGAAGTTTTCGGGGCACGCCGCTGAGATTGGGCTGAGAGCCCGAGGGGCGTATCGAGCACAAAGCGGGGGAGTGAGCCTGGCTCCGGTTGGAGCTACGGTCCATACGATCGATGAGTCATCGCCGGATTTTTCTCCAGATGGCTTGACTCTCTCCCCGAGCGATCAGCTCATCAACGATGTGACTTTGCTCGGACTCATCGAACCGCAAGATCTGGTGCGGGATTATTTTGTTGGCGACGGGTCTACCCTCAGGTTTTATCTTTCGCAATCACCCTTTACTCGCAGCAATCGGACGTTGTTTGAAGAGGAATATGCGGGCGCAGCGCTCAACGCCGCGCGATGGATCCAAACCGACCCTTCAAGTGTCGTCACGGTGAGCGGGGGAAAGTTACAGGTTGGCGGCGGCACTGGATCTGACGGGCAGACTTTGGTTTCGTTCGCGGAGAAATTGGAGTTGGGAGGGGCTTTCATCCTGCAGCATGGAGACGTCCTGTTCAGCGCGGCTTCGGACGGTGTACTTGGCGGCCTTTATCAAGGAACGATTTCGGTAGCCGGATGCGTCGCTGGATTCAAAGTGACGCATAGCGGCGGGCAATCCAATTTGCAGGCGTTGATCAGCGGAGTGTTGAACGGCCCCCTCGTCACGACGGTTGCCGGACATCACTACGCACTGACCACGCGTTTCTACACGACGCAGATTTATCGTTCGCAACAAGTCTTTCATTCTTCGGTTCGGCCATCTGGAAGCCCAAGGGGCGGGGCGGGGATCGCTGCTGATGTCCGCGTAGTGCTCGAGGTGCATGACATCGATCCGGCGAATCCGGGATCTTTGGTTGCGCCTTCTACTGTCTTATTCGACGGAATCGTCAGCAATGCTCCAGGATTTTGCTCGTATGTTCTGATCAACGCCGCGAGCTTGCATTGCTCGATTGCCTTCACCCGGTTGATCCAAGCGATCGACGCCGAGGTGCGGAGCGCGCCTCCCGGACAAGGTTATCGAACTCGGTTGGCGGGGACGGTGATTGAAGGCGCGGAGTGCTCGATCACTTCCGATCCGGCACTGCAGTTCTTCTCTTCCTTCGCGCCGGTGGCGAACGAGTTGATTGAGGTTCGGTATAGAGGCATTGGCCGAGCACAGTCTCGAGTGACGAATCCAAGCAGCATCGCCGCGTTGGCGCATGGCAGCGACGACGGAGTGCGAAGCCGGGTGCGCATCGTGCAATCGCCTCCGGCGCGGACTTCAGCCGATTGTGAGAATGCGGCGCTGGCGATTCTGGATGATTCGGTGAACCTCGCGTGGGCGGGGGACTACCAGACGTGGAGTGATTTTCTGCCGGGTGGCGCGGATGTTTTTCCCGGCGACGCAGTGCAGATCAATGCACCCTCGCGAGGAGCAGCATTTTCGGCGATTGTGCGGGAAGTGGATATCGCGGTGAAAGATTTTGGCGGGGAGCACAGCCGCTACGCGATCAAGTTTGCGAATGACGCGGCCGTCCCGCTGGCTTATGAAGTAACGACCGCTCCACACGCGGGAGCGTTGAATGTAGTTGCTTCTACCACTTCACAAGTGGGCGCCACTTTTGTCGCCGACCTCACACAAGTTTCAGTCGCTTCGTATACATCGACCACGATCACTCTGGACACGGGGATCGCGCCGCTGGCGGGCGGAGGGTTCGAAGTTCGCCGGAGCGATTTCGGCTGGGGACCTGCCAACGACAGGAATCTGGTGGGGCGGTTTAGCACGCAGAGCTTCGTCGCGCCGCGACTGTCGCGAATTCAGGACTACTACCTGCGTCAGTACGACGCATCTTCGACCCCGAAGTATTCACGGTATTCGGCGGCGATCCATCTTGATTATCCATTATGAGCAATCTGAATGATGAAGGTTTGGGACGGCACTCTGGAACGAAGCAGCCGCTGGTGGTGCGGGTCACCGACAGCGACTTCAAAAGTGAAGTATTGGAAAAGCTTGGCCGGCTGGAAGCCAAGATGGACATGCTTGCCGGCAGCACGCAACCGGGGCGCGTGCAGATGATCGATGATCGCGTAGTGGCCTTGGAACGGAATGACATTCGGCGGAATGTTTATGAGCGGCTTTTGAACGCGGCGATTTCGATTGCGATCAGCGTGGGGATGGCCTGGCATGAGCGGCGGTAGAGCGGCTTCAGACTTCTCTCTAGAGTTGCGTCTAATTAGTGCTTTGAATAAATCGGTTGGAAATTTGGTTCTTAGTTGTTGGTTCTTAGATCTCAGTTAATTCATATTAGGAGATGATTTGTGAATTTTTTAGCGAAACTACTTCAGGGAATCGCTTTTGTTCCTGCTGTTGTGAATGGAATTGAAGGATTGTTCGGGGGGCATGCCGGCACCGATAAAAAAGATGCGGCTATGTCTTTTGTACAGGCGGCACTCTCGATGGCAGATGCCGTTTCCAGCAAACAGATCGTTGACGCTTCGAAGTTTCAGGAGGGCCTGGGCAAAGTGATTGACGGCACGGTACAGTGCCTGAACGCATCGCTCTGGGCCAAGCCCGCCAAGTAACTAGCCGACCTCTTCGCTCCAGTTTTCCAGCGTCTTTTTTAAGAGCGCCATAAACTGATCTGCTACCGCGCCGTCAATCAGGCGATGATCGTAGCCGAGAGTCAAATGGACAACGGAGCGAATTGCGATGGAGTCGGCGCCATCTTTGTCGGTGACCACCAGTGGCATCTTCATGATGCCGCCGATTCCCAAGATCGCGGAGTTCGGTTGATTGATGATCGGCAAGCCGAACACCGCTCCAAACTGACCCGGATTGGTGATGGTGAACGTGGAGCCTTCCACTTCTTCCGGCTTTAGTTTCTTTGCGCGCGAACGCTCGCCCAGGTCGGTGATGCCACGTTGCAATCCCAGGAAGTTGAGTTCGTCGGCGTGCTTGAGGACGGGGACGATTAGTCCCCAGTCGAGAGCGACGGCAATGCCCACGTTGACGTGCTTGTGATAGCGGATGCCTTCGTTTTCAAGCGACGCGTTGACGATGGGAAACTGCTGCAAGGCTATGATGGTGCCGCGCACAAAAAACGGCATGAAGGTCAGGCGCGCACCGTGACGCTGCTCGAATCCGTTTTTTTGTTTGTTGCGGATGTTGACGATGCGCGTGATGTCCACTTCGAACATGCAGTGGACATGGGCGCTGGTGCGGCGGGATTCGACCATGCGTTGGGCGATGATGCGGCGCATATTGGTCAGTGGAACCAACTCGCCCGGGATGGCTGCGGGCGTTGGCTTTGGCGCGGGCGCTGGAGTAGTAGCGGCCGCTGGTTTAGGCGCGGCCGGCGCCGGAGTCGGGGCAGCAGTTCCCTTCTCGAGGAATGCGGTGATGTCTTGCTTAGTGATGCGACCGCCGAGGCCTGAGCCCTCAACCTGAGCCAGATCTATATTGTTCTCGCGCGCCATTTTGCGAACCAGTGGCGAGGAACG
>DATBAT010000245.1:0-12828 GCA_036271375.1 Terriglobales bacterium
CTAAAACTCGACAACAGTGTGTTTCAGGAACTCGCGAAAGCAGCGTAGATCGTCAGGAATGATCTGATGTAACCACCGTTGTCGTTCGCCCCTAGTCGAAAATGCGCGACTAGGGGTACCAGGGGATTGTTGTTACGCCGACGGCTTTTGCGCCACCGAATATTTCCCGCCCTGGTGGTATGCGAGGTTGCCGAGATGTCCAGCGCGCGCCGCGGCTACTCCGGTCTCCACGGGAGCGTTTGGCTCTTTGCGGGACTTGATGCATTCAAAAAAATTCTGCATGTGGCTGATGGTTCCGTCGCGGAAGCTGTGTTCGGAGGAAACCGGGTTCTGCTCTTTCTCGGTCCCTTCGCGATAAACTTCGAATCCGCTGCGGTTAATCTTTAATGTGGCTTCGGTTCCCCGGAACTCCAGCCCTCCGTCGTCGATCGAGGAATTCATCATGCCTTCGTAAACGACGTCGAATCCGGGATAGCGGAAGGCCGCCTGGATCGTATCCGGGCAATCCCACTGATCGAAAATATATTTGTCGCCCAGCATTAGGGCCTGGCTTGCCTGGTCGGACTTCATCGCCCAGTGAACTACGTCGATCCAGTGGGTGAAGAGATCGGTCATCGCGCCGCCGCCAAAATTCCAGAACCAGCGCCAGTGGTTGAACTTTTCTTCGTCGAACGGCTGATCGGGAGCGCCACCTAACCACAGCTTCCAATCGAGCGCTTGAGTATCGATGGGCTTTGGCGAGGACGCCCAATTACGCTGATAGTTTTGCCACCAATAGGTTCTGACCTGCACCACGCGTCCAAGGCTGCCGCCTTGGATCATGTTCACGGCATCGCGGAAATGCGTCCAGCTACGCTGCTGCATTCCGCACTGAAGAATTTTCTTGCTGGAACGAACCGCGCGGGTGAGCGTGGCACCTTCCTCCAGCGTGTGAGTGACGGGCTTTTCGAGGTAAACATCTTTGCCGGCAGCCAGCGCGTCCACCGCCATGCGAACGTGCCAATGGTCGGGCGAGGCGATGAGGACCGCGTCAATGTCGGCGGCTAACACTTCCTGATAATTAAGGTGCGTGGTGGCAGTGCCGTTGGAGCGCTCTTTAACTTCGTCGCGATGAGGGCCGTATACGTCGCTAACGGCGACGATCTGATACGGCGCGACTTTGTCGGCGGAATCGAGCAGGCCGCGCATGCGCTGGCCCGCTCCGATGACGCCAATACGGAGAGTATCGTTGGCTCCGAAAACTCTGGTTGAAGCAAGCGCGGTCATTCCGCTTGCGATGATGAAGCTGCGGCGATTCAGCATTGGGAGTGCCCCTCCGGTAAGTTTGGACGCCCTAATCTATCGTTTCCGTTTAGCCGAAGGATTATAGAGTCGAGACCCCAACGTGAGAAGGCCTTTCTTTCTGCCTAAACCCAGCGCTCCACTACCACCTTTTTTTCTGTGTAGAACTCGACGCCATCTCTGCCTTGCGCGTGGAGGTCGCCGAAGAAACTGGCCTTCCATCCGCTGAATGGGAAATAGGCGATGGGAGCGGCTACTCCGACGTTGATGCCTATGTTGCCGGCCGGGGCCGCGTATTTGAAGCGCCGGGCGGTAGCGCCGCTCGAAGTAAATAAAGAAGCCGCATTGCCATAATCGCTGGCTCCTAGAATGCGAATCGCGTGTTCCAGGGAGTCGGCGTGTACCAGGCTCAACACGGGGCCAAATATTTCTGTCGAGGGCAATTCACTTCCTGCGGGAACGTTGTCGATCACTGTAGGAGCGATAAAGTTTCCGGCGTCGTAGTTCGAAATTTTCGGACTGCGACCGTCGCGCACGATCTGGGCACCTTCGGCGGCTCCTTTCGTGATCAACTCCTCGATGCGCGAGCGACTTTGTGGGGTGATAACCGGGCCCATACGCACCCCTTCGTCCAGTCCATAACCGACTTTGAACGACGATGCGACATCGGCAACCGAATCACGGAATTTCTTGCGCGCGTCGCCCACAGTGATCGCTACCGATACGGCGAGGCACCGCTGTCCCGCGCAGGCGAATGCGCTTTCGCCAACCACTTTGCTGGCCATGTCGAGGTCGGCGTCTGCGAGAACGATGGCGTGGTTTTTGGCTCCGCCCTGGCATTGCACACGCTTGCCGTTGGCTGCGGCGCGCGAATAAATATAGCGAGCGACGGGAGTTGATCCCACAAA
This sequence comes from Terriglobales bacterium, assembly GCA_036271375.1. Taxonomy (GTDB): domain Bacteria; phylum Acidobacteriota; class Terriglobia; order Terriglobales; family Acidobacteriaceae; genus DATBAT01. The sequence continues at coordinate 2,190 of DATBAT010000245.1, forward strand.
ACTGATGGCTCGGATTTTCGGATGATCCAGGAGCGCATCTACAGCTTGGCGCCCGCCGTTCACTAACCCCAACACTCCCTTCGGAAGATTCAGTCTTTCCATCAACTGGAATACCAGCTGCATGGTGAGCGGAACTCTCTCGGATGGCTTCAAGATGAAGCAATTTCCGCAGGCGATGGCATAGGGCAAATACCAAAACGGAATCATGCCGGGGAAGTTGAATGGCGTGATTGCGGCCACAATGCCTACCGGTTGCCGGATCATGTTCTCGTCGATGCCGTGCGCAATGTCTTCGAGGTTGTAGCCCTGCATCAACATGGGGATACCGCAAGCGACCTCCACGTTCTCGATGGCCCGGCGAAGCTCGCCCTTGGCTTCAGCCAAGGTCTTCCCATTTTCCTGGACTAGCGTACGTGCAATTTCGTCGATGTGGTCTTCGAGGATCTGTTTCATCCCGAAGAGATATTGCACGCGGTCGCCCGGCGGGGTGCTACGCCATGCGTACATCACCGCTTCCGCGGCCTTGACCGCCGCCTCAACATCGTCTGCACCGGACATGTGCACCCGCCCCAACACCTCGGTGGTTGCAGGATTCACGATGTTCAGCGTTTCCTGGGAATCGCTTTCGATCCATTCTCCGCCGATATAGTTCAACACTTCTGCTGGTGCCATTACGCTCATGATTGCTGGGCTCCGTATTTCTCAATAGTGGGAAATTCTAGTGGTGGGAGTTGAACTCTACGATCTGCGGGATGGCATGGCCTTTTACATCTTTCATTTCAAGGCCCAGTAGCGCGGCAATGGTTGGCGCGACATCGAGATTGAGGATGGCGTCGATGTGCACGCCTTTGGGAATGCCGGCCCCTGATGCCATGAAGATCGCCTGCATATTAGGGTCTGAGTTCACGTAGCCATGTGTCCCGCCCTGCGCAACTTCTGTGACGAATGGACCTTCCGATTCGTTGGCGAAAGCGTAGTCCGGAGTGGCAGCTAGTACGAGGTCAGGAGCTTGATCGCTGATGGAACGCGTCGGCAACCCCATCTGGGGGAAATCCTCCGAACCATAAACGTGGTCGATGCCGTCCACTCCGGTGAAAATGCGACGCAGCTCCGGAAGGAGTTCGGCCTGGCGCTCGTGATGAGTCAAGTACACCATCGCGGTTCCGCCTTCCGCCTGGACGAAGGCCTCGCCTTTGAGGGCGTCGGGCGCACCGGATAAGAGGCCTTTGTCGCGCAACAGCGAGTTGGGATGGATTTTGTGTTTGATGATTCGGAAGCCATGATCGGAAACAATGATGAAAGTTGTGCGGCTTAGCAACCCAGCGCGTGTCGTTGCATCGACAATCCGCTTTACGTTCGCATCCAGCAGAGCCATCCCGGTGAAGCTCGCTGGACTCATCGGACCGTACTCATGGTTGGTGTCGTCGAGGGTCAGCAGGTGAAATAACAGCAAGTTTGGCTTATGCTTTTCCAGAATTTTTTCCGCGGCGGCTGTCCACATTTCGTCTTGCCAAGCCTGACTGCTGGCTTCGAACGTCTTCAACTGGTCGGTAGTGACCATGCCGTCAGTGATCATTTCTTTCTCGATCGCCCCGTCCGGATCGGGCAGTTCGGGGAACTTCCAGGTGATGGTCTTCGCGCCATAAATTGCTACCCAGTCGACCTGGGCGGTAGTGAGCCCGGCCTGATAAGCGATGTCGTAAATTGTCGGCGAATGAACGAGAACATCCTTGTTGCACCACGGTTCAATCGATGGCTGAATGGTCTTGTCAGACTTCGTCAGCAGACCGTTGTACAAGACTTTGTGCTCGGAAGCATCGACGCCTGTGACGATTGCGGTGTGATTCGGCCAAGTCACTGTCGGATTCACCGGGCGCATCGATGCCGCGACCAACCCTTCACGGGCCAGCTTGCGCAAAGTAGGAATCGGCAGACGGGGATCATCGAGAGCGTATGCAGGGAACCCATCCAGACTGATGACGACGACGGTGCGTTTTTTTGACGTGGCATGAAGGTTGCAGGCCGCGAGCAAGATCACGCAAAAAGCCCGAAAGAAAGCTGTCTTTATTTTCATTGATCCATTCAGTTTCACGCGCGCAATATAAAGCGGTAGTTCATGTCGTCGCCCGACCACATGATGTAGTTCGTTCCCCAGGCATTATTGAAAAGATTGCAATGAACCCCAGCCGACAGATCAGGCTGCGCGTTGGAAAACGGCAACGGTGATTTCGTGCCCAGTGTGACCACTGGCGCGTCGAGGGTCTCTACGAATAGCGTTCCGCTGCGATCTTTGTAGCCAAATCCTTTCGAAACCGCATGCATGTGACGATTGCCGGACTTGACGATATCCATCGGAGACACCGACTCGTCGGTCTTCTCCAGCGTCCAGCCTGCGGGATCGGATGTTATCGGACGAAAGCTCAACCAGAGAGCTTCTGGCAGCCTCGTGGCCGGCTTCTCAAAATAAGAGAAGTTCAAGTGAACCGTCGGCTCGCCTGTAGGAAATAGTATTTCCATGAATATTTTTTGCGGAAACGATGCGCGGCCACTTCGCAGAGCGTCCGAATCATTGATCTCCAGTCGAGATATCAGGCGATGGCCCTGCTGACTTTCCTCGACCTGGAGATCTGCGAGTGTTGCAATCCACTCACGGCTCGCGGCCCCGAATCGCTCTATATTCGGTTTCCCGAAATCCTTGAAGGCCCAATCCTCGGTGCTGACCACGTAGTTCTTAAAGAAGATGTCATAGTCTTTTTGCGAAAGGGTTTGGTAGGAAAATACGGCCAGCGGATTTTCGCTCGACGCCCACTCCCGCTTCGTCTTCTTGTTAAGCAGCCTGCGAATTGCTCCGGTTTTCGGATCGAGGCCAACGACGAAATATGCCGTCTCAATGTCATCTGCTGCGGAACGAGATTTGCCGGTGGTCATCCGCGGCACTGCAGGCTTTAACTTATCTACCGCTGTCTGCGCCTGTTCACGCAATGGCGAAGGCAAAGTTGCGATTCCGGCGAAAAGATCGTCACGTTTTTCCTGCCAGCTGAATTGGACGACTTTGTAGTTCTTCGTGTCGAGCATCGGGGTCAAATCGCTCGGTTTGTAGTGATCAAAATCCAGCCACGTTTTTGTGTCCGTACCCCAGGTGTGCTCGACTTCTAAAAGCAGACGGCGCAGCAAAGCAATGTCGGTCACATCTCCCATCGCAAACTTTCCCTGTTCCACCCACATTTGCCGTAGCCGCGCAACTTCCCGATACCGGGCGAGCTTTAACGGGTCACTGGCCACGCCGTGGATCCAGGTGTCGCCAATTTCGCCGGTCAGCACGGGAAGAGAAGCTTGATGAGGCTCGACTGCGTTCGCAATCTCAGTGAGGCTGGTAGGAATGATCTTCGCGTTGGGGAATTGGAGATTTAAGGAAGCGTAGGTTTGATTGACCTCCTCGAGCGTGTGCGGTCCAGCGTTGTCGTCTCGCACCACGATTGCAACCGCCATGTCCGAACCCGGCACTGGCACCACGCCGCCATAGCCATGGTGATACATCACCACCAGAGACGCGCCACTCGGCGATTTCCATGCAAATAATGACGGCACTTCCGGGAGCGAACTCGCTTCATTAACACCGATATCGAGGAACTTCACCCCTTCGGCGGCCAGTGGCGCAATCAAGCCGCGCGTGTGCCCGGGTACATCGCTCATTTTGGCGCCGGTGGTTTTCTGGCCAAAGCGTTTGTCCAGCGTATGCGACAAGCCAATGCTTCCCGCAATCATCGAGCGATCCAGCAACTCCGTCTGCCAGCTGAACGGGATCGCATGCCAGGCAATGTCGCCCATCCCGATCGCTTTTTCCATTCGCGTTCGTTCCGTCGGCGTCGCCTGTTCCAGATACTCGTAGAGCAGCCACGATCCGGTGGTCCAAACATAACGGCGGTCGCCGGAATCGCGCAGTTGGCTGGCGAGGTCCATGGCAAGCGGGAAATAGGTTTTGAAATATTTATTGACGACAGCGGCCTGCGTGTCGACAAACCCGGCGTCGAAGTGGCACTTGAACATCACCAAAACGCGCTTCACACCCGGATCCGGGGCGGGCGCAGCCGGGATCTGTTGTCCGAACAGCGCAGGGTTTTTCAAAACCAGTGCGCTGCCCAAGACGGACTTTATAAAATCGCGACGCTGCATGCCTCACCCATGTTTAAAGCGAAAAGTGATGTTTGCCTGCGCAATGAGTATAAGGATTTTCGTCGCATGTATCTTCGTGGCCAGAAATTCAGATGGTCCGCCTGAACTTGCGCGGCGGACCATCTGTTCTCCTCGTCTGCCAACGAGACCGTGTTACCGCTAGAACAGCAGCTTCAGGGAAAGCTGCATGATGCGAGGCGATTTCGCGGAACTGATCGTACCGAATCCCTGGAGTCGTCCAGTATCCGGGCTGACCGTTTGCGTGTCGGTAATGTTGCCGTCCGGCTGATTGAACTGGGCATGGTTGAAAGCGTTGAAGAGTTCGGCACGGAACTCAAGGTTCATGGATTCCTTGATGCGCGTGTCTTTCAGCAACGCCATGTCCCAATTATTAAGTCCCGGCCCCGCGAAGAATCGGCGTCTTGCATTCCCCAGAGTGCCCACGGCTTCCGGACTGAACAACGCGCTATTGAAGTAAGGCGTTGTTGCCGAGCGGGGATCGCCGATGCTTAGCGAGCCACCGGAGTAGTTAGGCGTGTCGATGGGCAGCGAGATAGCGCCAGCGCCGCTGGTTCCGAGCAAGGAGTTGTCGTCGGTTTCAACCAGCGTCACCGGCAGACCAGTGGCGAATCTGGTGATACCGCTCAGCCTCCATCCCTTCACCAGCCGGCTCGGTCCGCCGAAATGATCAAAGGGCAACTCATAGTCGTAGCTGACTACGAAGTTGTGCCGAATGTCGAAGGATGAAAGCGAACGCTCCCCAGGGTTCAGGAAGTTAATCTGTTCGCCGTATCCAGAGCCGTTGTCCAGTGACTTCGCATAGGTGTAACCCGCCAGAAATTCAAGCTTCTTGATCCGCTGGCGCAGGCTCATCTGTAGTGAGTTGTAGCCAGAATTTCCGCTGGTGATGAAGTAACCATCGCTGCTGAAGCTGGGGCCGAAAGGTCCGCGCGTGCTGTTGATCTGAGGACCGTTGACCGGGTTGTATACGCCATTCTCTCCACCCGGGCCGCAAACGTTGCCGTCGGTGACTTGCGTCAGCTGAGACACGCTGAGGCAAAGCGCCGGATCACCCGGATTCGCCTGCAACGACGACAGCAAGTGATGGCTTTGCGTTCCTACGTAACTTGCCGTAAGCAATGTACCTGTCCCCATCTGCCGCTGGATGGAGAGCTGATACTCCTCGGTGTAGGGCAGAACGTTCTTGTAGTAGAAGGCGGGAGAAGTTCCGATGGGCAGGAAATTCGCCCAATTGATCGGTGTATCGGTTGAGGGAAGCGGAACCGGAAAACGCTGGCCTTCGATGTGGCCCGTGCCGCGATCGACGAAAGGCGTAACGAACTGTGGAGGGACAGGGCTGCCGTAGAAAGCGCCGAACGGTGCGTCTCCGATCTCGTTAAAGTTGGTAGCGCCTTCAAAGGTGCTATAGAACTTTCCGAATCCGATGCGAATACTGGTCTTGCCGGGGCCGCCGGTCAGCGCGCCCAGCAATCCACCGTCCGCGGAAGGCGAATAAGCCAGACCTATGCGGGGGGCAAAGTTGTTCCAGCGGGTTGGCGCGAGCGTGCTGGGAATTCCTGGATCACCGGGGAAAACCCACCCCGTGGGTGAACCAGGGAACCGCGTCGAGTTCAGGCCGAGAACTAGTGTTTCCAGCTGACCGTTCTTTTCCGACCATGGACGGCTCACATCCCAACGCAATCCGTAGTTCAGGGTCAAGTTCGATTTAATGCGCCAGCTGTCCTGGCCGAACAGTCCGATGTAGCGAGAGCGCCCATATGAGGGATAGCCCTGACCCTGCGAGTAGTTCGTTGGTGCCCCCAGCAGAAAATCCGCGAAATCTATTCCAGTTTCCTGACCATCAAAAACGAAATCGCCGTTTGACCCGCCGTTGTACTCCGTTAACTGGTTGTAACGGAACTGGCCGCCGAAAGTTATAGTGTGCGTGCGCACGACTTTGCTGAAATTATCCAGCACTTGCAGCGTGGTCTCGGTGACCCCAAGAGGCCCACCGGATGCGCCGAACGAAAGGTTGTTGTTCAAATGGATGTTCGGAACGTGCGCGTATTGCGGAAGCGACGGCGAAATTCCAAGAGTGTCCGCCCCTTCTTGGAAACCTAACGATTCGGGCGTAACATTGTCGCCGCCCGTGGGTTTATGCATCAGGAAGCGGAGACGAGTAAGGCCCACACGCAGTTCATTCACCGATGATGCGCCCAGCGTCTTCGAGTCGCCTAGAGTAAAGATTTGGGAACGGCCGTAGTTCTGGCTGCCGAAGCCAGGCAGAAAAATATTCGGGGTATCCTGCTGGAACTGATCAAAGAAGTAGTAGCCGGTCAGCAGTCCTACAGGCGCGTTGTAGTCGATACGGCCGCTGGTTTTATTGTCCTTAAGCCGCACCGGAGGGGCGACTGGCGAGAACACACCATCCCCGGCGTTGCCTGGAGGAATAAACTGCAGCAGATTCGTGGAAGGCCCGGTAAAAGCCGAGCTGGGAATTTGAGCCCCCGGTAAAACACAAGTCGCAGATGTGCAACCAGCAGTGTAGTAGGGTTCTCCGGGATTTACGGTGTAACCCAGAGTTTGCGAGAGCGCCTGCGCCCACGCGGGGCCCTGCACCGTTCCGGTCAAAGAATCAGTCAAGGCAGAAAAATCGCCGGTGCGCTCGGCCGCCGTCGGCACTGAGAATTGCTGCGTGCTGCCGCTCTGCCCGATGATCACGCGGTTTCCTTGATAGTCCCCAAAGAAAAACAACTTATCTTTAAGGATCGGTCCACCTAGCGTGCCCCCGAATTCGTTTTGCTTGTGATCATCTTTGGTTAAGGAAAAATAGTTTCTGGCATCGAAGGCCCGGTTGCGCAAGAACTCGAAGGCGCTGCCGTGGAATCTGTTTGCGCCCGACTTGGTAATCACGTTGATCTGTCCACCGGCGTAGTTGCCGTATTCTGCGTCGAAGTTGTTGGTCACAATACGGAACTCGGCGATAGAGTCGAGGTTGGGGATCATTCCCGCGCCAGAAAAGGCGAACTCTTGCACCGTGGTGCCATTTAGTAGAAATCCGTTCGAGGATTCACGCTGACCGTTGACCGAGAGGTTTCCGGCATTCAAGTCGCCTGAAACATTGTTAAAGGTGAATCCGGTAGCGCTAAACTGGCCGCCCTGGCCACCCGCCAAGCCGGAGGAAACCGGGGTCACGCCGGGCTGCAATGCCAACAGGTCGGTATAGCTGCGCGTGACCAACGGAACCGCCGTGATCGTCTGCGCGCTGATGACCTCGCCGTTTTGCGTACTGGCGGTATCGATCTGAACAGCGCTTGCGGTGACTTCGACCTTTTCGCTGATCTGGCCGACACTCATCTTAATGTTCAACACCCTGGCAGAATCGACGTCAAGCAACACCCCTGTCTGCCGCTGCGTTGTGAAGCCGTTCTTACTGACTTCGATATCGTAGTGTCCAGGCGGCAGATCGAGAAACGCGTAAAACCCGTCTTCGTTTGTCTGTCGCGACTGCACCAGCCCGGTTTCCGTGGCGGTCACTTGAACCGTTGCCCCAGAAACGACTGCGCCGCTGGAGTCTGTGACTATCCCGGAAACTCCGGCGACGACTTTGGCGTACGACACGACGCTCAAGCACGCGACCACTAGCAATGTGGCCACAATCGAGCAGGAGTACCGCAATAGACCAAAAATGCCTGTACCACTTTTGTGCTGAGCAACTTGCTGTTTCAATTTCATGTTTCCCCCTGAAGATTGCCGCCTCATTCTTTTAGCTAACAGACTGCAATTTCAAAACGTTTATAATCGGGCTTATATCAACGATTCATCGACGTAGTCAAGATAAATCTAAATTTCCAGGATGCGTGATCTCTAATTCTTGATCAAGAAGCCATTAACCTAAGCTCCCGCGGGACATACTGTCCACCTGTTAAGGATTAGACGCATGCTAGCGAAATTAGTCTTTTCTAAGGATTTGGATGCTCAGAATAAGCAACTATTGTTAAAGGAGAGTTAACGGACGGAAAAAATTAACCACCAAAGCAGCCCCTTTGCAGTTTTGTAAGCCTTATACATCCCCGTTGACAAGGCAGCTTTCCTTTGTCATAGTTTCAAAACGCTTAGATTTGACGAGCTACTTTTTCCCACAACCCGGAGATTATTTGAGCAACGGTACCGTTCTCTTCCCTTCCCTGCGACTGCCCTCGGAGCAAGCAGGAACTCTTCTTGATTTGCCCCGGCAGAAAGCTGGCTGGGAATGGATGGACTTCTCTGTTCGCCGTTTGCAACCTGGCGACACTTTTCGTACCCACACTGAGAAAGAAGAAGCGGCCTTTGTCATACTCGGCGGGAGTTGCGTGGCCGATTGGGAACAAGGTAAGCAGAAGATTGGAAAGCGCAAGAACGTTTTCGACGGCCTTCCGTACACACTCTATTTGCCCGCACACGGCGGAGTTTCCTTCACTGCCGAGACCGCTTGCGAAATCGCAGAGTGCCGCGTCCCGACGGAAGCACGCTTTGAACCAAAGCTGATCACCCCGGAAGACATGGACACCAGTCTGCGCGGCGGTTCGAATATCTCGCGGCAAATTGTCGATGTTCTTCCGTCCGCATTTCCGGCGGACAAACTGGTTGTGATCGAGGTGTACACCCCGGGCGGCAACTGGTCGAGTTTTCCTCCCCATAAGCACGACACCCATACCCCGCCCGCCGAAGTGGATTTGGACGAAATCTACTATTTCCGTATCGCCCAACCCGGAGGCTTCGCCCTCCAGCATCTGTATACCGACGCAAATCCTGACGGCCGTACAGTTAAGGCGCGCGATGGGGACGTTGTATTGGTACGCGACGGCTACCATGCCGTGGTTGCGGGACCGGGTTATGACGTGTACTACTTGAACTTTCTGGCGGGCTCATCGCGCACCCTGGCGGTTAGCGAAGATCAACAGCAGACCTGGATCCGTAACGCATGGGGCACGCCCGATCCACGGTTGCCCTTGGTTCGAAAATAGGCTGCGGAAGTAGACCGTTATCCTGAGTGGTGGCAAGTCCTATGACAAGATGCCTAACGGTTGCGCAAGCCATCGTCGCTTTCCTCAGCAATCAATATGTTGAGCGTGACGGACGCGAGTTCCGCTTCTTCGCAGGATGCCTGGGAATCTTCGGGCACGGCAACGTTGCCGGAATAGGTCAGGCTCTCGAGCAGGATCCGAGCCTGCGCTACTACCTGTTCCGCAACGAGCAGGCCATGGTTCACACGGCCACCGCGTTCGCCAAAGCTGCGTTCCGCAAACGGACGCTGGTCTGCACCACTTCTATCGGCCCCGGCGCAACCAACATGGTCACGGGCGCGGCGCTCGCGACTATCAACCGGATACCGGTACTGCTGCTCCCCGGCGATATTTTTGCCCGGCGCAACGTCGCACCGGTCTTGCAGCAACTCGAGTCATCCCAAACCCAGGACGTTTCCGTCAACGACTGTTTCAAGCCGGTGTCGCGTTATTGGGACCGCATTCAGCGCCCTGAGCAGTTGCTTACGTCCCTTCCCGAGGCGATACGTGTTCTGACTTCGCCCGCAGAAACAGGCGCGGTAACAATTTGCCTGCCGCAAGATGTGCAGGCTGAGGCTTTTGATTTTCCCGAAGAATTCTTCCGCAAGCGTGTGTGGCAGATTCCGCGCAGCCGATGCGATGCCGCATTGCTCACACGCGCCGGGGGATGGATCAAGGCCGCGAAAGCTCCGATGATCGTGGCTGGTGGGGGCGTGCTCTATTCGGAAGCCTCCGAAGCCCTTTCCAAGTTTGCTGGGGCAACCGGCATTCCCGTAGGCGAGTCACAGGCGGGAAAAGGGTCGTTGCCCTTCGACCATCCGCAGGGAGTCGGAGCAGTGGGAGCAACCGGAACTTCGGCGGCGAACGTCCTCGCCCGCGACGCAGATTTAATCATTGGCATCGGGACGCGTTACAGCGACTTTACCTCGGCCTCGAAGACAGCATTCCAGAATCCATCAGTTCGCTTCGTCACTATCAACGTCTCAGAACTGGATGGCTACAAACACGCAGCAGTCGCACTCACTGGAGACGCCCGCGCCACGCTCGAAGAATTACTACAAGCGTTGGGCTCTTTCAAGGTTGCGGATGAGTACCAACGGAAAATCTCGACACTGCAATCCGAGTGGGAAGAGAACGTCACGAAGCTCTACAGTACTCCCAAGGCTCCTCCGATCACGCAGGCGGAAATCATTCGCGTCGTGAATGATTTCACCGAGCCTTCCGACATTCTGGTCGGCGCATCCGGCAGCACACCAGGAGACCTGCACAAACTCTGGCGAACGCGAATGCCCGGCGGCTATCACATGGAGTACGGCTACTCCTGCATGGGCTACGAAATCGCTGGCGGACTCGGTGTAAAGATGGCGTATCCCGATCGTGAAGTGTACGTACTAGTCGGCGACGGCTCATACCTCATGATG
>DATBAT010000246.1:0-17375 GCA_036271375.1 Terriglobales bacterium
ATCGACCGCAGATATGCCAACAAATCCTGCATTTCGATCTCGCTGAGATGATCACCCCAGGGCGGCATTGTCTTCGAGCGCCCCATCTGGGCGCTTCCCAGCCGGATAATGTCGCTCTTGTAGGCGTCGTTCTTGGTGCTCAAGGTCAGGTTTGCCGGTGGAGGATCGTATATGCGGGCTGCGCGGCCGCGCCCGTCCGCGTGAACGCCGTGGCAGACGATGCAGTTACTCTTGTAGACCACTTCGCCGCGCCGCACCTGGTCATTCACAATGTCCAGATAGGCGATGATGTCGCCGATCTGCTCGTCCGAAAGCTCAAATTGCCAGGACGGCATGTACACCGAACGTCCCACGGCAGCGCCGCCTCCGTGAATAATCTGCTGATAGAAGTCTGGCGTCTGCTTGTGAATCTGAAGGTCCATGTCAACATGCAGCCTGGCCCCGCGTGCATTGCCGTCGCCGCGTTCGCCGTGGCACAGCGCGCAGTAGCTCTTGTACGTTGCCCCGCCACGGATCACCGGTTGCGTCGAGACCTTCTCGACCAAGTCTTCCGTGTCTTGCGAGAACGCCGTGGGAAGCAGCATCGCGGTTAGCAGCGAAGCCGCCAGCATGCGCGAAATCACTTCTTGACCTCCACCGTCATCTTCATCAGCGGATGAATCGCGCACTCCACCTCGACCTTGCCCGGTTTGTCGAAGGTCACCGACTTGGATTGCCCGGCCGGATACGATCCCAAATCGAAGAGCATAGCGTCGGAGAGCGAGAAGACATTGTGAAAGTAAGGATCCAGGTTTCTGAATTCGACCACGTCACCAACTTTCACTTTCAAGATCTCCGCCTTCACTCCGTTGTAGAGGAAAGTTTTGTTCTTTTGGTCGACAACATAATTTTCGGCGGTAGCGGTCCCGCCGAATGATGCGGCCAGCAATGTGATCACGGTAAACAGCTTGAGCATCGGTCCTTCCTTAGTCAGGCAATCGCGGTAAGACAATCGCTTGGGGCTTACTTGTCAGCGTTTCTAAAAAATCGACGAGTTCTTGTTGCTCTGAAGAACTAAGACCCAACGGTTTAATGTTGGGATCGAGATTTTCTTTGTTGTCGCCGCCGCGGTTGTAATGGGCAACCACTTCGGCCAACGTCCGATAGGAACCGTTGTGCATATACGGAGTGGTTCGAAACGTGTTGCGCAGCGAAGGCGTCTTGAATGAACCTTGCAGTACCTTCACCTTGACCAGAGCGTAGCGGCCTTGATCGTGGCTGTCGCGCAAGCCAATATTGTGGAACCCATCATCGGTAAAAAACGGGGGCTGGTGACAGAGCGCGCACTGCGCTTTTCCCACAAAGAGTGCGAACCCGCGCTTTGCTGACGCGGTGATCGCGTCCTGCTTGCCGTCGACCCAGGCATCAAATGGAGTTTGATTCGAAACGATGGTCCGCTCGAAGCTCGCTAACGCCTTGACCACGGTTTCCTGAGAGATTCCTTCTTTTGGATAAGCCCGCTCGAATGCCTCTACGTATCCGGGCTTCGAATTGAGTGTGGCCACGATATCTTCCATGGAAGCGTTCATTTCCGCCGACGACTGAATCGGCCTCACCGCCTGGTCTTCCAGTTCGTGGTAGCGGCCATCCCACATAAGGAATTTGTGGTACGCGCTGTTGGCGAGAGAGGGCGTAGATCGTGGCAGCAACTGTGTGCCGTTCCCCATGGCGGTTTGAAGACCGTCGGACCAGCCCAGCAACGGGTTGTGGCAGGTAGCGCAACTCATCTCCTGGGAGGCGGATAGGCGCGGATCAAAGAACAGCATCTTCCCCAACTGCGAGCGCGCCGGAGTGAGCTTATTGTTCACTGGCGCAGGTATGGCTTTGGGGAATTTGAATTCTTTTTTGTCGTAACTTTGGGATATGCCGCTGTCCGCCAATACGGTCAGCGCGAGAACCACATTGCGAAAGTAGAGGAACGCGATGTTTTTCAAATTATGACGACCGTCGCAGCGTATGACTGTTTCTATCGGCAGAAAAGCGCGTCCCTTTAGCGGTTAATGGTGGCGGGCGGCTTGTCGATAACCACTGTGGAGAACTCCTTCTCGACGCGGGGGAAGTCTGTGCCGGTGGATCGTATTCTTGAAATGACCTGGTCGAAGCGGCTTCTGGCGGCTTCCACCATTTCAATCGTGGGCCTGCTTGCGGTCGGTATTCTCGGTGGCCGCACCATTTACAAACAAAATAAGGCGACCGAGCATGCCCTGGAGCTCTCGCAGGTTCGCGCCGATTCGGCCAGCGATGCAGAGGCCGCGATTCTGACCATGGGGCAGGCGCAGGCGCAACTCATAGTTGCCAATGAAAAGGCTGAGATTCGGGACCGCGCCATCGATGCCATCCGTGCCTCTTCCATTCTTGACGAGAGCATCCAGCGTCTTGACCAGGAACTCGCCGGCAACCCACGGGTTTCCGAGCTTGCATTCCTGCTGAAACGCATTGAGCCCACCAAAATGGAACTGATTCGATCCGCGAAAGTGAATGATGATGCCAGGGCCAAACGGGAATTCGACCGGATGGAAGACGATATGGACCGGATCGAACAGATATCGCGCGAGCTGGTCGAAGAAGAAAACCAGGATTTGCTGCGCGCGGTAGTGAACCAGGGGAAACAAGGACGATCCACGCTAATGGGTTTGGGCACCCTCGTAGTTTTTTGCGTGATTTGCAGCCTGATGGCGGCATCGGAGTTGCGCCAGCGCACCCTGGAACTAGCAAGAGCGCGCAGCGAGTCCGAGCTGTTCATCAATTTTGTGCCATCCATTTTGATTGGCACAGACGATCGTGGCGCTATCAACCGTTGGAACCAGGCTGCGGCGTCCGTCTTTGGGCTTTCTGAATCCGACGTCGCAGGAAAGTCGTTGGAGAACTGCGGAATCAAATGGCTTCAGAATCTCGATTTGGAGATTCAGTCGTGGCCGTCGCCCGCGGGTCAGCGCCGGTACGATGACCTGACTTTCGAAAAAGAATCCAAGCGGCGATTTCTCGCAATCACCGTCAATCCCATCCGTTTCAAGAATTCGCGGAAAGCTGAGTTCCTAATCACCGGCGCCGACATCACCACGCGAAAATCACTCGAAGAAGAGTTGCGGCAGGCGCACAAGCTGGAAGCAATCGGCCAACTGGCGGCCGGGGTGGCGCATGAGATCAATACTCCCGTCCAATACGTCACGGACAATACTCAATTCATAAAAGAGTCGTGGATAGTCGTAGACGAACTATTGTCGTTGTCCGCGCAGCTCGCCGATCCCACATCAACCGCCAGGGAATCCTTGATCGCTAGATTTCAGGAGCGCGCGCAGGAAGTCGATCTCGACTTTCTGAAGGCAGAGGTGCCTTCCGCTATTGAGCACTCGCTCGAAGGCCTGGGGCGCGTCGCCAGGATCGTCCGTGCCATGAAGGAGTTCTCGCATCCCGGCTCAGCGGAGATGCAACCGATCAATCTTAATCGCGCGATTGAACTGACCGTCACCGTGGCCCGCAGCGAGTGGCGGCATTTCGCCGACGTCCAGATGGACTTCGATCCGGCATTGCCGCTGGTGCCTTGCAATGCAGGGGAATTCAATCAGGTGATTCTGAATTTGCTGATTAACGCATCCCATGCTGTGACTGACGTTGTTAAGAAGCAGGGCACGGGTAAAGGCGCCATCATCTTGAGCACGAAACGAGAAGGCGAATGGGTCGAGATCCGCATCAGCGATACCGGAACCGGCATCCCGCAAGAAATCAGCGGCCGGATCTTTGACCCCTTTTTTACTACCAAGGAAGTCGGCAAGGGAACAGGCCAGGGCCTCGCCATGGCGCATTCCATCATCGTGAAAAAGCACGGCGGCAAAATCTGGTTTGATAGTGTTCCCGGCAAAGGCACAACGTTCTTCCTGCGTCTGCCGCTCGAACAACGGGCCCGGGCCAACGCTTAAAAGTCGCACCCCACTTGCCTTTTCCTTTATTTTCCGTAAAATCATGCGGTTCAAAAATCCAGCCTTTTTGAGTGAACCTGCCATGAGTTATATGGTGTGGAAGATCATGCGGCTTCTGCCCAAGCCGTTACTTTTGGTGCTGTTATTCTTCCTCTTGGCGGCGCGCGCCTAACGCGTTAGCGGATAAGTCCCACTGCTTCATCAGCAAGCACGAAATCAGAAACTAACTCGTTCGTACACTCCCTTCCGGTAACCCTTGGTAACCATACGATTCTGGTGACTCCGTCTTACAATGGGCCTTGTCCGAAAGGCCAGCGCTCGCACTGACAGCCGCATTGTCCTTTGGATGGTCTTAAGGTTCCCGCAACAAACGGAAGAACTTCGTAAAAACTCAGGACGAAGCTCGGAGTTGGTCTCTTATGGCGTTTGGTTTCGGATTTAACAAGCAGAAGGCTCTCGGCGCTGCGGAGAAGAATGTCCAGCAGGGTAAGCTGCAGAACGCCATCAACGAGTACGAGAAAGTCCTAAAGGCCGACCCCAAGGACCTCACGGTGATGAACACCGTGGGAGACCTCTACTCACGCCTCGGTCAGACCGACAAGGCGCTCCAAAATTTCAAGAACGTCGGCGATGCGTACGCCTCACAGGGATTCACCGTGAAGGCCATCGCCATGTACAAGAAGCTCAGCAAGCTGAAGCCTTCGGTCGACACCGTTTTGCGACTCGCGGAACTCTTCACCCAGCAGGGACTGTTCAATGACGCGCGAGCCCAATATCTGCAAGTAGCTGAAGAATTCCTCCGCGCCGGAGAACTCGAGCAAGCTGTCCGTATTTTCCAGAAGACATTGGAGATGGATCCGGAAAACGTCGCCATGCGTACCCGCCTGGCGGAAGTTTACATCCGGCTCAACAAGAAAAAAGAAGCCTGGGACATTTTTGCTACTGCCGTCGAAAACCTCAGAGCGCGCGGATCCTTGGGCGCCGCCGGGGAAATCGTACAGCGCATGTTGACTTTGGAGCCCACCAACAGCACGGCTCTGTTGCTGCGTGGACGCCTGGCTTACGACTCAGGCGATCTTTCCGCGGCCATCCAGACTCTGGAGCAGGTCGCCGATCTCGACAGTTCAGCCGAGGGACTCAACATCCTGTTCCAGGCTTACATCAAAACTGGACGCTTGAACGAAGCGGGTGGATTGGGCGCAAAGCTGATTACGGTTCACAACGATTCGTCGGCGATCAATGCTTATGCCGATGGGCTGGTACAGGCGAACCGCTTTGAAGATGCGCTGAAGGTTTACTCACAGTACTCCGATCGCCTGCTTGGCACCGATTCGCCCCGCATTCTTGACACGCTGCACGGAATGATCGGCCCCGTTCGCGACAATACCGCGGCGCTCGAGACGGTACTCAGCCTGCTGAAGAAAGCTGGCGAGAACACCCACCACACCGAAGTTTACGAACTGCTCGCCCACGGCTACGTACAGGCGGGCCAGCTGGAAAAGGCGCGCGACTACTACCAGAAGCTCACGCAACTGGAGCCGCAGAACCAGATTCACGCCCGCAACTATCAACAGGTCGTGGCACGCCTGGGCGGAACCGAAAGCGCAAGTCTGATTTCGGCGGAAGAAGGTACGGTCCTAGTCGAAGACCTCGAAGCTTCGTCGCCATTCATCGAGCAGCGCTATCCGGATGAAGTCGCCATAGCAGTTCGTGCGGCGCTCACCGATGCAGAACTTTTTATCTCCTACAACATGCCGGAGAAGGCGCTTGAACCCTTAGAGGCAGTGCTACCCAAGGCCCCGAAAGATCAGCGGTTGAATCAGCGGCTCGCTTCTCTGCACACTCGCGCCGGGCGCTTCGCCGAGGCGGGCGTCGCTGCCCGCACGCTGGAAGGTATTTATCGCGAGGCCGGATATCCCGAAGAAGCCAAGCGTTACGCAGAACTAGCGACGAAGTACGAAAGCCGAGTTTCCTCTGGCGACGGTTCAGCCGAGAACTTGAGCGAAGTACCTTTCACGCCGGTGTTCTCTTCCACGCTGGAATCTTCTCTGGAGTCAGGTATCAGTCGGGGCGCGTCGTTGACGCCGATTGATCCGCCCGCACCGCCGCCGGCGAAAGCCGCTGGCTTGTTCTGGCATGCTCCCGCGTTGGTCCCGCAGAAGCCCGCAGAAGAGCCGGTGAAAGCCGCGTCTCCCGCAGCAGCCGCCAAGTCCAACGCTGAAATCGATCTTTCCGAAGAATGGGACGTCCAGGTTACTGAGCCTGTATCTACCCCAGCTCCAGTCGTGCAAGCGGCCAAGCCGAAAGGCCTCGTACCGAAACCGGTGGATTCAGAAGCTGACGCGATTACCGAGATTGTTGAGGAAGTGAAGTTCTATCTCGCGCAATCCATGGTCGACCAGGCCAAGACTGGTTTGCGCAAGCTCGAGAAGATGAAAGCCGACTCCGCAACGGTGTTGGAGTTGCGCCGCCAGATCGACGCTGCCGAAGCTAGGTCGAAGCCGGAAGAAAAAGAAATTTCGCTCGACGAAATCGAAGTCGTCTCGGACGACGCTCCTTCGCTTCCGATGGGCCGTCCGCTTGTTCCACCGCCATCGATCAACGTCGGTGGCATGGGAGGATTTCCTCACAACGCTGCCGCGCATTCGGCTGCCTCTCAGCCGCAAGCGTCGATTCAGCCTGCGGACGGGCTCGACGACCTGGTCGCCGATCTCGAAAGCTCGTTGGGCGACTCTTTCCTCGGCGAAGGTGGGGCTCCGCGTTTAGATATCAAGCCGACACCTGCTCCTTTGCGCACGGCTGGCAGCGCCGCTGCCCCGGCTCCCGCGCTGGAAGCGCATCTCGCTGCGAGTTCCTTCGTACAACAACCGCGCACTCTCGGCACTCCGCAGTCGTCCATGGCGCAATCTTCGCCGGGAATCGACATCTCCGATATGTTCTCGGATTTGAAGAGCGACCTGGAAGAAGACTCAAACGTAGCCGCGGAAGACCCGGAGACGCACTACAACCTGGGTGTTGCGTTCCGCGAAATGGGACTGCTCGACGAAGCCATCAGTGAGTTGCAGAAGGTCTGCCAGGCCGTGGAGCGGGGAAATCCCTTCCCACACCTCATGCAGGCCTACACCTGGCTGGCGCAGTGCTTCCTCGACAAGGGCGTGCCCGAAGCCGCGATCCGCTGGTATGAAAAGGCGCTTTCGCTTCCCGGCATCGACGGAGAAACCTGCACCGCCCTGCATTACGAACTCGGGTCGGCCTACGAATCGGCTTCGAACAAGCCGCTGGCGCTGAAACATTTCATGGAAGTCTATGGCAGCAACATCGACTATCGTGACGTGGCCGAGCGCATCAAGGGAGTTAAGTCGTAGAATGTTCAGATGTCGCTTCTCTTGACGCCCAGGATGTGCGCCACGTGAGTGCCGATCCACAGACGTCGTTACCACCCACAACTGCAAGTTCATTTGCCGCACGTCGCGGAGCGGACTTGTGGCTGCATCGCGTGTCCGTGCTCACCTTCGTATTCGTGTGCGCAGTAACCGGCGTGTTGCTTATCCTGCTTCCCTGGAGCAACGAATGGACAGACAACTTCCTTCTGCTCCGCTATCCTGACCTGCGTCCCGCAATCGCCAGCGGTTTCTTTCGCGGGATTTGCAGTGGCTTGGGCATCCTCGATATTTGGGTTGGCTTCTCAGAGGCCGCTCACTACAACGAATACCGGCCGCCGCAAGCCTGAAAGATCTTTTCTTCATGAGCGATACGCCTCTCCCATCCGCGCCCCTGGCCTATGAAAACGAGCCGTTCCTCAAGAGCCCGGATGGCCGCGTCATTCGCATTATTTCGGAATACACTGAACCACTGACGCGCTTTCGCCGCGAGCAAATTCAAGACACAGTTGTCTTTTTTGGATCGGCACGCTTTCACAGCCTGGCTGACGCGCAGGAAAATTTAAAAAACTATCCGGCAACGCAAGCCGAGTTACATACTCATGCGTTGGCGGCAGTCGATATGGCACGCTACTACGAAGATGCCCGCAAGCTCGCCTTCTTGTTGGCGCAGTGGACGAAGCAAATTCCCGCGCGCCGCCAGCGTTTTGTCGTGACCACCGGCGGCGGCCCCGGAATTATGGAAGCTGCCAACCGGGGCGCGCGTGACGCCGGCGCAAAATCCATCGGACTGAATATCAATCTGCCGTTTGAACAGCACGCCAATCCGTACATCACGCCGTCGTTGAACTTTCAGTTCCATTACTTCTTCATGCGGAAGTTCTGGTTTGCGTATCTGGCGAAAGCTCTGGTGGTTTTCCCCGGCGGCTTCGGAACGTTCGACGAACTCTTCGAGATTCTGACTCTGGCGCAGACCGAAAAGCTGGCCAAGAAAATTCCCGTTGTGATTTACGGTAGCGAGTACTGGAAAAAGTTAATCAACTTCCAGCACATGATCGATACTGGAGTCATTTCGCCGCACGACATCGATTTGATCCATTTCGTTGATTCGCCGGAAGAGGGTTTCGAAGTCCTGAAAGACGCGCTCACCAAGTATCATCTGACGCCGCAGCCTGCGGCCCACGAAGCCACGCCTGAAATCGCTAAGACCAATCCGTGATTCTGTACTACATCACGGACCGCCGCCAATTCTCCGGCGATTTTCTGTCCAAAGTCTCCGAAGCAATCTCCGCGGGTGTCGACTACATTCAGCTCCGTGAGAAAGACTTATCCTCCCGCGGCCAGGAAGAACTGGGAACTAAGATCCAAAAGCTAAAAACTAATTTTCCAACGCAAGTTCTGATCAACGCGCGCGTGGATGTCGCGAGGGCGGCAGGCGTACAAGGCGTGCATCTTCCCGCAAACGAAATCTCGGTCAAAGAGGTAAGGAGAATTTGGCGCGAAGCGGTAATAGGTGTGTCGTGCCATTCGAAAGAAGAAGTGAGAAAGGCCGCGGAAGAAGGCGCGAACTTCGCAGTCTTCGGCCCGGTCTTCGAAAAGGGAACTGCGGCGCCTCAAGGACTGGATCGCCTCAGCGAAGCGTCTCAAAATCCAATTCCAGTGCTCGCGCTCGGCGGGATAACGCTGGCCAACGCGAAATCATGCGTAGATGCCGGAGCCGTGGGCATCGCCGCAATCCGTCTGTTTCAGGAAACCAACGTGGCGGAAGTAGTGGCCGCGTTGCGTCCCGCCGCTAAACCCCGCTAGCCACCCGGAAACCATAGTCCGCATATTGAAACGCCGGGGGAATGCTGGCCCGCGCAGCGCACCGGCTGATTTTCACATGGTGCCGCCATGAGCCTCCGCGCGAAGCCTTTCGCACCCCTGCTTCCGGTCCCTGTGGATTCCGCTCCGGCGAATGCAAATAATAGTCAGCCTGGAACCAGTCGCTGCACCACTCGTGAATATTCTCGCCGATATCGAAAAGCCCATAGCTATTGGCAGGTTGCGTTGCGACGGGCTCACTGCCGGTCTTCCAACGGGACGAATAATCAGGCCGCGACTGCGGCGGCTCGTCTCCCCAGGGATAAAGCGATCCATCCACTCCGCAACGTGCAGCACGCTCCCACTCAGCCTCAGTGGGCAAGCGGCAGGGCTTGCCCCACTGAGGACTGAGCCAGTCACAATACTTCATGGCCTCAAACCAAGAGACAGAAACCACCGGCTGCCGGGGATGATTCAGGTTTGGATCGTTCCAGGAAGGAGGCGGAGTAGTTTCAGTTTCCACAAGAAAGCGGCCGTAATCCTGATTCGTAACCTGGCAGGCGCAGAGTTGGAAAGCATCCACCCACACGCGATGCACGGGACGCTCGTTCTCCTGGTTGGCTTCCGAGCCCATGAGAAACCAGCCCGCCGGGATGGTCACCATGCCAAACTCGCGCGCACCGTCGCTTGACAAATCAGTGCTTCTCGGAAGTCAGCGCGCGGAAAATCATGT
This sequence comes from Terriglobales bacterium, assembly GCA_036271375.1. GTDB lineage: Bacteria > Acidobacteriota > Terriglobia > Terriglobales > Acidobacteriaceae > DATBAT01. Next base: position 9,873 of record DATBAT010000246.1, read on the forward strand.
TGATGATGCTCAGTACAATGCTTCCCCAGAATGCTGCGCCGAAACTCAGAATCTTGAATCCCGGCACCAACCCGGAGGCAAGCTCCAGCATGACCGCATTAATAATGAGCCAGAACAGTCCCAGGGTGATGATGGAAAGGGGAAAAGTGATGACCTTGATCACGAAACCGATGGTGGCATTCAGAAAGCCCACCACCAGGGCCGCGATCAGCGCCGCGGCTAAGCCGCTGACCTGAAATCCCGCAATCAGCCGCGAAACCAGGATGATCGCCACCGCGTTCAACACCCAGTGCAGTAGAGCCTTAAGCATCGTTCCCCCCTTAGCGACGGTCGCGCAGTTTGCCCATCAACCGCAATATTTCCATATACAGCCAGACCAACGTCACCATCAAACCAAAAGCCGCATACCACTCCATGTATTTCGGCGCCTGCGCCGCAGCACCGCGCTCGATGAAATCAAAATCGAGCACCAGGTTGAGCGAGGCAATCACCACCACGAACAGGCTGAACCCAATTCCGATCGCGCCGCTGCCATTGATGGACGCGAAGCGAATGCCGAAAAATCCCAGTGCAAACTGCGCCAGATAAAACAACGCAATCCCGCCGGTTGCAGCGAAGACGCCCAACTTAAAGTTTTCCGTCGCCCGAATCAGACCAGTTCGATAAACCACCAGCAGCGCAAACAGCACGCCGAACGTAAGTCCCACTGCCTGGATGGCGATCCCATGAAACCGCACCTCGTACATCGCCGAAATGCTACCCAGCACCAACCCTTCCAGCAACGCATAGAGCGGGGCCGTAAGCGGCGCCCATTCTTTTTTAAAGATGGTGACCAGCGCCACCACAAATCCGCCGATGCCGCCGACTACCAGCATGCCCATCGCCGAGTCGGGAGCGGTCGTGAAGCGCGTCCAACTCCAGATGGCGGTCGCGACCGCGCAGATCAGCAAAATGCCGGTCTTGTTGACGGCACCCGAAATCGTCATCGGCTCGCCATAGGCAGTGCCGACACCGCGAAACGCGCCATCACTCAAAGCCGGGTTGGAAGTTCTCATTAAAGCCATAGTTTTCCTCAAAGCCATTTTAATTCGAAACTGAAGAGCCGGTGGTCGCTCGCGTCTCTGAGCGTTCCAATACACCTCCCCTGGGGCACCCTGCGGAATCAGAAGGATGGCGAAAAAGCGGCGGTATTATACCGCCATCGGTTGCGCGTAAAATTAAGAAAGCAAGGCACTTATGGGTATATCCTTCGTAGCGCCAAGATCAGCATTTCCTTTGCCGAGCGGCGGGAGGTTCTAAATCAAGAGGGATTTAGTGACGCGGAGAGGCGGACGGAATTTCAATAGTCTATGTGATTTGGCTGCGAAGCGTTCCCCACAGCCCGTCGGGCATGGAGACGAACACTCTCACGATTTGCGGATCAAACTGGCGGCCAGAAAATTTCTGAATCTCAGTTTTCGCCGCAGCCACACTCTGCGCCGCTCGATAGGGACGGTCCGAGGTAATTGCGTCCAGCGTGTCCGCCACCGCGAAGATTCTTGCGCCCAGGGGAATCTCCTCACCCCTCAACCCCCGGGGATATCCGGTTCCGTCGAATTTCTCCTGATGTGAATACACGATCTCCGCCGCTTCGGAGAGAAATGGAATTCTCTTTACCATTTGGTAGCCGTGATAGCAGTGTTCGCGCATGATCGCGATTTCGTCGGGAGTTAAGGCGCTGGGTTTCCGTAGAATGGCGTCGGGAACCGCCATCTTGCCGATGTCGTGCAGGAACGCGCCGCGAGCAATCACTCGAATCTGCTCCTCGGGGATTTTCATCACGCGCGCAATCGCAATGGTAAATGCGGTCACGCGCTTCGAATGGCCTTCCGTTTCCGCGTCCTTCAGATCGAGAGCATCTCCCAGCGCTTGCAGCGTTCGATCATAGGACCGTTCCAACTCCTCCCAGGCTTCGCGCAACTGGCGGGTGCGGGCCTCCACTTTGGCTTCCAGGTCAGCCTGGTAGGTGCGGTTCTCAATTTTCAGGCGGCGATTTTCTAAAGCGCGGCGCACCGTGGCCAGCAATTGTTCGCGCTCAAACGGCTTGGCCAGAAAGTCATACGCGCCATTGCGCAGCGCATTCAACGCAACAGAGATGTCGTAGACTGCGGTGACCATAATCACCGGCATATCAGGGAACTTTTCCTTGGAGCGTTCCAGCAGTTGGGCTCCGCTCATCTCTTCCATCTTCAAGTCGGTCAGCATCAACTCGAAATGCTCGCCGGAGTCCAGCAACGCCAGCGCTTCGACACCCGACCCGGCTTGATGACACGGGTAGTTCGCACTGCCCAACACAGAACACATAATCTCGCGGATAGCGGGTTCATCATCGACCACGAGAATTCGTTCTTTGGCCATTCTGAACCAGTGAGTGTGCGCCCGCGGGCGACCCACCCTCCCCTTCGATTACTTATGACCGGTCAGATATCGGGAAGCCATGAGGTTGGACCATCCTTGCGTTTTTTGCAAGAGCCGAAATAGAGCTCATCATTAGCTGTACCGCCGAAGACATCCCACGTTTGTCAATGTTGGGAGCTGGCGATATATTGGCTCGCGAAATTTCAGGCGCCAGGGACGAAATATTTAGAGACTGTCGAGCCTTTCGAAAGGGCAACGACAGTGTTACTTCCGCTAAAAAACCGAGAGCAGATTGTCGATTACTGCCGATGGATTCTCCAGGCTCTTCCGGCGACGTAGCCTCCGCCGGGTGGCCCACCCGCCTGGAAACTCATCACCGCGAAAAACTTGCGAGTTCGTCGAATTGAAATTGATTTGCACAAGCTTCAAAAATCACAACGACGCTAAACTGGCGAGAAAATGACACGGATATCCTTGCGCAATGTAGGTTAGTCCATACGCAAGCTTGCTGGACTTGGCAAAGCCAAAACGTGAGAAAAGGTCGGCAGCGACTTCTTCAACTTACAGAGGAACCGAATAGGGCTCTTGCTGCAGGAGGTTAAAGCACGAACTCCTGGAGAAGATTTCAGCCAGCAGAGGGATCGATTTAACCAATCAATGGCCTCGCACGAAGCACCTGCCGCGGCAAAGAATATCGCTGTCACCGGCGCTACAGGTTACATCGGCGGTCGACTCATCCCTCGTCTGCTGGAATCGGGATACGCAGTGCGCTGCCTGGTGCGCTCACCCCGCAAACTGAGAGACCGCCCGTGGGCCAATCATTCCAGCTCAGAAACCATTCAGGTCGATCTGAGTGATGAGGCGGCGCTGGTTAAAGCGCTTTCGGGATGTACGGCCGCATATTTTCTAGTCCACTCGATGATTTCGGCTGGCGCCGCGTACGCCGAGAAAGACCTAAAACTTGCCACCGATTTCGCCCGTGCAGCCAAACTAGCCGGGGTTGAACGCATTATCTACCTGGGTGGATTGGGGGAGATGGGCAATGGATTGAGCGAACATCTGACATCCCGTCGCCAGGTCGAGAAGGCCCTCGGCTCGGCCGGTGTACCGGTGACTGCGTTACGCGCAGCGATGATCATCGGATCGGGCTCTGCTTCATTCGAGATCCTTCGGTATTTGGTGCAGCGTCTCCCGGTCATGATTACCCCGAAGTGGGTTCGAACCCAGTGCCAGCCGATCGCCGTACGAAATGTGTTGGCATACCTCGAAGGTTTGCTGGAAAAGCCCGAGACTATCGGACAAACCTATGACATCGGGGGATCGGAAGTACTTACCTATCTCGAAATTATGAAGATCATGGCCGAGGAGCTTGGCCTTCACAAACGCCTGATCATTCCCCTGCCACTGCTGACGCCGACCCTCAGCTCGTACTGGATCCACCTCGTCACACCTTTAAACAAGGAAATCGCGCGCCCGCTGGCCGAAGGCCTGCGAAATCCCGTTGTCGCAAGGGACGATCGCATAACGAAAATTATTCCCCAGAGACTACTTTCGGTTCGCGAGGCCATCACAGTCGCCCGGAGCAAAACCGCGGACGGCACAGTGGAGACGAGCTGGTCGATGGCCGGCCCCATTCCCGGAGACCCCGACTGGGCTGGCGGAACTGTATTTGAGGACGAACGCGAAGTCAGCGTGAACGCGCCGGCGCCGGCGGTATTCAAGGCGGTAAGTATGCTTGGGGGCACGCACGGGTGGTACTCCTCGAAATGGTTATGGAAAATTCGAGGAGGCATGGACCGCCTGGTAGGAGGGCCTGGCTTGCGGCGCGGCCGCATAAACCCTGATCGCCTGAATTATGGCGACGCCTTGGATTTCTGGCGCGTCGTCGGAGTGGAGCAAGATCGTTCACTCATACTTCGTGCCGAGATGCGGTTACCCGGGACGGCTGCGCTCGAGTTCTGCATCACTCCGGTTTCGGCAGAAGAATGCAAACTGAAGATGATCGCTCGCTTCCGGCCCAGAGGGCTTTGGGGTATTACCTATTGGTATGCGGTTATGCCGTTTCATGGAATCGTCTTCAAAGGCATGCTCGAAGGAATAAAAAAGCAGGCAGGCAAGATCGCCAACGTTAAGAAGGCTTAAGTCGAAAAGGCTTGACTGATACGGAGTCGACTTGTTCGCAGAGGACGGTCGGTGCGTGCCTGCTGACGCGGCGCCTCCGATCGCATTCACGAGACCATTGTGGGCAATTCCGTCATCCACCCCGGCAACTGATTCAGGTCCGTATACCGACCCCGCACTGACAGCACTTCCGGTTGCACGAACATGTCGAGTTGACCGCCGATGGCGGTTGGACTGTCTCCCGACAGGCGATTGAAATCGTGCACCATGTGCATCTGATCGTGATATCCCAGATCATGGGCAATGTCGGTCCAACGGGCTTCGGGCGCTGCGGCCTTACGGCGAAGGGCAGACTCGAATCGAACGATCCGGGCGTACAGTTTGGGCGGGATTCCTATCTCGTAGCGAAAGCGGCGCTCAAACTGGCGGATCCCAAGCCCGGAGTCGTGTGCGAGGTCTGACACTCGCACGCATCCGCTGGTCAAAAGCACTTTCGCCGCGGCGTGGCCGATACCGCCGACGGAATCGGACGCGGGGCGTTTCGCGCACAAGAATGCATCCGCAACCCGAACGCGATCGGTAAATGAGGCGGCATCGCCCAGTCGACGCTCCAGTTCGCCGAGTCCCCGGCCAAACGCTGCTTCTCCGTCAAAGTCCTCATTGGTTAGCTCCTCGGCGGGCACGGAAAACAATGCAAACATGCCACCCGGTTGAAACACAACGGTGAATGCGTCAATTCTCCCGTGCATAACCAGGTTGACCCGCCGAAACGTCTGAGCGCCGATGAGCGCGATGGAGTGCGCATTCTTAACGCTGCACCGATCAAGCCGGCGAACTTCGTAAGGCGTACCGAAAGTAAACTCAATTGCCTGTGGACTTCTGGCCGGTACCGGTTGCAACACGGCTCTACCGGCCAGTTGAGTCTCGACCTGGTAGTAGTAGCGGATGAGATGACGCAGAGCAGGCGCTGGGCGGGAGCAGAGCATCACGCGGCCCAGCTTACCGCAGTTCCAGGGAGTGCGTGCGTAATTCCTGCAAACCTTGGCAACAAAATTTCTCGTGCGATGTCGCGTTCTTACTATCGTGGCCACGGTGTGCTTGATAGGTTGGGGGAACTATGAAAAAGACAATCCTGTCCATCCTTATGACGCTCATGACGGCCATCGGCTTCGCACAGTCTCAAGGTGCCAAAACCCTTGTGCTTGAAAAGACTGAAGGAGAAGCGCGGGTCCGGCGTCCTCTCGGAGTGCTGCCCACCCCAACTGCCGAATTCATTTTGAAAGTCACTCCGCGGAATAGCGGGTCGAAACACCTGGTGCTGGGAACCGAGGACATTCCGCCCGGAGGGGTGATTCCGCGCCATAAGCACCTTGGGCAGGACGAAATCCTTTTGATCCAGACGGGCACCGCGCAGGTCACTTTAGGCGACAAAGAATACGACGTGCACGCCGGAGGCACGGTCTTTTTTCCGGCTGAGACCTGGGTCGGTCTCAAAAACATCGGCACAGACAGCATCAGCCTGGTGTTTATCTTCTCCGCCCCTGGCTTCGAAGAAAACATGCGCTGTAGTTCCGTCCCTGCCGGGCAGCCTGCGCCACCCATCAACACCGACGAACTCAAGGCCTGTGCTCATCAGGGCCACGTCGAATATGAGGTACTCGGGTCTGCGGCTCAGAAATAGTCTTTTGTTCCGCGAGGGAAGCCTGTCATCTCGACCGGAGCGTGAAGGCGAAGCCGAGCGCGCAGCGGAGATACCTTGTGTTTCCGCGCACCGCCACTTTCCATTCGTCGACAAACGGGGAACGTTCCGTCTGTCCCCGGCTTTTCTCGTGCCGCGCGGAATGTGCTTGTTCACCAATGCGCACCGTCGCGATCGTCTTCGCACGATCGGCGGGGAGTGAGTCGATGTATTGCGCCGGCGTCTTGACGTTCGCTGGTGGTTTCATGGATTCCCCGGCTTTTCTCCGAGCGAAGTCTATCACCGGGGATTCGGGACAGGTGGCACCGCACTCTGCCCTCCCATCCCAACTCTGTCATCTCGACCGGAGCAGATTATCGCGAATGCGATGATCTGCCAGAGTGGAGAGACCTTGTGTTTGATCGGCCCCCGATCAGTGCTTAAGCATAACCGTGGCCATCTGATTCCACGTCTCGGTCAAGGCAAGCTGGGAAGCCATGATGCATACGGCGACCATCGCCGCGTATCCAACCGCGAAGGGCCTATCGAGTTTCCGGATCATGACGGACCTAACAACCAGCAGCACCGCGCCCAAGGCGAAGACGGGGCCGAAAAGGCCGGGCCATCCGGCATGGCTGAAAACGGGATAGAGCGTCGGAATGCGGGCGGTTGCGCCGGCAAGGATCCTTAGGCTGGCCAACAGCATCATGGAGCGGTGGATTGCCGGACGTTTTCGGGTGATGAGTCCCGCTGCCACGAATGACGCATAGAGCGCGATCTCCGCGAACATGACCAGCAGGAATCGCGGGTAGGGCATGGCGAAGAAGACGAACTCCGGCGCGGACTGGACGGAGCGGAAGGCAGTGACAACACCGCAGACGGCCAGGACGGGAGCGATTGCCAGTGCAGCCCAGCCGAGTTTCATGTGCAGCCGGCGATTGCGGACGCCGATAAGCATCGCTTGCACTAAGAAGAGCAGAATCCAGGCGGACATGGCCGCGCCATGAATAGAGTCCAGAACGAACATTTCCGGCGCGATGGGGTTGTCGCCTGCGGCCTTGCAATAGAGGTAGAAGGAGTGAAATCCCCAGAAGGTGACGAAAACAAAAACTAAGGCGGAGATGCTATAGAAGTATCGGTCGAGCTTCATATCGCTCAGGCGTGAGAGGCGGGCAATTGTCTCATCCCTGGGCCGGAATCGGCGAGGCTGATTGTGTCCGCGTTTCTGCGGGAAGAACTTCGGCGGGAAAAACTGGGGGACGTTCCGTGTGCCCCCGGTCGGGCCAGCGGCGACCGAACCTCATTGC
>DATBAT010000247.1:0-33647 GCA_036271375.1 Terriglobales bacterium
TCAAACTGAAATTCCCGGCCGCCTGCAAGCCCAGCTTACGCAACGCGGCATCCGCATGACCCAGCAACGGCGGGCCATCCTCACCGTGATCGAAACCGCGCGCAAGCACCTCGACGCCACTCAGATTCTACGTAAGGCCAAAGCGATCGACTCTTCTGTCGACCGCAGCACCGTCTATCGCACTCTTCACCTGCTAAAGCGTCAGGGCATGATCGACGAACTTGACCTGATGCACATCAACGGCGAAGGCCACTATTACGAGCGCAAACTCGGGCGCGACCACATCCACATGGCCTGTCTCCGCTGCGGCAAAATCACCGAGTTCGTCAGCGAAATCTTCGAATCGCTGAAAGAGCAAATGGAACGCGACTGCCGCTTCCACATCGTGGTCGCCCGCCTCGAAATCGGCGGATACTGTTCCAATTGCCGCCACTAGCTAGTTGCGCTTGAACTGGTATACGTTAAAGCGGTTCCCGTTCTCCTTATGGCCGACCGTAACGACCCCACGCCGCCGACCGCGTCCCCGGTGATCGAGAGCCACGTCGATCCCACCACCGCGCGATTCGAAGCCAACATGCGATTTCTGGCCGACTTGGTTTCGCAGGTACGCAACGAAGAAGAACAAATTCGCGAAGGCGGCGGTGCCAAAGCCATTGAAAGCCAGCACAACAAGGGACGGCTCACCGCCCGCGAACGAATCAATTTTCTGGTCGATCCCGGATCGTTTTTTGAACTGGGCGCCTATGCCGCCTACGGCATGTACGAGGAATGGGGCGGAGCGGCGGCGGCCGGAGTCGTCACCGGCCTTGCCCGGGTTCACACTCGCCTGGTGATGGTCATCGCCAACGACGCCACGGTGAAGGCCGGAGCGTTCTTCCCCATGACCGCGAAGAAAGTCATTCGCGCGCAAAACATCGCGCTGGAGAATCGCATTCCGACCATTTATCTGGTCGACTCCGCTGGAGTTTTTCTCCCCTTGCAGGAAGATGTCTTCCCCGACACCGACGATTTCGGACGGGTCTTCCGCAACAACGCCGTCATGTCGGCCTGCGGAATTCCTCAAATCGCCGCCATCATGGGGATGTGCGTCGCCGGTGGCGGATATCTCCCGGTGATGTGCGACCACGTGTTGATGACCGACGGAAGCGGCCTCTTCCTGGCTGGCCCCGCGCTGGTGCAAGCGGCTATCGGACAAAAAGTTTCCGCCGAGGAGTTGGGCGGAGCGGCGATGCACTCGGCGATCAGCGGCACGGTCGACTTCCGTGAGCCCAACGATGAGGCCTGTCTTACGCGCATTCGCGCCATCGTAGAAAAATGGGGATACCGCCGGCAATCCCCATGGGACCGGCGCAAGCCCACAGAACCCGCTTTAGCAGCAGAAGAAATTTACGGCATCTATGATTCGTCGCCCGGCAAGCCCTACGACATGCGGGAAGTGCTGGCCCGCATCATCGACGGCAGCCGCTTCGACGAGTACAAGCCGGAATACGGGAAAACAATTCTCTGCGGATACGCGCGCATCGGCGGCTTTGCCGTGGGCATAGTAGCCAATCAAAAAATACACGCGCAGCAGACCGACCACGAGGGGCGCAAGCGAACCGAATTCGGCGGCGTCATCTACACCGAATCGGCAGAGAAGGCCGCGCGTTTCATCATGGACTGCAACCAGAACCTGATCCCCCTGGTCTTCCTGCACGACGTAAACGGATTCATGGTGGGCCGCGACGCCGAGTGGAGCGGCATCATCAAGGCCGGCGCAAAGATGGTGAATGCAGTCTCGAATTCCGTAGTGCCGAAAATCACGGTCATTATCGGCGGATCGTTTGGGGCCGGCCACTACGCCATGTGCGGCAAGGCTTACGATCCGCGATTCGTCTTCGCCTGGCCGACAGCGCGCTACGCGGTGATGAGTGGCGATTCGGCTGCCGCTACGCTGGTAGAGATCAAGATCAAACAACTGGAACGCAGCGGCAAGCAATTAACCGAAGAGGACAAAAAAGAGCTATTTGACTCCACCAAACGCAGCTACGACGAGCAGACCGATCCCCGTTACGGCGCAGCGCGATTATGGATCGATAAAATCATCGACCCCGCGGAGACTCGGGATGCAATCACCATAGCGCTGGAAGCCGCGGCGCTAAATCCGGATGTAGCGGAGTTCAAAGTGGGCGTGTTACAGACTTAAACTATTCGCCAATAGGAAAACCGTGATTTACTCTGCGTCCTCAGCGTACTCTGCGTTTATGATTTTGCTTGGGTTAGTTCCAAATCCAAATGCCTGAAATAAAACTCATCGAATGCCCCCGCGATGCCTGGCAAGGTCTGGCCCAGCAGATCCCTGGCTACTTGAAAGTCGACTATCTGAAAGCCTTGATCAGCGCGGGATTCAAACACATCGACGCGGTTTCGTTCGTCTCCCCCAAGGCAGTTCCCCAGATGGCAGACTCGGAAAATGTGCTAAAAGATCTCGACCCGCCCGAAGATGTGGACATCATCGGCATCGTGGTCAACGAAAAAGGCGCGCAACGGGCGATCAACACGAACGCCGTAACCACGCTGGGATTCCCCTATTCAGTTTCGCCGGCTTTTCTAAGGAACAATCAGAACCAGACTCTCGACGAAGCGATCGACGAACTGGAGAAAATAAAAAACAAAGGTGACGAAGCCGGACTGGATACCGCCGTTTACATCTCGATGGCCTTCGGCAATCCCTATGGGGATCCGTGGAGCGTAGAAGAAGTCGTCGACGCCGTTGACTTGCTGGAGTCTTCCGGGGCGAAACAAATCTCGCTGGCAGACACGGTAGGCATGGCTTCGCCGGAACTTATCAAAGACGTGGTCTCGACGGTGCTCGGCAAATTTGGATATTTGGAAATCGGAGTCCACCTGCACAGCCGCCCCGATCAGGCCGCCGAAAAAATCCTGGCCGCTTACGACGCGGGTTGCCGCCGCTTCGACTCGGCCCTTGCCGGACTCGGTGGATGCCCTTTCGCGCAGGACGCGCTAGTCGGGAACATTCCGACCGAAACGCTCGTGGAGTCACTACAAACCCGCAACGCAGAATTACCACCGCTGCGCTCGCTCGACGCGTTGCTCAGAGCCTCAACCGAAATCGGAGCACGCTATTCTGCTTCGCATGCCGCAGACTGACCTCATGGAATATCAAACAATCCAACTCACGCGCGATGCCGGCATCGCAACTATCACCCTCAACCGTCCCGAAAAACGCAACGCCATCAGCTTTCAGCTTGTCGCTGAGTTGCTTTCTGCCCTCGACGACTTCGAACAATCGCCCGAAGCGCAAATCGTCATTATTACTGGCACAGGAAAAGCCTTTTGTGCCGGCATGGATATCGAAGAACTAAAAGATCTGCTGGGAAAAACTCATGAGCAGAATCTGGAAGACTCCGCGCGCATGGCGCAACTTTTCCGCAGGATCTACGACTTCCCCAAGCCGACCATCGCGGTAGTGAATGGCGCGGCCGTCGCAGGTGGCACCGGAATCGCAACCATGTGCGACTTTACGCTGGCCACGCCCGACGCCAAGTTCGGCTACACCGAGGTACGCATCGGGTTCGTTCCCGCGATCATTTCATCAATGTTGGTCTGGCAAGTTGGCCACAAGATCGCACGCGATCTCCTGCTGACCGGACGCATGTTCAACTCCAGCGAAGCTCACCGCTATGGACTTGTAAATGAAGTGATCGAGCCAGAGCGTTTGATGGATCGCGCGCGTCAACTTGCGGTGGAGATTATGCAGAATAGTCCATCGTCGGTGCGGGCTACGAAAAAGCTGATCAACGGTTTTCTCGCTCCGCACCTCGATGTGGAAATCGCTCAGGCAATCGAAGACAATGCCCGCATCCGCAGCACGGCGGATTTCCGCGAAGGCGTGTCGTCGTTCCTCGAAAAGCGCAAACCCAATTGGAGCGGCAAGTGAGCGCTCCGCCAGTGGTCTGCGAGAGTCGCCTTCGCGTGCGCTACGCGGAAACCGACCAGATGGGCGTCGTCTACCACGCCAATCATTTCGTGTGGTTCGAGATCGGACGCGTCGAACTTCTCCGCCAGATTGGTTTCTCCTACAAAGACATGGAAGCCAATGACGGATGTTTCATCGCGGTCGTCGATGCCCGTTGCCGCTATAAAGCGCCGGCGCGGTACGATGATGAAATCATCGTGCGCACTCATCTCAAAAATGTTCGCGAGTCGGTCGTGCATTTTGGTTACGAGCTCGTTCGCGCGGATGGCGCACTGCTGGCCGAAGGTGAAACCACGCACGTGGTAACTAATTCAGCCATGAAGATGATCCCTCTTCCTGCAAAATATTTGGACGCATTCAAGCTCGCGATGGGAAAACACTCGTGAAAGCCCTACACATCAACGGAAATGATCTGACACTGGAAGCCGTCCGCGAAGTCGCGGTGGATCGAAGAACCGTAATCCTGGCGCCGGACGCGCGAGAAGCCGTCGAACGTGCCCGCGCTGTGGTCGACAAACTGGTGGCCAGCAATCAGGTTTCCTATGCCATCACCACGGGAGTAGGAAAGCTCAGCGATGTCCGCATCGTAGGCGAACAAATTCGCGAATTGCAGGTAAATTTGGTGCGCTCACACGCGGTCGGCGTCGGGGAAGCACTATCGGTTCACGACACGCGAGCGATGATGTTGCTTCGCGCTAACTCGCTCAGCAAAGGACATTCAGGCGTTCGTCCTATCGTCATCGATACGCTCTGCGAATTGCTGAACCGTGGGGTCACGCCGATGGTGCCGTCGCAAGGCAGTGTTGGAGCCAGCGGAGACTTGGCCCCTCTTGCGCATCTTGCGCTCACGTTGATCGGCGAAGGGGAATGCCTGGATGAAAACGGCAAACGCATCCCCAGCGCGGACGCGCTGCGCAAAGCCGAGATCAAGCCGCTGACTCTGGAAGCCAAAGAATCCATCTCGCTAATTAACGGCACCCAGGCGATGCTTGCTGTCGGAACGCTGGCGTTGTTGGCCGCGGAAACGTTGGTCAACACCGCCGATGTAATCGGCGGGCTTACCTGCGACGCGCTTCGTGGAACCGATGTCGCCTTCGACGACCGCATCCATCAGGTGAGGCCGCATCCCGGACAGATCGCCACCGCCGCCAATCTCCGCCGCATGCTGGAAGGCAGCGAAATTCGCCACTCCCATGCCGATTGCGCCCGCGTGCAGGACGCGTATTCCCTTCGCTGCATTCCCCAGGTCCACGGCGCGGTCCGCGATACGCTGGCGCACTGTCGCGAAGTCTTTCAAACAGAAGTAAATTCCGCAGTCGACAATCCGCTGGTCTTTGTGAAGAACCCAAAACAAATGGATGGCGAAGGCGACGTTCTCTCCGGCGGAAACTTTCACGGTGAGCCGCTGGCCTTCGCCCTGGACTTCCTGGCCATCGCGCTGACTGCGTTAGCAGGAATTTCCGAACGCCGCATCGAGCGTCTGGTGAACCCATCTCTGAACGAAGGCCTGCCACCATTCCTGGCGCCTGGCGCTGGTCTGAATTCCGGCTTCATGATGCCGCAAGTCACCGCCGCAGCCCTAGTGAGCGAGAACAAAGGCCTGGCGCACCCCGCGTCCGTCGACTCGATCACAACCTCGGGCAACAAAGAAGACTACGTTTCCATGGGTATGACCGCGGCAATCAAGCTGAAGCGCATCATCGATAACACGCGCAACGTGATGGCCATTGAGGCCATGGCGGTGGCCCAGGCCATAGATTTCCTGGCTCCGCTAAAAACCTCCAAGCGTGGACAAGCCGCCCATGCCGCAGTCCGCGCCGTCTGCGCACCCATGGACAAAGATCGCGTGATGTACCCCGACTTCGCCCGCGTCGCGGAACTGATAGCAGCAGGAAAGCTAGCCGCCATCCTGGACTGATTTAACGTAGGGACAGGTGTCCTCACCTGTCCCACCACGAACCTCAGCGTAGAGACGTAGCTCCGCTACGTCTCCCGCCACATACTTGCCGCGCGCCAAGACGTTGCAAAGCAACGTCTCTACAACGCGATTCCCTTATAATTATCCTTTCGCCTCGGACACCCGTGAGCACCCGTCTAGACCAAATCGTCGCGGCCACCCGCCGTCGTGTCGCCGAAACCAAGGCGCAGGCAAACCTCTGCGATCTGGAAAATGAGGCGAAAACCCATGTCCCTCGCGGCTTTCGCCGCGCACTCGCAGAGCACCCGGGCATAGCCGTAATCGCAGAGCTAAAAAAAGCCTCTCCCTCAAAGGGATTGATCCGCGCGAACTTCGACGTAAAATTGCTGACGCAAGAACTGGAAGCCGCCGGAGCCGCCGCACTCTCAGTTCTGACCGACGAAGAATTCTTCCAAGGCTCGCTCGAGAATCTGCGCATAGCGTCTTCAGTAACGCGAATCCCCTGCCTTCGCAAAGACTTCATGATCGACGAATTTCAGATCGTCGAAGCGCGAGCCAATCAAGCCGACGCCATCCTGCTGATCGTCGCAGCCTTATCGCAAGCTGAACTTACGACTCTCAAGCGCAAAGCGAAGGAACAAGAGTTAGACGTCCTCTGCGAAGTCCACGACGAAGAAGAGCTCAAACGCGCGCTCGACGCCGGCTGCGACCTGATCGGCGTCAACAATCGCAACCTGAAGACTTTCGAAGTGAAGCTGGCAACAGCGCTGAATCTCGCCGAGCAAATGCCAAGGAACGTCCTCACCGTTGCCGAGAGCGGCATCCACTCCGCAAGTGACATGGCAAAATTGAAGGCCGCCGGCTACCAGGCATTCCTCATCGGCGAATCACTGATGAAAGCCACATCCCCCGGAGACGCACTGCGTGCCTTAACAGAATCCGCAGTGGCCCTCTAGCATGACCTGGATAAAAATCTGCGGGATCACCAACCTTGAAGACGCCCAAACAGCGGTAGACGCGGGTGCCGACGCTCTAGGCTTTGTGTTCTATCCAAAAAGTCCGCGACACACCAATGCCGGAACAGTGAAAGCCATCTGCTCTAAAATCCCGGTAGAGATTGAAAAAGTTGGCGTATTCGTCAACCAAGCGCAGGAATTCCCTGAGCTAACCGCGATCCAGATGCACTTCACTGGCGAAGAGAAAACATTCCCAGGCACACCGCTAAAAAAATACCTGGCAATGTCCCCTGGTGACTCCGTCGTGAACGAATCCATCGACGCCGTCTTCCTGGACTCCGGCACTCCCGACCAACCCGGCGGCACCGGCAAAACCTTCGACTGGGAAGCGTCGCGTCCTCTGGTTCAAGACCTCGGCAAAAAATACCGCGTAGTCGTCGCCGGCGGCCTCACTCCAGCAAACGTGGCCGAAGCAATCCGTATACTTAAACCCTGGGGCGTGGACGTCTCATCCGGCGTCGAAGCCACCCCCGGCAAAAAAGATCCGCAAAAAGTCCGCGACTTCATCAACGCGGTAAGGCAAGTAGAGGTGAGCGTTTAAATGACCGCAGCTTTAGCAAAGCCCGTTCCCGGCCGCTTCGGCGCCTACGGCGGACGCTACGTCCCCGAAACCCTGATGGCCGCGCTCGAAGAACTTGAGCAGGCCTACGAGAAGGCCAGGCGCGACAAGAAATTCCAGCAGCGCCTCGACTATCTGTTGCGTAACTACGCGGGACGGCCGACGCCCTTGTTCTTCGCCGAGCGCCTCACCAAAAAACTGGGTGGCGCAAAAATTTACCTCAAGCGCGAAGATCTGCTCCACACCGGCGCCCACAAAATTAACAACTGCATCGGTCAGGGATTGCTGGTCGAGCGCATGGGCAAGAAGCGTGTCATCGCCGAAACCGGCGCCGGGCAACATGGCGTCGCCACCGCCACCGTCTGCGCGCTGCTCGGCTTCGAGTGCGTCGTCTACATGGGCACCGAGGATATGCGCCGCCAGGAACTCAACGTCTTTCGCATGCGCTTGCTGGGCGCGGAAGTCCGCGGTGTGAGTTCCGGTTCCTGCACTTTGAAGGACGCCATCAACGAGGCCATGCGCGATTGGGTCACCAACGTCCAAAACACGCATTATCTGCTGGGCAGCGTGTTGGGCGCGCATCCTTATCCGACAATGGTCCGCGACTTCCACAAAATCACCGGACGCGAAGCCCGGGCGCAAATTCTAAAGGCAGAAAAGAGGCTGCCCACCGCGATTGTGGCCTGTGTCGGCGGCGGTTCCAACGCCATCGGTGTCTTCTACGAATTTGTGAAGGACAAGAAAGTGAAACTGGTCGGCGTCGAAGCCGGAGGCCGCAGCAAGAAACTCGGAGACCATGCGGCCCGTTTCCAAGGTGGATCCCAGGGAGTATTGCAAGGCACCTTCTCTTACGTGCTGCAAGACGCCAGCGGACAAATTGCGCTCACCCATTCCGTCTCGGCCGGTCTGGACTATCCATCCATCGGGCCTGAACACGCCTGGCTGAAAGATATGGGCCGCGCCGAATATACCTCCGCGACCGACGCCGAAGCTTTGGAAGCGACAACAACCTTGGCGCGGACGGAAGGCATCATTCCAGCGCTCGAATCCGCGCACGCGGTGGCGGAAGCTATCAAGCGCGCGCCTAAGATGAAGAAGTCCGAAATCATGATCGTGAACATTTCCGGTCGCGGCGACAAAGACATCGGAATCATGCGGGAAAATCTAAAGCTAGACTGATCATGCCCTTTCACTTCGAAAAAAAGCCCTCTCTAGTCGCCTACGTTACTTGTGGCGACCCCGATCTCGCCACCACTCGCGACATCATTTTCTCCGCCATCGACGCCGGCGCCAGCATCCTTGAACTCGGGGTTCCTTTCAGTGACCCGGTCGCCGACGGTCCGGTTATCCAGCGGGCCAGTGAGCGTGCACTTAAGCACAACACTTCCATCGAACAAGTGCTCACCCTTGCGGCGGAGGTCCGCAACTACTCGCAGTCGGTCGGCGTGATCATCTTTACCTATCTCAATCCAATCCTCCGCATGGGTATGGAAAAGTTCTGCAAGATCGCCCGCCTCGCCGGAGTCGACGGAATTCTCGTGATCGATCTTCCCGTCGAAGAAGCTGCAGAGTACGCGAAAGCCGCCAAAGCCAACGGCCTCTCCACCATTCTTCTAGCGGCACCGACCAGCACCGACGCCCGTTTGCAACAAATCGCCAAAGCTTCCAGCGGCTTCATTTACGCTGTCTCGCGTACCGGCGTCACCGGCGCGCGCGAGCAGATGACTAACGACGCGGAGAGTCTGGTCCGCCGTCTCCGCAGATTCACCAAACTTCCCATCGCAGTGGGCTTCGGAATTTCAACTTCTAAGCAATTTTCTGCGGTCGGAAAATTCGCCGAAGGCGCCGTCATCGGCAGCGCCATCGTTCAGACAATTGAGAACAATCCCGGCAAAGAAGCTGAGTCTGTGGCACAATTTATCCACCAGATTTTAGCGTGAGTCAGCGGTCGCCCGGCTCGGCTATCGCCAGCCTCTTGCCATCCGCCCATTTTCAGTTTTGCTGTGATCCACCAAGATTCAGGGAGACGATCTTACGACCATGGATATTGCCGACTGGCGCAAGCAAATCGATGAGACAGACAAAAAGCTGGTGGAATTGCTCAGCCAGCGGGCGCAGGCCGCACATGAAATCGGCAAGCTCAAGAAGACCGCGTCGATGCCCATTTATGAGCCCGACCGCGAGCATTCGGTTTTTGAGAACGTGACAAAAGTAAATCGCGGACCTCTGACCAACCGCGATCTGCTGCGAATTTACGAGCGCATTATTGACATCATGCGTCAAATCCAGCGCGAAGAGATCGCGCCGAATGTCGACCTAACACAACTAGGCGGCGAGACCGAATTAGATTCCGACGTGAACGACTAACTTTAGCCAGCTAAAAGACAATCCTATGATCGTTGCCATGCAGGAAACCGCAACTGACGCGCAGATTCAGGATGTTACCGAACACCTGATCCGCATGGGCTTCTCCGTCCACCGCACTACCGGCGAAAGGCAAACCATTCTCGCCGCTGTCGGCGCGCGCATCGACTTCGACACTCGCAACCTCGAAGTCCTCTCCGGTGTCGAGCACGTGCACCGCATCAGCGCTCCCTACAAGCTTGCGGGACGCGCTTTCAAAGCCGAAGGCACCATCATCGAATTTAGAAACGGCGTTAAGGTCGGCGGCGACAATGTTGTCGTCATGGCCGGACCGTGCTCGGTCGAATCGCGCGAACAGATATTCAAAAGTGCGGAACAGGTCGCGAAAGCTGGAGCCAAGGTGCTGCGTGGCGGCGCCTTCAAACCCCGCAGCTCACCCTACTCGTTCCAGGGTCATGGCATCGACGGCTTGAAATTGATGCGTGAAGCTGCCGACGCCAACAATCTGCTGGTCATCAGCGAAGTCATGGAGATTTCGCAGATTGAGCCCATGCTGCCCCACATCGACATCTTCCAGATTGGGGCGCGCAACATGCAGAACTTCAACCTGCTGCGCGAACTGGGCAAGACCCGCAAGCCCTGCCTGCTCAAGCGCGGCATCGCGGCGACCTTCGAAGAACTGCTGCTCTCCGCCGAATACATCATGTCGGGGGGCAACTATGAGGTCATCCTTTGCGAGCGCGGCATTCGCACCTTCGAAACCTACACCCGTAACACTCTGGACATTTCGGCGATCCCGATTCTCAAGAAGCTGTCGCATTTACCGATGACATCTGATCCTTCGCACGGCACCGGCCTGCGCAATCACGTCCCGCCGATGGCGCGAGCTTCCGTCGCAGCCGGCGCCGACGCACTGCTGATCGAGGTCCATCCTGATCCCGATAAGGCCATGTCCGACGGAGCGCAATCGCTTTTCCCTGAGCAGTTCTCCAAATTGATGGACGAGCTCCGCATCATCGCGCCCGCCGTCGGACGAACCATAGCCTAGCCGTGGCCATTCGCCAGATCACCATCATCGGGACCGGCTTGATTGGCGGCTCGCTGGGTTTGGCGCTAAAGAAGCACGGCTTTACTGGCCCCATCATCGGCTACGACCGCGCGCCGGTTCTCGATCGCGCGCGCCAATCTGGCGCTATCGACGAAGCTCGCGACCACATCAGTGAAGCGGCACATGGAAGCGATGTAGTTGTACTGGCCACGCCGGTGGGATCGATTCTTGATCTCATCGACCGCCTCGCGCCTGCCCTCTCCGCGGGAGCGCTTCTTACCGACGTCGGCAGCACCAAAGCCGAAGTCCTGGCGCATGCTACCAAAGCATTTGGCAAAGATGTCGGAGAGAAATTTCTGGCCGGCCACCCCATGGCCGGAAAGGAAAACTCCGGCATTGAATTCGCCGACGCCGATCTTTTCCAGAGCGCGGGATGGTTCTTCACTCCATCAAAAGGCCAGAATATTTACGAAGGACGCCCCGGCGAGTTCCTCGAATGGGTTGAAAAAATTGGCGCTCGCACTGCCAGCCTCGACGCACAGGAGCACGACCAACTCTGCTCTTGGATCAGCCACCTGCCGCAGCTTATTTCCACTGCACTGGCCGCCACTCTGGTAGACGAGTACGGCGAAGACGCTCCGCTCTTGGAAGCGGGTGGCCGCGCCCTGAAAGAGATGACCCGGATTTCTTCCAGCCCGTACTCGATGTGGCGCGACGTCTTCCTTACCAACAAAGCCAACGTAAGCGATGCTCTGTTAAAGCTCGAACAACGCCTGGCCCATTTGCGCGAAAATCTCGACTCCCGCGAACTGGAAAGAGAGTTCGAAAGAGCCCATCACCTAAAGAAGAACTCCCGCCCTGCCTGAAAAATGTGGGCGGACACTCTTGTCTGCCAGCCGCCATCTCCACAAAACTGGCTCTTCGCCACCGCCCTGTCATCCCGACCGAAGCTGGAGCAAAGCGACGGCGAGCAGAGGGACTTTGCGTTTACTCACAGTCAGCCCACCCTTGGCTTTTCTCCGTGCTTCGTGCCTCCGTGGTAATTTAGAACCCGATGAATAAAGTAGTCGCCAGTGCCGACGCCGCCATCCACGACATTCTCGACGGCACTACGCTCATGATCGGCGGCTTCGGCCTTTGCGGCATGCCGGAAAACTTGATCCGCGCTCTTGTAAAAAAAGGCACCAGGAATCTCTTCACCATCAGCAACAACGTCGGCGTGGACGGACTCGGATTAGGTCTGCTGCTGGCCAACGGCCAGATCACCAGCCACATCGGAACTTACGTCGGCGAAAACAAACTGCTGGAAGACATGGTCCTCAAAGGCACCATCAAGCTGCAGCTCATCCCTCAGGGAACTTTTTCCGAGCGCATTCGCGCCGGCGGCGCAGGCATCCCGGCTTTCTACACCCCAACCGGAGTGGGGACCATGGTTGCCGAAAATAAAGAGACTCGTGAATTCGAGGGACGCACTTACCTGATGGAACACGCGCTGAAGGCCGATTTCGCTTTCGTTAAAGCCTGGAAGGGCGACAAATGGGGCAACCTCGTCTATCGCAAGACGGCGAGAAACTTCAATCCGATGATGGCGACCGCGGCAAAGATCACCATTGCCGAGGTCGAGCATCTGGTAGAACCGGGTGAGTTGGATCCGGAGATGGTCCATACCCCAAGCGTCTACGTGCAAAGAATTTTTCAGGGCGAGCTTTTCGAAAAAAGAATAGAAAGAAGAACAGTTAGAAAAAGCACTTAGCTCCGGCCCAGACTAAATGCTAATCGCTAAGCGCTAATTGCTGAAGTTGAGAGAGAGCGGTCAAAACGCACAACGACCATGCCCAAAGACACCGACAAACGCGACCGCATCATCAAACGCATCGCCCGGGAACTGCGCGACGGCTTCTACGTCAATCTCGGCATCGGCATGCCGACCCTGGTCGCGAACCATGTCCCTGAAGGCATGCAAGTCGTTCTACAAAGCGAGAACGGCATGCTCGGTATCGGTCCTTACCCGGTGGAAGGCACAGAAGACGCTGACCTGATCAACGCCGGTAAGGAAACCATCACCGAAATGCCCGGCACGTCGTACTTTTCCAGCGCCGACTCCTTCGCCATGATTCGCGGCGGGCACATAGATCTCAGCGTCCTCGGCGCGATGGAAGTTGACGAGGAAGGAAGCATCGCCAACTGGATGATCCCAGGAAAAATGGTGAAGGGCATGGGCGGCGCGATGGATCTCGTAGCCAGTGCCCGGCGGGTGGTCGTCGCCATGGAGCACACCAACAAAGAAGGCAAGCCAAAAATTCTGCGCAAATGCAGCCTGCCGCTGACCGGCGTCCACGTAGTGGACACCATCGTGACCGAACTAGCCTACATAAGCGTCACGCCAAGTGGCCTAGTGCTGGAAGAAATCGCGCCGGGAGTCACCCCCGCAGAAGTACAAAAAGCAACCGAGCCAAAGCTAACCATCAGCCCAACCCTAAAATCGATGTAATCCGAGCAATGCTCACGTAGAGGCAGGTGTCCTCACCTGCCCAGCCTTACCCGACGAACAAACCTTCGATAAAACTCCTCACCCCAAAAAATGTGGGGCGGACACTTTTGTCCGGCTGCGACCAGAGGCAAAAATCTAAACGCCTACCACCACCCCACCCCTGTCATCCTGAGCGAAGCGAGAGCAAGCGAAGCGCAGCTCACGCGCGCCGAAAGCCTGCCCTGAGCGAAGCCGAAGGGGACCCCTACCGCACCACAACTCACTGACCCAAACTCCTAACCCGCACCGCCTCAAACTCATCGCCCTTTTTCCACCCCACCAGCTTCGCCATATTCGCGGCCTCCCAGCCCAGCGCAAATCCAAACCGCGCCAGCACCGCGTCCCCGGTGAAATCGGAGTCAGCACGATACTCATCGCTCGGCTGGTGGTAATGCTTCTCCGTATACTCGTCAGCCTCGGCCATGCCCCAAGCCAAATCGTGGCCCTTGTACTTCATGCCCTCGTTCAAGGAGAACGAAGGAATGCCGACGCGCGCCAAACTGAAATGGTCTGAGCGATAATAATGCCCGGCTTCGGGGTGCGAATCAGGACGGATCGTCAGCCGGAACTCCTCCGCCGTTGCCTGCACCGCGGGATAGAACGTCGTCCGCTCCGATCCCGAAACCTCGACCTCTTCCGGTTGCCCCAGCGGAGGGACATCGTCATAGTTCAAATCCAGAGTTATCTTCCCTGCCGGAATCGGCGGATGCTTGCCGAGATACTCCGATCCGAGCAGCCCTTGTTCCTCTGCAGTTACAGACGCAAATATCACCGACCGCGCCGGCTTTTGTTTCGCCAAGGTGTAAACGCGCGCCAGCTCCAATAAAATTCCGCAACCCGTCGCATTGTCATCTGCGCCGTTGTAAATGTTGTCGCCCGGCATGTCTGGACGAATCCCCAAATGATCGTAGTGCGCGGTATACAACACCGCTTGATCTTTCAGCTTCGCGCCAGAGCCGGGCAGCACAGCGATGACATTGTTAGATTCAAACGGCCGCACCTTGCTCACCATGTGCGCCTTAAGTTTCGAGTGCAAAACCACGGGATGAAAATCCCGCGACTGCGCATCACTCATCATCTTGCCAAGATCGAGGCCATCACCCGCCACCAACTGCTTGGCAACGACGAACTGAACCCAGGCAGCAACTTTCAATTTCGGAGTGCCATCGAGCGTTAGATAAGATTTCTCCCCAGAATTCGAACTCCGCACCACGTCCCACGGATAGCTCGCCATGTCCTCGCGATGAACCAGAATCACGCCGGCTGCACCCTTCCGCGCCGCTTCTTCGTACTTGTACATCCATCGGCCGTAGTATGTGAGCGCGCGGCCGGTGAAGAATTTAGGATCTTCCGAAGGCGGCTCGTTCACCAAAATCAAAAGCACTTTGCCTTTTACGTCAACGCCTTTGTAGTCGTCCCACTGATACTCCGGCGCTTCGATGCCGTAGCCGGCAAAAATAATGTCCGCATCCACATCGGACTGCGCCTGCTGCGTCTGATCGTAGGCAACGTATTCGTCGAGCACTTTCAAAGTTCGGGCATCGCCGCGCGCGCCGACCAGAGAGAACGAAGTCTCAGCAGCCGGCGTCACCCCAACCATGGGCACGCGTTGCATGTAAGTACCGTTGTCCCCGGCAGGTTGAAGCCCGTAGCTCTTGAATTGGTCGGCGATATACTGCGCGGCCATGTCCCCGCCCTTTTGCCCGGTACCCCGGCCTTCGAGTTTGTCGTCGGCTAAGTATTTAACGTGCGCCCTGATTTTTTCTGGGTCGGTCTTCTGCATCGCCGCAATGCCAATCGGCGAAAGCCGCGGCGCGGTTTGCGCCATCCCGAAACCTTGAGCCATAACCACAACTGCCGCCAACCCGACCCAACCCTTGCGCATGAACACTCCTGGAAGAAAATCGAACGCCCTATTCTAACTTCGCACGGCCCTCGCCCGTAGCCCGCAACCTGCGGGCTAATTTTTAGACCCTCAACCCGCGCGGAACGCCGGCACATCCTCGCCAGGCCGAAATGCTGGAATAACAAGACTCGCCCCCGCCATCTTCACGTTGATAGCTTCAAAATCTTTCCGGTCCCAGCCCACGCTGGAAATTTCAATCTCGCCATCCTGGCCAATCCAAAAAACCGTTGGGACATTCGTGAGCCCATAAGTGTTCGACGCCGGATAGGTTTCAGTGTCATCAAGCAGCACAGGAAACGTAATGCTAAAGGTTTTGTTGAACATCGCCGTATCTTCGCGATGGTTCTGCGAAATGCCAACAATCGCCGCCGCTAGCGCTCCATATGCCTGATAAATCCTTTCGTAGAACGGCAAAGCATACTGGCACGTCGGACACGAAATCTTAAAAAATACCGCCACCACCGGACCGCGGGTCAGAGCCTCTGCGAGCGAGAAACTCGCGCCACCCATGTCGGGCAAAGAAAAATCAGGCGCGATCTGCCCGGACTTCAGTGCAGTCATTATTCCTCCATCCAGTAAAACAATCCAAACCACCAAAAAGTTACGCGGTTAGCAAAATAAATCTGTCATCCCGAGCGAGGCGGAGAGCCTTGCTGTTTAGCGTCGCTCAAAATCCCTGCCGCCCTCAGTATCTTTCGCGTCAATCCAGTCAGCGGCAGCGACTCGACCTTCGTCTTGGTTACCCAGCTTCCTTCGCGTTCGTGCATCGATTCCTTGAACACTCGCACGGTGTAGTCCGTCACCGTAATCGAATGCCGCACCGTCAACCAGCTGTCGTGACCATTGGGCTCCACCTGCGGCAACTCCCACATTCCCGGCATCAGCGATTCATGCGCAGCCCGTTGCACCAAAAAAACAGAGCGTCCGCGCGAATTCAAACTGTAGTGGATCTCACGCTTGCGGCGAACTTCTTTGACCTTGGCCGCTCCAACACCGCGCGTGGCGCAAAAATCAAATACCGGACACTTGGGGCAATCCGGAATTTTAGGAGTGCAAATCGTCGCCCCCAACTCCATCATCGCCTGGTTGAAGTCTCCGGGATGCTTGGATGACAACAGCTCCGAGGCCAGATTCCAAACCAACTCGCCGCGGAGTTCTTTACCGGTGATCCGTTGCAGCACGCGCTCGACGTTGCCATCGACCACAGCGACAGGTTCCTCAAACGAAATGCTGGCAATCGCTGCGGAAGTGTATCGGCCAATCCCGGGCAGAGCCCGCAATTCAGTCGCAGTCTCAGGAAAATTGCCTTCATGCTCGGCAACCACTTTCTTAGCCGCAGCGTGCAGCATGCGCGCTCGCCGGTAGTACCCCAACCCGCTCCAGGCCGCGAGCACGTCGGCTTCAGGGGCCTCAGCTAGTTTCTGTACGGATGGAAAACGCGAAAGGAACCGCCGGTAGTAGTCGATGACGGCTGCAACTCGAGTCTGTTGCAGCATGATCTCCGAAAGCCAAACTCGATAGGGATCGCGATTTTCGCGCCAGGGCAGGTTGCGTTTGTTCCCTTGATACCAGGTGAGCAATCGCCGTTGAAACGCCAGCCGAGCCTTGGGAAGTTCCATATCCAAGAGAAAAAACGAACCACGTAGAGGCAGGTGTCCTCACCTGCCCGAGCAACTTTCGCCACAAACATCTGGGAGCTAAAGCTCCCGGGCAGGTGAGGACACCTGCCCCTACGTATACTTCGCTAATTCGTGGGCTGGCCCAAAGTCGAGTGCGCGATGATTACCCAGCCCGACTTCTGCTTCTGCCAGACGCTCATCATGCGGCGCGGCTCTCCGGAGAGCGGCGTCCCGCCCGCGCTTCCCTTTAACGTCAAGCTGTAGGTCACCACCAACGATTCCCCGTTCAACTCCACCTGAACCTCGCCTATCGAAAAATCGTCGACCTGCAACTGCTTCAGGCGATCAAGAGCGCTGGTCTTGTCGCGCGTTCCCGCAATCGATGCGGTAATAAAATTTCCGGCGACGTGCTTCTCCAGCTCGAGCCAGTTCTTGGCCTTGACGTCCATCCAGAAGTTGCGTTCAAGGCTTTCCCCGCCGGTCACATCCGTCCAATTTTTCACCGGATGTTCCGCCCAAAGTGTGCAAGCCTGAAACGTTCCGGCGCAAACCAAGGTGAGCACCAATAAAAACTTCCACATGGCGCGATTCTATCCCATTGATGGACACCGCCTCCAATCCTCGCTAGATTGATCGAATGAATCGCCGAAAGTTCGTCAAGCTAGCCACCGCGGCGCCGATGCTGTGTATTCCGTCGTTGTGGGCGACTAACGCTCCGAAGGAAATCGCTTTCACCTTTGACGACCCCAAGACTGACACGGTCGCGAATCTGCCTTGCCAGGAAATCAACCAGCGCATGCTTGCTACCCTCGACAAGCGAAAACTCAAAGCAGTCCTCTATGTCGTTGGAAAGCGCATCGACAGTCCGGAGGGAAAACAAATCGTGTCCTCCTGGGACCGCGCCGGACACGACATCGGCAACCACTCTTACTCGCATTTCAACTTCAACGGCGATACGACTCTCGCTGAGTTCGAGGCCGACTTCACCCGCAACGAGCCGCTGATTCGCGACTATGAGCATTTCGTTCCTCTGTTTCGCTTCCCCTTTTTCAAGGAGGGCAACACCGCCGGGAAGCGTGACGGCATGCGGGCGTTTCTGAAACAGCACGGCTACCGTAGCGGAAGGGCGACCATCGACGCCTCTGACTGGGCCATTGACGATCGTCTGAACGCTCGTAAGAAGGAGCCTACCGCCTACCGCGATTTCTACTTGCAGCACATCTGGGAACGCGCCCAGTTCTACGACTCGCTCGCACAGCGACTGTTAAATCGTCCGGTTCGGCATACAGTTTTGCTGCATCACAGCGCGTTGAACGCGTTATTTTTGGACGACGTGATCGCCATGTTCATTGCCAAGGGATGGAAGCCCATCGACGCGAAGTGGGCCTACGCCGATCCAATCTATGATCGGCAACCAAGAACCTTGCCCGCAGGGGAGGGATTGATTTGGGCCCTGGCCAAGGAAAGCGGAAAGTTCGAGAAAGAGTTGAGATATCCCGCTGAGGATGATGTGTACGAGAATCCGAAGATGGATGCGCTAGGCCTCTAAATTTGCACTGTCATCCCGAAGCGCGCTCTTTGCGCGAGGGACCCTACGACAGCGATTTGCGGAAGTGCACACAGCGGTCGACTACTTCAAAGCCCAGCGCTTGATGTGCCTGCTGCGATACCGTACTTTCGATCCATGTGTCCGAGGCTATCTCGCGGCAGCCATGAGTTCGGGCCCAGTCCTCGGCGGCACGCATCAGAGCCGCACCGACTCCCAGCTTGCGCGACTCTTTCTGCACAAACCAGCCCTCCACATAGCCAACTGGGATTGACGGATCACAACCGTCGGCATGCGAGCGCAAGTCTACTTCAATAAATCCAGCCAGGCGTCCGTCTTCAGCTTCGGCAACCAATACTGTCAGTGGCAGAGATCCGCACTTCCCGGTCGCAAGCGTGATATCGAACTCCGCCGCATGCTCTTCAGCAGTTGCGTCGGGCCATAGGGCGACCTTCATCTTAGCCATTTCACTTCGATCACCGGCCAGCGCCTTGCGAACCGTCATCATGCTTCGGCCAGGCCTTCGATGGTCAAAACTTCTTCCGTGGAAAGCTCGATCTTCCGGCTGGCCAAGTCCTGCTCCATGTGTTCGACCTTTGAAGTCCCCGTCAGCGGCAACATGCCTATCTGGCGAGCAAAGGCGAAAATAATCTGGGCCACGCTCGCCTCTCTCCGCTCTGCCAATCCAGTGATCAGCGGATGCCGCAAAGTCTCGACGTTTGCCGTAAGCAGCGAGAAGCCCTGGTAAACCGCCTTGTGATCGCGGCAGAAGGCGCGCACCTCGCGGTCCCAGCCGGTGCGGGCGAAGCAGCGGTTCTGCACGAACGCCGGGGCTTCGAACCCAAGGTCAAGCATCTCGCCCAAGTGCTGCGACGACACATTGCTGACACCCAACTGACGCACACGGCCGGCGTCGCGCTCTTTACACATCGACTGCCAGACTTCGGAGTCATCGTCGTTCCACACGTAATCTGACGGCCCATGCAGAACGTAGCTATCCACGTAATCAGTTCCGAGATGCTCCAGTGAACTTGCCATCGATTGCGCTACCTGCGTCGAGAGACTGGCATTTATGTCGTAGGGAAGGCGATGATCCTGTCCGCGCTGATAGGTAAACTTCGTCTGCAAGAAAAGATCTTTACGCGCCACGACCCCGGCCGCGTATACGGACGCCAGCGCCTCTCCTACTCCGGCCTCGAAATAATGTTTGCGCTGGTTTGCCGTGTCGATGGCGCGAAAGCCCGCCCGCAGGGCGAGTTCGGTGAGCGCTCCCGTGCGGTCCTCTTTCCAGGCCGTGCCATACATGAAATTCGGCGCAAGTGTTTGATCAATGGACATAGCGCTATTTTCCCACGCCTGAATACTGGACGTTTGCGTAATAATGGCGGGTAGCCATGACGCGCAGACTTTCCCGCCGCCAGTTTGTCTACTCCACTTCGGTCACAGCCGCTGGACTCGCCGCCTCCCGTTGGGCAGGTAATGTCTTTGCTGCAACCAATCCGCAACCGCTGTTACAGGAGTTCGGTTACGGCGACGTCACCATCAACAGCGAGTTGCACAACCGCCAACTGGAAAATACCCACTCGGTGCTCATGGGGATGAGCGACGACAGCCTGCTCAAGCCTTTCCGCATGATGGCCGGACAACCCGCGCCCGGCGAGGAGTTGGGCGGCTGGTATCAGTATCTTCCGACTTATGACTGGCATACCGGGGACGCGGGATTCGCTCCCGGCGCGACTTATGGGCAATGGGTCTCGGCGCTGGCACGCGCCTACGCGATCAACAAGGACGAAAAAGTCCGCGAGAAGGTGCTGCGCTTGAATCAGCTTTACGCGAAGGTGATCTCCACCGAGTTCTTTTCCGACAAGAACCGGTTCCCTGCTTACGACTACGACAAGCTGCTACTTGGACTGATGGACTCCCATCGTCTATTAAACGACCCGGACGCCTACCGAATTCTCGACCTCACAACCAAGACGGCGACGCCGCAGCTTCCGGGCAAGGCCATTGAGAACCGCACTTCCTGGCGCCCCGGCAAGGACGACTCTTTCACCTGGGACGAGTCTTACACCATGCCGGAGAACCTCTTTCTCGCCTACCAGCGCGGCGCCGGACAACGCTATCGAGATATGGCGGTGCAATATCTGGACGACTATTACTTCGGCCCGCTTTCAGAAGGCCATAGCAACTTCGCCGGGCGGCATGCCTACAGCCACGTGAACGCGCTGTCGTCGGCGATGCAGGCTTATCTGACGCTGGGTAGCGAGAAGCATCTGCGGGCAGCGAAGAATGGATTTGATTTCCTGGCGGCGCAGAGCTTCGCAACCGGCGGCTGGGGGCCGGATGAACAACTTCGCGGGCCCGGCAGCGACGACATCGCCACAAGCTTGACCAAAACGCACAACAGTTTCGAAACCCCGTGCGGCGCTTATGGACATTTCAAGTTGACCCGATATCTTTTGCGGGTCACGCGCGATGCGCGCTACGGGGACAGTATGGAACGCGTGATGTACAACACGGTACTGGGATCGAAGCCGCTGATGCCCGATGGCCGCGCCTTCTACTACTCCGATTACAACTTCAAGGGGCGCAAGGTCTACTCCAATCACGGCTGGCCGTGCTGCTCTGGGACATTGCCGCAAGTCGCCACCGACTACGGCATCAATACCTATCTTCGCGATACGCGCGGCATTTACGTGAACTTGTATATTCCATCGAGCGTGCGCTGGATGCAGGATGGCGCGCAAATTTCCCTGGCCCAAAAAAGTTCTTATCCCTTCGACAGCCAGTTGAGTTTCGAAGTACAGGTCTCAAAGCCGGTGGAGTTCTCTACCCACTTTCGGATTCCAGCCTGGGCCGAGGGCGCTTCAATCTCCGTCAATGGAAAACGGTCGTCAGATGCCGTCGTCCCGGGAACATTTTCCATGCTCAACCGTACATGGAAAAACGGCGACCGCGTGGAAATCGAATTGCCGCTGAAGAACCGCATCGAAGCGCTTGACGCGAGGCATCCGGACACGGTCGCGCTTCTGTGTGGACCATTAGTCTTGTTTGCTGTCGGCGAGGACGCGCCGAAGTTCTCACGCAGCCAGTTGCTCGCCGCGCGCAAGACCGGGCAGGAAACCTGGCAGGCAGAAGCTTCCACCGGTAGCATCAAAATGCTGCCATTCACAGGCATCAACGATGAGCCGTACACCACCTACATGGTCATCGGCTGACCTGTACTGACGTGTCACCCCTTGCGTTCTTTGGTTGACCCGGCTTGCCTGTCACGAAATAATCAATAGGCTTGGGACCACGCTCCAGATCTGTGGAAGCTATTGAGGAGCCACCATTGAGGCCTTATGAACGACTTCAACCGCAAGGTCGAATCCGCGTCCGCGCGAGCCAGCAAAGTGATAGCCGAGGGCGCCGAGCGTCTGGAAAAAGAGTCGGCGGAATTCATCCAGTATCTGAACGACGAAGTAGTGCCGGCAGTGCGGACTCACTCCACCAAGGCGCTGCGCATCGCGGCAGA
The DNA here is from genome assembly GCA_036271375.1 of Terriglobales bacterium. Lineage (GTDB taxonomy): Bacteria > Acidobacteriota > Terriglobia > Terriglobales > Acidobacteriaceae > DATBAT01. Next base: position 22,003 of record DATBAT010000247.1, read on the forward strand.
GAAGCTAACCAGCCTTGCCGATTACATGGAGCAGGTTCGCTCCCAGCAAAAATAGCTTCGCGGACGTTGTTGTGCGTTGCGGTTTTGCTGTTGACGATTGCATTCGCGGGATGCGGTCACAAGAACACTCACGCGCAGATTCCGCTTCCTCCACCGCCTCCTCCGATTCAACAGCCTTCGTCAGAAGGGGGCCAGATTCACCGCGCCGATGAACCCAAGCCGAGCACGGAAGCCAAAGACCCGCTCTGGTTTCCTCCTGATGCCAAGCCGATCCTTATCGAGACAGGGCTCGCAAGTTGGTACGGGCCTCCCTATCACAATCGCCGCAGTTCGAACGGCGAAGTCTACGATATGAACGCCATGACGGCGGCGCACCGCACGCTGCCACTGGGGTCGATCGTTCGCGTGACTAACGTGAAGACCGGGGGAACGGCCATTGTTCGCATCACCGACCGAGGTCCGTTTGTGGGGACACGGATCCTCGATCTGTCGCTAGCGGCGGCGAAGAAAGTGGATCTAGTCCGCGCCGGCGTTTCCCAGGTTCGGGTCGAAGTGATGCGTACTCCTCTCCCAATCGATGAAGGTGGACGCTGGGCGGTACAGATTGGCGCGTTTGCCGAACAATCGCCAGCCACGGAGATGGCCGATAAAATCTCGCGGCGCTATCACACGGCGAAAGTTAGTCACTTTGGAAGTCCGGTCGGCGATTGGTGGGTGCGAGTGCGAGTGCAGGGCGATGACCGCGAGCGTGCGAAGGAAGTGGCGCGGGACACCAAGACGCCGGAGGGCCAGGTGTTTTTGGTAAGGCTGGATTAATTTTTAAACCCTTGTCATTCCGCAGCGCGGTTTTATCGCGCAAGGAATCTGCGGAATGACAAAGGTAAGAGTTTGGTTCAAACTTTCTTCGCAAATTTCAACGAAACCGAGTTCATGCAATAGCGCTGATACGTCGGCTCTGGACCATCGTCAAAAACGTGCCCCAGGTGCGCATCGCACAACGTGCAAGCTACCGCCGTCCTCGGCATCCCTAGCGAAGTGTCGCGTTGTAGCTGCACGTTCTCCGTAGCCAGCGGCTGCCAGAAACTTGGCCAGCCCGTCCCCGAATCGAACTTTGTGTCTGAGCTGAATAGCGCGGTGTCGCAGCAGATGCAGCGGTAAATCCCCTTGTCGTGCAGGTTCCAGTAGCGGCCGGTGAATGCCATTTCCGTATCCGCGCGGCGGGTCACGTCGAACTCGTTCGCCGACAATTGCTTCTTCCATTCGTCGTCCGACTTGACCACCGTCGGCACGTGGACGGTTTGTCCCCGCGTGCCGTCGTTAGAAAACTGCACGACCGTGACTTCGTGCGGCATGGCGTTGCTTTTCGCCGACGCCGTCATACTGGGCTTGTGCATCGACCATAGAGCAAATCCAGCAACCGCCGAAACAGAGATCCCCAGGAACGCGCGGCGGCTGTAATCCACGGGCTTTCTTTCATCTTCAAACATGGCTCCTCACTTTCCGGTGTAGAGCTCGGGAAATTCCTTCTTCAAATTCGCGACTTTCGGCGCGTCATTGAACATAATGTAGGGACTGGTCGGGTGATTGACAAAGTAGTCCTGGTGATACGCCTCCGCGGGATAGAACCCCTTCAGCGGGGTCACCTGGGTGGCAATCTTGCGCGGGAAAACTTTGGCCGCATCAAGCTGCGCGATGTAAGCGTCAGCAATTTTCTTCTGTTCGTCGCTACCGTAGAAAATTACGGAACGGTATTGCGTGCCCTCGTCCGGGCCCTGGCTGTTCACCTGGGTGGGATCGAGCGCCACCGAGAAGAACACACGCAACAACTCGCCAAGCGTGACCTGCGACGGATCGTAGGTGACTTGCACCGATTCGGCATGGCCGGTGTCGCCCATGCTCACGAGTTCATATTCGGCCGTGTTGGCATTTCCGCCGGCGTAGCCCGAAGTCGCCTTAGTCACGCCCTTCACGTGCTGGAAAACTGCCTGGATGCCCCAGAAGCATCCGCCGGCGACGACCACGGTCTGCTTGCTGGGCTGGGCTGCCTTTGCCGAGTTAACAGCGGCGACAGGGACGGCCTGATCCGTGCCGGAACTGCGAGCCCCCATGAGTAGCAAGGCGAAGAACAGCGCGGCCAACGCAAAGCCAAAGGTCCTCAACATAGTGCCTCCGATTTAAGTACGTCTCAGGTAATTAGAGTGGTTTGGAGGGCAAAAGTTTCGCGGGACAGGGAGCAGCCAACGGGCATCGTTATCAATGGGTTACGGAAGTAAATAGCGGGAGGATAAGTGGCCTCTCACAAATGGGAAACAATCGCCTCGGCCGCTTCCTTCGTCCCTAAAGTCCCGCCCACGTCGCGCGTCGTTTTCTTTTGTCGTACCGCCTCCAGAACCGCAGCTTCGATTCTGTCGGCTTCAGAGGTAAGTCCCAGATGCGCCAGCATCATGGCTGACGTCAAAATCGCGCCGAACGGATTCGCAATGTCCTTCCCCGCGATTGGCGGAGCCGATCCATGCACGGGCTCGAACATCGACGTCTTCCCGGGATAAATATTTCCACTGGCCGCCATTCCCAAGCCACCCTGCAATCCGGCGGCGAGATCGGTGATGATGTCGCCAAACATATTGTTGGTGACTATGACATCGAACTGCCGCGGATCGCGCACCATCTGCATGCACAGCGCATCGACGTACATGTGCTCAGCGAGAATCTGCGGATACTCGTCGCTCACCTCTTTGAACACCCGCTGCCACAGGCCGTGAGCATAGGTCATGACGTTGGCCTTGTCCGTCATGAGCACGCGGCTGCGCGGCATGCCATTGGCTTTCTTGTGCTGCTGGCAATATTCGAAGGCGTAGCGGATCACTCGCTCCACGCCTTTGCGCGTGTTGACGTCCTCCTGAATGGCGACCTCGTCGGCAGTTCCCTTCTTGAAGTTTCCCCCAACATCGACGTAGACGCCTTCGGTGTTTTCTCGAATCACGACGAAGTCGATATCTTTGGGCTCGATTTCTTTTAGCGGGCAAAGTGAAGCGTCGAGCAGGCGCACCGGGCGGACGTTGGCGTAAAGGTCCATCTGGAAGCGCATGCCCAGCAGGATTTCCCTGGCATGGATATTCGTGGGCACACGAGGGTCGCCGAAGGCTCCGACAAGGATGGCATCGAAGTCGCGGGCTAACATCGCGAAGCCGTCGGGCGGAACGGTAGTCCCGTCGGCGAGGTAGCGGTCGGCGCTCCAGTCGAAGTGGGTGAGTTCGACGGCGGCGCGGGTGGCCTCGATTACTTTGACGGCCTGGGGAATCACTTCCTTCCCGATGCCGTCGCCGGGAATGATTGCGATGCGCTTTTTCTGCCTCACCGGGGAAAGGTACCACAGCGTCCGGCTTGGTTATAATCGATCTATGGCTGTTTCCGACACGCTGGTTGAAGCGAAGAATGCTTCGGCACTCGCCGAATTCGGTGAGTTGCTTTCCTCCGCCGGCGTTTACGACCTCTCGAACCGGGCCAGGTTTTCGTTTACAGGTAAGGACCGGGTGCGGTGGCTGAACGGCATGATCACCAACAACATCCGGGACTTGGCCGTGGGGCAGGGAGTTTATGCTTTTCTGCTGACGCCGCAGGGGAAAATCCAGGGAGATTTGTTCGCTTACAACCGCGGCGAATCGATTGCTGTAGACGTCGACCGATCGCAGCTTCCGAAGGTGTTGGAGACTCTAAAGCGCTACATCATCATGGATAAGGTGGAGATCGCGGAAGAAAGTGTCGCCGCGATTGGTGTAGCAGGGCCAGATGCAGCGAAGTTCCTGGCGAACGCGCTTGGCAACGAAAAAGTGGCAGAGTTGATGCTTTTGCAGTTCATCGAGATCACTTGGAACGGAGTGGACGTCACTGTGCTGCGCGGGGATTGTCCTCTGTTGCCGGCTTTCGAGCTTTGGATCGAACCGTCCCAGGCCTCCAACCTGAAATCGGCGCTTAAAGCGAAACAAGTAAGCTTGGAGGCAGTCGAGTTGCTGCGCATCGCCTCCGGCGTACCGCGCTATGGGCAAGACATCCACGACCGTGATCTTCCGCAGGAAACGCAGCAGGCGCGCGCGCTGAACTTCACCAAAGGCTGCTACATCGGGCAGGAAATTGTCGAGCGCATTCGCGCCCGAGGGGGCGTACACCGCATGTTCACGGGATTTCATGTAGAAGGCGAGTTGCCTGCCGTGGGAACCAAGATCCAGGCGGAAGGCAAGGACGTGGGCGAAATCACCAGCGTCGCCACGTTGCCAAACGGCCCCGTGGCTTTGGGTTACATTCGGCGCGAAGTGGCAGCCAAGGAATTGACGGCTGGCGCGGCGTCCGTCAAAGTTGCGAGTTTGCCCTTCGACAGACTTCAGTAGGACGAAAGAGAAAACCATGGCAGAAAAAAAGCAGGAGAGCTTCACCGTAACTGACAGGCGTTTATTCAATTCGGATGGCGAAGCGCGAGGGGGAGTTTCCGAGGAACAAATCGAGTCGAAGCCTGTGGAGGCCGCTCCCGCCCCGGTCGTGGCGGACGCCTCCCCCGCTACAGACGAAGTTATGCCCGAGCCGCCTACCGACGACGAGCAAAAAGAACAGGCCGACGCCTACAGCAAGTCGTCCAAAGAACTCGATGCGCGAGTGGAACTGAGCGGACATTCGTCAAAAGAACTCGAGATGACCTTCGAGCGCTTCATGGCTTCGCTCTACATGACGGCCATGCTGCAACTAGGCCTGATGCACGAGCAAGGCGGGCAACCGCGCGTCGACCTGATCGGCGCGCGCCAGACCATCGACACGTTGAGCCTGATCTCCGACAAAACCAAAGGCAACCTCACGCCTGCGGAAGTGGCCTTCCTGCAAAATTCTCTTTACGAGTTGCGCATGGCTTACGTCGAGGTCACGAACGCGCTGGCACGTCCTCCGCAGGCTGGAATGCCGCCTATCCCTGGCCTCGGAAAACCAGGTATCGGAAATCGATGATTGCCAGCTTGACGGTGTTGGGCAGCGGCACCTCCATGGGCGTGCCCACCATCGCGTGCGATTGCGCGGTCTGCCGCTCCAGCGACCCGCACGATAAGCGGTTGCGTCCGTCAATTCTTTTGAAATACGCCGACCACGTGGTGTTGATCGATACCACGCCTGACTTCCGCACACAGGCGCTTCGCGAAGGCATCATCCGGATTGACGCCGTGCTCTACACCCACGCCCACGCCGATCACATTCTGGGACTCGATGATTTGCGGCCGCTCAGCTTTCGCCATGGCGGAAAGATTCCCTTGTATGCGCGTAAGGACGCGGCCGCATTGATCGAAAAGATGTTCAGTTACATTTTCGACGGTAAGTACAAATTCGGCGGGCTGGCGCAAGTCGAGCTCAACGTGATCGACGGCCCGGTGGAACTCTTCGGCGCGCGCTTCGAGCCCGTAAAGGTATTACATGGCGAAGCCGAGATCTTTGGCTATCGCTTCGGTTCAGCGGCTTATCTCACCGACTTCAGTTCGATTCCCGAGGCATCGTATTCACAGCTGCAAGATCTCGACGTGCTTTTTCTGGATGGGCTGCGCCACACGCCGCATCCCACGCACTCAACGATTGAGAATTCGCTGAAAATTGTGAACCGGCTAAAGCCTAACCGCGCCTTCTTCACCCACATCGCCCACGATCTGCCGCACGCAGCCACCAACGCGACCCTGCCGCCAAACGTGCAGCTCTGCTACGACGGAATGAAACTGGATTTCGAGATTTAGTCCTGGCCTATGAAGGTTTTCCACCAACTCGCTGACATTCCGCAAGACTTTGGGCCCACGCTGCTTAGCGTCGGCAACTTCGACGGCGTGCATCGCGCGCACGCGCACGTGCTGAAAAATATTGTTGAGCGCGCGAAAGAGCAGGGAGCGAAGGCGGTAGCGGTCACATTTGAACCGCATCCGGTGCGCATTTTACGCCCTGATTCCGGACTCAAGCTGCTGACGCCAATCCCCGAGAAGTTGCGCCTATTGGAAGCGACTGGAATTGACGCCGTTCTTCTGCTTCCCTTCGGACGTGATCTGTCGCTGATGGAGCCGCGAGATTTTGCCCAGACAATTCTTCGTCACGGACTGCGCGCCCGCGAAGTCCACGAGGGATTCAACTTTCATTTTGGGCACAAAGCTGCGGGAAATGTTGCGATGCTCGCCGAGTTTGGCGGCGAGATGGGATTCGAAGTGGTGACATATCCCGAGATGTCGTTGCGTGGCGAATCAGTATCGAGTTCGCAGATTCGCAAGCTGCTCAGAGACGGCCGTGTCAGCCGGGCGCGGCATTTGTTGCATCGTCCGTTCAGCATCTTGTCTACGGCGGGCCGCGGACGCGGCTATGGTTCGAAGTACACCGTGCCGACGATTAACTTAACGCGTTACGAAGAGATCGTGCCGCAGGATGGGGTTTACATTACCCGCACTCGCGTCGGCGCCGAGTGTTTCGACTCCGTGACCAATGTTGGCAACCGGCCTACGTTTGGAGTGGAACTCTTCGCGATTGAAACCCACCTGCTAAATTTTCATCCCATTGAACTGACGCCCGAAACGGAAGTCGAGATTTACTTCATGGACCGGTTGCGCGAAGAGATCAAGTTCCCATCCGTGGATGCCTTGCGCGAGCAGATTGCACGCGATGTGCGGAAGGCCCGGCGGTACTTTCATTTGCTGGGGTGAGTCCGTGGCGTGAACGGCGCTCCCAATTCCGCTTTCTAGTCGAAATTCCAACTTCTTCCCTTTGTCATTTCGACCGAAGGAGAAATCAGGGATGAGGCACGGACGACCCGACGAGAACTGAAATCTGGAGCTGCCCAGTAGCAGGTTTCTCCCTTCGGTCGAAATGACAAACAGTAGGGAGTGTCGTTCGGGCCCCAATTGCCAACTTCCCGCCGAACGTTCACAATCTTGCGAATGCCCACCGGCTTCTCTCAAATCACATCCGTGCAGCGCAGGACTTTGCTGGCCGCCTCGCTGGGCTGGATGCTCGACGCCTTCGACGCCATGCTTTACGCGCTGGTGCTGGCGCACGTGATGCGCGAGCTTGGCATGAGCAAAGCTACAGCCGGCTTTCTGCAAATGCTTACGCTGCTGGCTTCGGGGGTGGGCGGCGTACTTTTCGGATTCATCGCCGACCGCATCGGCCGCAAGCAGGCGCTGATGCTGAGCATTCTCACTTATTCCGTTTGCTCATTCGGTTCGGGGTTGTCGAAGTCAATTTTGGTGTTGGCAATCTTTCGTTTCATCCTCGGCCTGGGCATGGGCGGGGAATGGAACACCGGCGCCACGCTTGTAGCCGAAACCTGGCCGACCGAACTTCGGGCCAAGGCGCTGTCCATCGTGCAAAGCTCGTGGGCAATCGGCTACGCGTTCGCGTCCCTGGTCGCAGGAGTAGTTCTGCACTACTTCAACTGGCGAGCGGTATTTTTCGTGGGGATTCTACCCGCGCTGGTGGTGCTGTGGATTCGCCGCGGGGTTCCTGAATCCGAGATGTGGCAGGAGCGTCGGGTGGCGGCGGCGTCCGAAGACGGATTCGCAACAATTTTTAAGCCGCCCTATGCTAAGCACACTTGGGCTCTGCTGTTCACCAACTTCTTCGGCATGTCAGCGTGGTGGGGTCTGTTCACCTGGATTCCCCCATACCTGTCACTGCCCGTTGACCAGGGCGGACGTGGTTTTGGCGTGATGGGAACCACAACGCTGTTAGTGGTGTTGAACCTGTTCGGAATGTTCCCCGGCTACGCCAGCTTCGGATGGGTGGCCGACCGTTTTGGGCGGCGGCGCACTTTTATTGCTTACCTGCTTTGCGCCGCAGCCCTGGTTCCTTTGTATGCAATTCTGCGGCAGCCCGCTTTGATCATGGTGGCAGGCACACTGGTAGCGTTCTTCGGCACGGGGATTTTCTCTGGCTCGGGGATTATCGGCAGCGAAATATTTCCTACGTCAGTTCGAGCGCGAGCATTGGGGTTCACCTACAACGGCGCGCGGACCATGAGTTCAGTTGCACCACTGGTGATTGGACGGGTAGGAGAAAGCAAAGGACTGGCGTGGGCGTTCTTTCTGTGCGCCGCCGGTTATTTGATTTCTGCGATGGTGGCGACGCAGTTGCCGGAAACGAGAGGAAGAGAGTTGCAATAGGCTAACTGCGGCAACGCCCTCCTTATTGACATTTCGACCGGAGGAAAATGAGGGCCTACCGGATCTGAATTACACTCTCCGATTCAGCACCTTTAATTTCCTTCACCCGCGCTTCCACTCTCCGCGCAAAGGCAAATAGCGACTTCGCGTGGGCCGAGTCTTCCCCGTCGAGCACGACGGGCTTGCCGCCGTCTCCCCCCTGGCGGATACGCGGATCGAGTTCCACCGCTCCGAGGAATTCGACTCCGAACTGTGCCGCGGTCTTCTCCGCTCCACCGCGCGAAAAGATATCGACTTCGTGCTGGCAATGCGGGCAGACGAAATAGCTCATGTTCTCCGCCATGCCGACGATATCGACCTTCATCTGGCGGAACATTTCGATAGCCTTGCGCGCATCTTGCAGGGAAACGTCCGAGGGCGTCGAGACGACGATTGCGCCGGTCAGTGGAACAGTTTGAATCAGCGACAACGCCACATCGCCGGTGCCGGGAGGGAGATCAACAACGAGGTAGTCGAGTTCTCCCCAGATCACCGAACCAAGAAACTGGCGAATGATGGAATGCAGCATGGGGCCGCGCCAGATCAGCGGCTTGTCGCCGGGATTCAGAAACCCCACCGAAATGACTTTTAGCCCGTGCGCTTCCAGCGGCTCAATGCGGTTGTCGCCCATCACTTTGGGCTGGCCGGTCAGGCCGAGCATCAGCGGAACGTTGGGGCCGTAGACATCGGCGTCGAGCAGGCCGACTTTGTGGCCCATCTTCGAGAGCGCCAGCGCGAGGTTAACCGCGAGGGTGGTCTTGCCTACTCCGCCCTTGCCCGATCCGACGGCAACGATGCTACTCACTCCCGGCAATGGTTTTGGCGGCGGCGGGGCCTGACCGGGATTATGCGAATGAGAACTCAAACATTCACCTCTCGAGTCGATTATACAAGTGATGTTGGACGGCGATTTTCAGGGCTTGGCCGGCGTCGCGGTGTCAGTTGAATCGGGTTTGGTTGCCATCAAGTTTGCCTTGGCGTTGGGGTTCACCCCGAAATCCCAGACGAAGAGATTCATGCCTTCGTCTCCCAGCATTTCAACCACGGCGTATTCTCCGGGATCAAGCGGCTTGTCCGGCGTGATCTTTACCCAGTTTCCGCTTAGCTTTACCGCAGTCGTGGCGACCATTTTTTGTTCCTGTTTGGCTTTGCCGATGGCGGAGATTTTCACGTCGCCGACAATTCGTTTCCCTTGCTTGAGTTGCGCTCTGACGATGTGGAAGCGGTCCCAAGGTTGAACTTTGGCGGTCTCTTGCGGACTGCTGGGCTGGTCCTGGCTTTCGAGGTTCACGTAGATCGAGGGCAGGGTAGCGTGCGCCTGAACTTTGGCATGCTCCTCTTGCAGTTCCATCGTCTGCTTGGCGCTGCCCAAAGGGTTGACCGCGCCCTTCAGAATATTTCCCTTCATGTTGCGATTCAGGTCGCTGCTATTTTGGCCCAGCTCAATCAACTGCGGTTGTCCTTGATAAGTATCGAGCAGCATGATGCCGCCTTCTTCCGGAAGGCGCAGTCCCGGCGCGACGTGCGGCGAGTGAACTTCGTCTGCCTTACGCTCGGCTTCGAGTTCTTTGTCCAGTTCGACCGCTTCCGGCGTGGGCAAGCCGGCGGCGCGCTCGCTGTTGTATTTTCCGGTGGCGTCCCAGTCGACCAGCGACTTGGGCATCTCTTCCCATTCGTTGCGTTCGGCGCTCATGTAGCGGACGCGGTCACCTTTGAGTTCCCACTTGGTGGTGGCCTGGTAGGAGCCGTCTTTGAGGATAAGGCGTTTGGTGAGTTGTTGGGCAACGGAGATTCCCTCGAGCGTCAACAAGATAAGAATTAACCACTTAAGTCGCATAGCAAAACCGCGCGTTAAAGTTTTTCCAGACGCCATGTTAGATGCAAGGAATGACTTTCGCCAAGCAGGCTCGCGAAGTGTGCACTATTTGTTTCCTTCCACAAACTTTTCTGCCATAATTGTTCGTGCACCCCAGCCTGCACTACATTCCAAGACAATTTAAGGTGAGGAAGAGATGTCGGCAAAGTACATCTTTGTGACCGGCGGCGTTGTGTCTTCTTTGGGCAAGGGACTGGCGGCGGCCTCTATCGGCTGTCTGCTGGAAAGCCGCGGCCTGAAGGTCAACATCATGAAGTTCGACCCGTATCTGAACGTCGATCCGGGTACGATGTCGCCCTTCCAGCATGGAGAAGTTTTCGTCACCGACGACGGCGCGGAAACCGATCTCGACCTCGGCCACTACGAACGCTTCACCCACGCCAAACTATCTCGCGACAACAACTGGACCACTGGAAGAATCTATGAACAGATCATCGCCAAGGAACGCCGCGGCGATTACTTGGGCAAAACAGTTCAAGTAATTCCTCACGTTACGAACGAAATTAAATCGGCGATGAAGAAGGTCGCACAGGATGTCGATGTGGCCATCGTCGAGATTGGCGGTACCGTCGGCGATATCGAATCGCTGCCCTTCATGGAAGCCATCCGCCAGATGCGTCAGGAACTGGGACGCGAAAACACCGTCTTCGTTCACGTCACGCTGGTTCCTTTTATCGCCGCAGCCCAGGAGTTGAAGACTAAGCCCACGCAGCATTCCGTGAAAGAACTCTTAAGTATCGGAATTCAGCCGGACATCCTGCTCTGCCGTACCGACCGTTTCCTCTCGAAAGAGCTTAAGTCGAAGATTGCGCTCTTCTGCAACGTAGAAGATGGTGCCGTGATCACCGCCAAGGACGTCGCTTCCGTGTATGAAGTCCCGATTGTTTTCGGGAAAGAGGGCGTTGACACCCTGATTTTGAAATACCTGCACAAAGAGGCGCGGGATCGAGATCTGACGCGCTGGGAAGACATTGTGCATAAGGTTTACAACCCAAAAGCCGATGTAACTATTGCGATTGTCGGCAAGTACGTGGAATATGAGGACTCTTACAAGTCTCTCAAAGAGGCTTTGGTTCATGGCGCTTTGGCGCATAACCTAAAGTTACAGTTGAACTGGGTCGAGGCCGAAGGGTTGGAATCTGGGCAGCGGGCTTGCGCCGAGCAATTGGCCGATTACGACGGCATTCTGGTACCGGGCGGCTTCGGCAAGCGCGGCATCGAAGGCATGTTGCAGGCGATCCGCTATGCGCGCGAGAAGAAGATTCCCTATTTTGGGATCTGCCTGGGAATGCAGACGGCCTGCATCGAATTTGCCCGTAACGTTTGCGGACTGGCGGAAGCTAATTCGAGCGAGTTCGACCCGGCAACCCCACATCGCGTGATTTATAAATTGCGCGAATTGCGTGGCGTGGAAGAACTCGGCGGCACCATGCGGCTGGGCGCTTGGACTTGCAAGATTGAACCTGAAACCCTGGCGTACAAGATTTACGGAGAAGCCGAGATCAGCGAGCGGCACCGGCACCGTTATGAATTCAACCGCGAGTATGAAGAAACCATGACGGCTGCCGGCC
>DATBAT010000248.1:0-7479 GCA_036271375.1 Terriglobales bacterium
CCGCGAGTGCCAGTGTAATCGGCTGTCAGCACCCAGTTCCGTCCGATTTGCCTCTGGACGTTCACGTCCCAGCTGTAATCTTCCGGACTGTCGAAATGGCCAATCGTCGTCCCACCTTGATCTAGATTCGCCTGTGCACCGAAAGTCTGATAGCCGTAATCCGCATTGGTCGTAACCGGAGTGTAGAAACCGAGATTGGTACCCGAACTCTGCATCGGGAAGGTGCCGAGGTTGTGGTCGTTGCCGAACTCGCTTATCCAATGCTGTCCGTCGAGGGTAGAAATCTGGTTAAACGTGTTGGAGTTGTAATAGAAGCTGAACCAGTCAGTGGAGAGTCCACCCAAGCCCTGATAGATGATGCCCGCCCCGGCGTGCAGGACTGTGTTGCTATCGATTGCGTAGGCAATCCCCAGGCGCGGCTGGAAGTTCTTCCAGTTGGTGGTGTAGAGATTTTTCTGCGGATACTCCGGGGTATCGAGAAGCACCACCCGGCCGGTTGCGCCCTGGCTCAACCATGCGGGTTCAGGAAGGTTCGCCAGACCGGGCACGGCGGAAGTTACCTGACCCCAGTTCCAATCGGAGTTCGCTGTGAGTACGTTCTTCGCATTCATGTCGTACTGGAGGCTGCCCTGAGGTTCGACACCCTGACGTCCACCGTCATGGTCCCAACGCAGGCCCATCTGGATGGTTAGTTTGTCGTTGACCTTCCAATCGTCCATTACGAAAGCGGATTCGTTCCAGCCGTAGGGCGTAATGTTCCAGTTTCCCCACTGAAAGTAGTTGGAGGAGCCCATCATCAGCTCGGCGAGAGGACTCCCCGTTAGTCCGTCGTTGTTATCCCAGAACTGGTTGGATCCGCCACCCGGATTGACCCACGCCACACCGGTCTGGTCGCCGCCCTTTTCACGGAATCGAAGCAGGTAGTGTTCGTAACCAAACTTAATAGTGTGCCGGTTCAGAACCTTGGTGAAGGCGACCGAACCGTTTTCGTTCTGGTTGATGAAGCTGTCGAACTCCGAGCCGCCAATGCCGGTGTAGCCAAATTGATTGGGATCGCCGGTCGCGAGCCCGGGGGGAATATTGCTAACCGTCTTTTCAGGATTGCTTTCGATGAGCGGATCGAACTCCCATTGCGAGGTGTCGATGCTGGGATCGGGCGCCGAGCCCCATCCCGAAACACCGTTGCTGTTCAGCTTGGCAGTGCTGAAACCAAGATGCACATCGAGGATTGAAGTTGGCGAAAGCACCCAGTTGTACTGCAAACTACCGCTCCAGTCGTGGTCGGCTGTGACCGATCCTCCGCTGTGAAGGAACGGAGCCGGAATATCGTTGGTCAGGCGCGAGCGGCTCAAGCTGAAGTTGATGTGCTGATTGTTCGCAAGATTTTCGTCGACCCGGACGAAGAAGCGGTCGGTCGGGCGCGAGGTGTGAATGGTTGAAAAGTAGTTTCCACGGTGATCGCTGACGCCCAACGGATCATGATTCGGTTCCGGCCAAAGCGCCATGTAGCGCTGGAACAGCGTGCTTTGCGTGGAAAGACCGCCGGTGTTGCAAGTGGCGTCACTCTTATCGCAGATCTTGTCGCCAGGAAATTCTGGACGAACCCAGTTTCCACTTCCATCGTCGTGGCCATTGAATGGATCGTAAATGTGGGCGAAAACCGGAGCCCCGTTTTGTTCGGCGATCACCGTTTGCGAGAAGTCACCTTGACGGTTCAAGAGCGTTGGCACCGAACTGACAATATTGTTGCTGGTCGAGAAGCGCTCGCCCTCCCAGCTAAAGAAGAAGAATGTCCGGTTCTTTCCGTTGTAAAGATGCGGAATAGAAAGCGGGCCACCAACTGACAGACCGTAATTGTTCTGGTGAAAAGCCTGACGCGCGACGCCCTGAGAATTATCCTGCCAGTCATTGCTGTTCAGTGCCTGATTGCGGAAATACTCGAACAGTCTTCCGTGATACTGATTACCGCCGCTCTGCGTGTTGATGGAGATGATGCCGCCGGAGTAGCGTCCGTGATCGGCAGTCAAAATTCCGCTCTCTACGCGGAACTCGCCTACTGAGTCGGGAGTTGGAATCGAACGATTGGTGGCGTTGAATTCCTGGTCCTGTACCTGGTTGCCGTCGACGGAGATATTGGTGCCGTTCACCTGGCCACCAGCCACCGAGTACGAGTTCCCATTGTTGGCGATCAGATATGCGTTGGGTCCAAGAGTGCCGATTGAGTTGCTCAAAGGCCCCTGTCCCTGGATGGCGGGCGTGACCGCCGTCAAGTCCAGGGTGTTACGGTTGAGTTGCGGCAACTCGGTGATCATTTTGTTGTCGAGGACGGTCGACTGAGAAGTCTGATCGGCGTTCAACAAGGGCGCTGCATCGGTGACCGTTACAGATTCGGCGACCACACCGAGTTTGAGCGTGAAATTCATCGAGAGGTGGTCACCAGTGCGGACATTCAGGTCGGAGCGCTCAATGGTTCCAAAGCCGGATTTCGCAATGCTCACTTTGTAAGGGCCGGGCAACAACTGCGGAAGCACATAGAGACCGCTGTCATTGGTGATGTTGCTGTAAGTCACGCCGGTTGCCTGATTCACCGCAGTGACCTCCGCGCCCACCACGGCAGCGCCGCTGGCGTCGGAAACCAGGCCGTTGATTTGTCCGTTGGTGGACTGGGCTTCTACGGTGGCGGTCATTCCCACAACCACTGCGGCAAACATCAAAGCCTGTAGCATGCGGCCGCATTGCTGCATCAGTTTGTTCTGCATTTGAAACCCCCTCGAGGTGCGCGGTTCGGACTGGTTGAGCCAGGTCATCGGCAAGGATGACACCTTGAACCGGTCTCGGATTCTATGGAAAACGCCTCTCCGCATCATGCGTGATCAGGTTTATTCTTGCGTTTAACTGACAGATTACTTGTGAGATTCGGGGGTCGCAGCTGCAGGCTCCTCGATTTTGAGGTTTTGATTCGCCTGAATGTAAGGCAGGTTTTGTTTGGTGCCCGACGGCCAATGGATTTCCAGGGAGACGTTCTGATCGTCTCCCAGCCCCAGGTGGACGCGCAAATCACTGGCCGACGCGTAGCCCACACTATTGGCGACACTGGTGGTTTGGGTGCGCTGCGATCCTTTACAAATCACCTTGGCGCCCAGTGCCGAGCGGTTGCTGCGCTTGCCAGTCAAGCTTAGTTGCAGCCAGTGCCGCTGAGGAGTCTTGTTCATCCACAGTTCGATTGGTTCATTGATCGAAGTCACGGCGATGTCCATGCGGCCATCATTATCGAAGTCGGCGAAGGCGACTCCGCGATGCATTCGCGGAATTTGGAAATCTTGCCCGGCGTCGGCCGATACATCGGTGAAGCGCCCACTTTGATTGCGGAAGATTCGGTTCGTCTGGGGCTCGTTAGTGTCGAGCCCTCCATTGGCAATAAACAGGTCCAGCCACCCATCGTTGTCGAGATCCACAAACCCGCAGCCCCAACCACTGAGAGTGCGGCTTAGGCCGAGAAGCCCACTGCGTCCACTGGCGTCCTGGAAAGACCCGTCACCGCGATTGCGAAACAGTTCAAAGGTCTCGCCTTTGAGCCCTGTCATTACAATGTCGGGAAGTCCATCGCCGTCGTAGTCCCGGAAGTCTGCACCCATACCGGAAATCTGGCGGCCATCTCCGTTGAAGGCGATTCCGGCTTCAAGTCCAACCTCGCCCATCGTCCTTCCGCCTTGGTTCTTCAGCAGAATATTTCTCGCGTTATCGTTGGCAACGAATGCGTCAGGACGACCGTCGCCGTCATAGTCAGCCACCGCGATTCCCATGCCTTTGCCGATGACCTTGTCGATCCCCACCTCGCGGGAAACGTCGGTGAAGGTGCCGTCACCGTTGTTGTGGTAAAGAACCATGGGCTCGCCCCGATACATATCGGGATGGCAATAGGTTCGGGCAGCGCCGTTGAGTCCGCCGCAAACCGGGTCTGTTCCCGGGTCCCAGTCGCAATAGTTGGAAACCAGCAGATCAAGACGTCCGTCGTTGTCATAGTCGATCCACGCGGCAGCTACCGCCCAGAGCTTCGGATCACCGCCAACGCCCGCCTTTTTGGTCACATCGGTAAACGTGCCGTCCCCGTTGTTGCGATAGAGTGTGTTGCCGTGGACGCCTACCACGTAGATATCGGAGAAGCCATCATTGTTGTAGTCGCCCACGGCGGCGCCCATTTCGTAACCGCGACCTTGCACTCCTGCGCGTTCGGTGACATCGGTAAAGGTTCCGTTGCGATTGTTCTTGTAGAGTCGGTTATAGAAACGCGGATCGCTCTTTTGCATCGACGGAAGAGCCGCTCCGTTGACGCAATAAAGATCAGGCCACCCGTCAGCGTCGAAATCGATGACGGCCAATCCACCGAGCACAGTTTCGACCTGATACTTACGGCCCGCGGCATCGTTGCGCAGGACGAAGTCAAGCCCGTTGCGGGGCGCGGCGTTCTGCATCCGAATGTTGTCGCCTGGATTTTGTGCGAACGATTGCCGGGAAAGATATAGCGCGCCGCTCATGAGCTTGACGAACTGCCGCCGCGTGAATGGAAAACGGTTAGGGTTGGGCATCGTGGTCGCCGCGCGCATTTTGCTGATAGGCATCAGAGAGTTTGCGGGCCTCTGCAAATTCCTGCTCTGCCTCGGCTTTGCGACCGAGATCACGGAGGACAGTACCAAGCAGATAGTGCAGGGTGCCTTTCTCGTCGGGATAACCGGCTTTCAATGCAGGCGTCAAATTTTCCAACGCTTCTGAGAACGCCCCAGTCTGCGCACAAGCTGTCGCAAGATCGACCTTTACTGCCAGATCGCGTGGGTCGCGCTGCGCTAACGCGCGAAGCAAAGGCAGAGCCGTCTGATAGTCACGATCCTGCATGGCGATTTTCGCCAGCGTGCGTTGCGCGGAAAACCGATGTGCGTCGGTTTTAAGCGCGGCCTGCGCACTGGCGCGCGCTGCCTCGTTTTGTCCAGCGGCGAATTGCGCTTCCGCCAGGTGCTCCAGCGTTCGCGGATCTCCGGGATGCTCCGCGAGCGCCGCTTGATATTCAGTAATGGCGGCGCCGCTATTGCCTTGCAAGCGCAGCATGACATCCCCCCGCATATTGTGCAGGACGGCATTTTCCCCACAGGCCTGGCGAAATCTCTTTTCTACCTCGCCTGCAAGTTGGGCATGACAAAGGGATAAAAAGAACAGCGTTTCGACGTTCTGAGAGTCTGTCGTCAGGCTGCTTTCCAAAAGCGGCGTTGCCTGCTCGCAGTTTCCGAGGTGCGCGAACGCAATGCCTCGCTTATGACTCGCAGCTCTATCTTGAAATTGAGGAGCCGGTAACGACACGATTTCCCACATCTGATCGCGGAACGCAATATCAAGCGCGGGCTTCACTGCGGGTTTAGCCGATATCTCGGCGAGCAGCCTATCTTCACCGCAAGCCTCTCGTACACAATTGAAGAACGAGCCTGCTGCGCCCGTGACGGGATTCGGCGGCTGTAAACTTTGTGGCCAGATAACAGCGGCCGTGGCCAGGGTCTGGGGAGAACGCTTGGCGACATCGTTCAGACGCCCGCAAGCGTTGTTCCATTCTCCTGCTTCGGCGTTCAGTCGCGCCTGGACCAGCCATGCCGCTAAACAATTGGCGTCCAACTTAAGAGCTCGCCGCACATCGGTCTCTGCGTCCGCTCGATTTCCACTAGCCAAGTCGGCGAGGGCCATGTCGCTCCATGCTTCCGCATTGCTGTCGTCCAACTCCAGCGACCGCTTTAGAAGTTTCGATCGGTCTGGATCCTCTAGAGGATGCGACAACGCTTCCAATCGGTACTCCGCGGCGAGTCCCTTCTTCGTGCCACGCAGCTGGTTCGAAATCTGAGCAAATCTCGCAAGGCTGTAGTCCACCATGGCTACGGCGGCCTGAGAGGAATCAGGCGCCGCTTTCGCGGCAGATAAGTATGCCGCGGAGGCCTCGGCATATTGCTTAAGTCCAGCATGGGCTTCGCCCAAATATTCGTGAGGGAATTCTTCTTTCGGACGCAGCTTCGCGGCCGTTTTGAGGAAGCCCACCGCCTTTGTCGGTTCCCCGGTCCGCACCAGATCGATTCCGATAAGGAGATTTGCGAAGTAGTCGTGGGGTTGAAGTTTCCACGCGCGCTGGAGAATGGGCAACGCCTCAGAATATTTCTGCTGCTGATGGAGAGCGAAGCCTTGGTGGAGCAAACTCTCAAAATCGGGCGCGGATTGCGCCCATGCGGAAATCGCGAGCGTCCCCAGCACTAAAATAACGCGGATGAAACGCCTGGCCCTCATTGCTTAATGTAAGAACTTGAGAATACGCCCGCCCTGAATACCGGGCAATACAAGCCTGAATTTGGGAAGGAAAATCGAATAATCAACGGCATTTACGGCAGCCAGGGACTATCCTCTCGGAGCGTCGCCACTTCGCGGTAACCCTATGCGAATCCTCCAGAGTCTTTTGGTCTGCGCGACGTTGTGTACCGCCGTCGCGACCGCTGCTGAACAGTCCCTCCCCCCACTTCACGACGGCGGCACGGTTGCCGGCCCAGGAGAATTTCGCCATGATGGCGAACTGAAAATCTCTGGCAAGGTCGCTCTTAGTCACCTCACATTGAATTTGCACGGTCCCATTGTTGTCGATGCCGGAGCGACACTGGAGTTGACCGATGTTCATCTTTTAGTCTCCGATCCTCCTGATCGGCCCAACGGAACCAGCGGCTTGCGCTGTCTGGGGCCGGCGGTAATAAAAGTGAAGAACTCGACCACGGAACCCGTGGGCACGGCCCACCCCATGTGGCTGCTGAAGGGAAAGCTTGAAGTCGCTAACTTTCAGACCAAGAATGCCGAGTTCCACCTCGACCATGCCGAGGCCCGCATTGATCGTTTGAAGATCTTCGAACTCGAGGTTTCGCACGAGAGTCAAGTGACGGCCAACGGCCTGGATTTAGTCTTTCTCTCTACCCACACGTCTGACGACGATCATCTACAGATTTCCGACATTCCCGTGCAGACTTCATTTTCTAAGAACGTGGCGTTTGGCTCGGGCGCGCGAGCCGATCTAAGGGACACGAAAATCGAGTTGTTCCTGGTTTACGTCCACGGACAAAGCAAAGTGAGCTTAAGCCGAATTGGAAAAGCTCAACTCGCCATGTTTCCGCAGTGCCGCGGCAAGATGCATCTTCCCAAAGGCATGCTCGGAACGGAGGAACAACCCGTGCAAGTTCCGGCCAGCGGCGAATCAGATTGTCCTTTCCAATTCTCTCTGAACAAGGTCAACGTCGATACCTGGGATGTCTACGCAGACGGGCAGGCCGACCTCACATTTGACCAAAGCCGGATCGACGAACTCGTCTTGCGGGACAACGCAAAAATCAGAGTGACGAATTCCGAGATCCTTGCGGACTGGCTGGGCGTTTCTGGCGACGCGCAGCTGAATGTCGAAGACTCGACGGTGGGCGC
>DATBAT010000249.1:0-42089 GCA_036271375.1 Terriglobales bacterium
CTGGCGCTCACCGTTCCGGTCGCGGCCGATCCGCCCGCAACCCCATCCACTGACCAAGTCGCACTGGTGTTGGCACTACCAGTCACCGTCGCCGTGAACTGCTGCGTTCCATTCGCAGCGAGGGCGGCAGACGTGGGATTGACGGAAATCGATACTCCATTGATGGTCACCGCTGAACTGGCCGACTTAGTGGTGTCGGCATTGCTGACGATGCTTACAGTGTGCGACCCGCCCGAAGCTGGTGAGGTATAGAGTCCGCTGGTGGTGATCGTACCGCTCGCCGCCGCCCCCCCGAGTACGCCGTCGACGTACCACTTCACTCCGGTGTTGGTCGTGCCGGTGACGCTCGCGGCAAACTGCTTGGTGACTCCAGGGTTCAGGCTGACCGCAGTTGGGCTAATGGCAACCGCGACCGAAGTCACAGTGACGGCTGAACTGGAGGACTGCGTGGGGTCAGCGTTGCTGGTGATAGTGACGGTATGCGTGCCTTCGCTGGGAGCCGCACTGTACAGCCCGCCAGTGGTGATCGTGCCGGTAGAGACTGCGCCACCTTGTATACCGTCGACGTACCACTTCACACCTTTATTCGTGGTGCCGGTGACCGTAGCGGCAAATTGTTTGGTGGTATTGACCGGCACCGCGACCGAAGTCGGGCTGATGGCAATCACAACGTTGGTGATATTGGTCGTTGCGCTGGCTGATTTGGTGGAGTCTGCGTTGCTTGTGGCTGTGACGGTGTGCGGTCCGGTTGCGCTGGGCGCCGTGTAGAGACCGCTCGCGGTTATTGTCCCTGTTGTCGTGGACCCGCCGACAACATTGTCGACCGACCAGGTCACGCTCGTGTCCGCAGGTCCACTCACTGTAGCGGAGAATTGTTGGCTGGCCGCCGGCGCCAGGTTCGCCGTGGTGGGATTGATCGACACCAAAGTGGCGCTAACAAAGACACTGGTACTCGCGGATTGGCCCGGGTCCGCATTACTGGTTGCCGTTACGGTGTGGGGACCTGAACTCGCCGGCGCGGTGTAAAAACCGGTAGCCGTGATCGTGCCTGCGGCTGCGGATCCACCCGCAAGGCCGTCTACCAACCAGGTCGCGCTGGTGTCTGCCGCGCCAGCGACCGTGGCGGCATATTGCACCGTTCCATTGGTGAGCACGGACGCGTTCGTCGGCGAAATACTGATCGTGACTTGCGCCTGGGCGGCGGCGGTAGCGACGAAAGCCATCAAGAAGATTGCGGAAAGGACTCGCAAACTCCGGGTTTCGAAAATTTTGGCGGCACTGGAACGAACCCACTCACAGATTGACATAACGAACCTCGAATGCAGATTTATGTGGGATACGAAATACCCGGGGATACTCATAATTTTTGCCTTCGGTACGACTTCGCCAAAAGCTATGAGGTGAAGGCCGAAAATTGCCGAAATACAGCATCGGGTTTCAGCGCGTTGCCGGTAGAGAACATTAAATTGTGGGTGGAAA
Organism: Terriglobales bacterium; assembly: GCA_036271375.1. GTDB lineage: Bacteria > Acidobacteriota > Terriglobia > Terriglobales > Acidobacteriaceae > DATBAT01. The sequence goes on from DATBAT010000249.1 coordinate 1,480, forward strand.
AAAGAAGTACGGACCGGAGCCCTGTGGAAGATTGCGTATTTCTCCAAGAGGGATATCCCTGGTTAAGCGTTTAGTTTTTTGTTCGGACAAAACCTTCTTCACGAATATCGATGGCAGTAAATTTGAAATAGCAATCATGCAATGTCATACGCCGTACGCTGAGGAACTTCTGTGCAAATACTCACTTGGACAATGTCCCTCTGAGACCGGACAGCCTCGGGATAATCCGGTAGCATCGTTTTACACACAAATTTGTGCACAAAAAGTGCAACTTTGTGACTTGGGTTGCCCCCGAACCTAACTGCTTCTTCGTCCTTTGGTGGCCCGTCCCAAGCTGATATCGAATTAAATCTCTGTCTCACTTCGTTATTTTCACAGGCAGAGGCGATATTGTTCTTCCAACCGCTCTGGCCATAGTTCGGGATTGCACTGGTCAGCAATCTTGAGAGTCCGCCGTTCGCTGGGACCGTCGCTGAACACTTGCGAAACCCTTCCAGCCTCTCGGTCGACGTTGTTGCTCCTTCCGGGAGCGTCTTCAAAAGCCAAATTGACATCAGGAGCCCCCATCTTGAAGAACCACCGCCGTCCCCCAACCGAAACATTTCTTCTCTCAATTGTTTTATTCCTTTTTTTGTTCTGTGCTTCATTCGCATTCGGCGGGCAAGTTCAGTCAAAATTTTACGGAATGTCCACGATCCAAACCTACAACTGGCCGACTGTTCCTTTTGGAACATATAAGCCCACCCAGGTGAGTTGGGCGAGCATCGAAACCTCTCGAGGGGCCTACAACTGGTCCCGCCTCGATAGCATCGTTAGCCTTGCGCAAAGCAAGGGAACCGACCTCATGTACGTTTTCGTCAGTACTCCCAAATGGGCTTCGGCGAATCCAGGCCAGGCCTGCTTTGAAGGCGCTACCGGCTGTGCCGCTCCGCCCGTCAACATGGCGGATTGGGAAACTTTCGTCAGCGTGCTGGCTACGCGTTACAAGGGAAAAATAAAGTACTACGAAGTTTGGAACGAGCCCAACGACCTTAACTTCTGGACCGGAACCACCGCTCAAATGGTGGATATGACCCGCCGTGCCTACAACCAGATCAAAGGTATCGATTCCACCGCCAGCGTGCTGAGCCCCGCGCCCACATGGTCTAAAACCGCGGCCTGGGAGTGGTTCAACTCTTTCCTCGCTGCGGGCGGCGGGCCCTATGTTGATGTGGTTTCGTTTCACGGTTACACGGGAACCACCAGAGCAGAAAGCATTTTCACCATCGTCGACAACGTTAAGAAATCGATGACCACGTACGGTATTGGTACTAAGCCGATGTGGATCACCGAAGGCGGATGGGGTAGAGATCCGGTTGTCGCTACTGCCCAACAGCCTGGTTTCCTGGTTCAACGAATGCTCTTGACCTTGTCTCGTGGCGTACAGCGAATGTACTGGTATCAATGGGACAATCCAAGCTGGGGTACGCTTTACAACCCGTCCAGTAAAGTCGTGGCACCGGCGGGGGTCGCGTACGGGCAACTCTACAGTTGGTCCGTCGGATCGGCGATGGACGCCTGCGCCCAAGGCACTGATTCCACGTGGACTTGCAACTTCACTCGCGCCAACGGTACCAAAGCCCGCGCGGTGTGGAACGCGGTTGCTGCCAAGACCTACGCCACCACCGGATTCACTTCTTACCGCACCATCGATGGGAAGTCGGTGAAGATCACAGGGACGTCGGTGTCGATCGGCTACAACCCGATTTTGCTCGAGAACACATCCACCGCCACGACGCCCGTCGCGACTCCTCCCACCAGCACCAGCACTACTTGTTCCTACACTGGAATGGCTCAACCTTCCGTAAAAGTTTGCCAACCGACTCCCGCGAGCACTTCGAGTACGAATGTTCATCTGATTGCTTTGGCGTCCGACAAATCTGCGATTAAGACGATGCAGGTTTATCTGGACGGCAAGTTGATCTACACGAAAAACTCCGTGGCCAAAATTGATGAGACGTTTGTTCTCTACAGCGGGCTTCGCGCTCTGAAGGTTCAAGCCACAGACTCCGCCGGAAAGGTCTTCAGCGCGACCACCACAGTCAATGTCCAATGATCGCTGCATGACCGAACTGTTTTTGGTCTGAACCTGAAAAAGGAGTGCCGCCGAGGCACTCTTTTTTTATTTCAGCAGCAGGCGGTTGTGCTGCTGGTTGCTCGATTGTTGTAAGAAAGCACTCCGTACTGGCGGTTGCCTCGTTCCAACTGATTTTGAAGGGTGCGCTCCCGCGAGTCAGTGAGCACTCCCAATGTTTAGGGCTGATCTCCGCGCAAGGTTGGGTAAACTCCGCCGCTTCGAGCCAGCTTCGGACAGTTTGAAACGATTGTCCCGGCGTCCGCATACCGCTAGTTGTGTCCCAGAGCGTTCCCCAGTTCGGATTGTCCCACTGATACCAGTAAAAACGCTCCACTCCGAGAGAGAGTTGCAGAACATAGGAACGGACAAGAAAGGCCTGTTGATCGGCAGCCTTTTCGATGCTGCTGTCACGTCCCCAACTGGACTCCGTGTTCCAGATCGGAGTATCAGCGAATCCCGCCTCCCGGGCGGCCGCCTGCACCCCGAGAACAACCGATACCACGGATTCAGCCCGCGCCCCGACGTATCCGTGAAAGCCAATAACTTGCGCGTACTTTCCACCACCTGCCGCAAGGAATTCCTTCAACCAAATCTGGGGAGGGCCGGCTTTTACGTAGGTTGGTGAAGGACTCACAATAGTTGCGGCAGGATCGAGCGAGCGGATGATTTTGCCCGCCCGATTGGTTAGTTCCACCATTTGTTCGATGCTGCCCGTCCAGAACTGAGGGTCGTTCGGCTCATTCCAAAGTTCGTACGACTTTATCTTCCCGCGGTAACGTTCCACGACCGCGGTAACGAATGCCTCCCAATCGAGCCACTCCCGCGGAACGCTGGCGCACCCAATCGGCCCGGCATAGCAAGATTCAGAAGGTCGGGACGCGGCCCATTGTGGTGTACCGAGAAACACGTAACCAATTTCTGACTTTTCTTTGGCCGCACGATCCACCCATGCATCGAGTTGACTCCAGTCGAACTTGCCCGGAGCGGAGTTGATCGTTCTCCATGCGACGTTCGCAGGACGAATTGCGGACACGCTGATGTCAGGCCAATGCTCGGTACGATTCACGTGCAAGCCGAAGGCTTCCGGCCGAATCACTCGCGGACCATCAGAAGCAGTCATGCAGATTGCCGCGAAACCGCAAACCAAACCGCAAATTAACTTGCTAATTCGCATTGCAAACTTATCGATCAACCGTACCGCAATTCCTGGCTGGGAAGTTCTCCCGCTGCCGAATACCGTTTCAAATACAGAGCCTGCAGGCCCAGCATCAACACGTAAACCGGATTCAGGATCAGGTATCGCCGCCATAACCGGGCGGGCTCGACCCAGAGACGAAACAACCATTCGAGGCCGTAGTCCTGAAATCTTCGAGGAGCTTGCGCCAACGAACCCGCAATGAAAGGAAATGCAGCACCCACCGCGATGATGGGGATGGAAACCCGATCGCGAAATTCGAACGCGAAAACTTCCTGACGCGGACAGCCCAGTCCGACGAACAGCAACGCGGCGCCTGAATTCTTCACACGCTCAGCCAGTTCCGCGCTCTCTTGCTCGGTGAGTTGACGAAACAGAGAAGGCTCGGAGCCGACGATGCGAATTTCCGTCCGGCTCTTGCGAAGATTGCTTTCCAAGTCTTTGAGTATTTCCGGCGTGCTGCCGTAAAAATAAATTGGCAACCCCGCCTCCGCCGCCGCTTGACACAAATTGAGAGTCAACTGAGGGCCGTATACGCGCTCCCGTAATTCTGTGCGATAAAGCAAATTCATCGCCCAGCGCACTGGTTGACCATCAGGTACCAGCAGGTCCAGATGGTTGAGGCGGTAACGATGTTCAGCATCGAGCGCTCCGGTCATCACTCCGTGTACGGCCAGCGCAGATACCGAACAAGGCCTGCGGTTGCGGGCAGCGTCGAGAATCAACGCGAGCGCCTGCTCGTAGTTGACCGCATCCACCATTACCCCAAGAATGTTCTTTTTTCTGGCGGCCATCGCCTCGGTCACTAGCTCACCTCCGCCAGAGGAATTTGCCGGTCAACCGTGGCTTGATAAATTTCGTTCAGAATTGCCGGGACGTTGTAGGTGATCTTCCAGTCGGGATAGTGACTTTGAAAACGCGAGTAATCGCTGATCCACCAGATGTGATCGCCTTTACGGTTGGTGTCGACGTAACGAGTTTTCATCTCGCGCCCTGAAAGTTGTTCACAAACCTGAATAGCTTCCAGCACGGAGCAATTGCTGCTGCGTCCGCCACCCATGTTGTAGATTTCTCCGGCTCGCGGAGCTTTGTAGAACTCGTGGAAAGCTCTCACCAGATCGGCGCTGTGAATGTTGTCGCGGACTTGTTTTCCCTTGTATCCAATGACGTTGTATACGTTGTCCTCGACGTGGCACCGTACCAGGTAGGAGAGGAATCCATGCAGTTGCGCGCCGGAGTGGTTCGGGCCGGTGAGACATCCGCCGCGGAAACAGGCAGTCTTCAATCCGAAATAACGTCCGTATTCCTGTACCAGAAGATCGGCAGAAAGCTTCGACACGCCGAACAGGCTGTGCGTGGTGTCATCAACCGACATCGATTCTGGAATGCCTTCCCGGTAAGGGTGAGCAGGATCGATTTCCCAACGATGCTCCTGCTCAACCAGCGGCAGATAATTCGGCCGGTCGCCATAGACCTTGTTCGTCGACATGTAAATGAAAACCGCTTCCGGCGCGTTCTTGATGGTGGCCTGAAGAAGATTGGAAGTGCCCACTGCATTTACCCCGAAGTCGACCGGCGGATCGCTGGCGGCCCAGTCATGCGAGGGCTGGGCGGCGGCGTGGATTACCAGGCTGATGTCGGTCCCGAAAGACGCGAACAGCGCGTCAATTTCCTTCGCGTTGCGTATGTCCAGCGAAAAGTGGCGGTAGCCGCGCAGAGTCTGTTGCAAGCGCGTCTTGACCCAGTTGGTCGAAGCCTCCTTGCCAAAGAAAGTCGCTCGCATGTCGTTATCAATGCCCACGACCAGCATGCCGATCGAGGAAAAGAATTTGGCGGCTTCCGAACCTACAAGGCCTGCCGAACCGGTGATCACTACGACGCTCATGGGGTCCTTTTTCTGCGGATAGAACTTCGCCTCACGCCCGACGGAGACGAGGTCTTTAGCCGCTTGAAGTGAAGATTTGCCTAGGTCCTACCTATGGCAGATCGATGGACGGGGGAGGGAGGGCTACTGCCTCTTGCGGGCAGTCGCGGTTGAAGTAGCGTTTAAGGTGAAGCGACAAACATCGGATGAAAAAATCAGCGGATCGTCGAACTCTCTTCTGGCGAAAGAGTCCAGTCAGTTGATGTTGGAACGCCGGCAGCATTTTGCGAACCGGCCTGCCGGATACAACGTTCGTAAATTTCGAGGAGCAAGGACTGGTTTTGCGCGGCGGTGTATTTGGTGAGGTACAACTGACGTCCCTTCAAACCCATTTCGTTCAGCAATGCGGAATCGTAGTAGACGTTCTTCACAAGGGCAGCAAGCTGTTCCGCATCGCCGGGAGAATAGAGAAATCCCGAGACTCCATCCTTCACTATTTCTCCAACGGCGCCGACGTTGCTGGCGATCAGAGGCGTTGCACAGGCGTAAGCCTCCAATAAAGCAAGTGGGAAACTCTCAAACCATTCGCTGGGAAAAACTACGAACGAAGCTTTCTTGATGGCTTCCAGCACATCCGGACGTTTCATGCTCCCGGTGAAGTGAATGTTGGGCATCTTCACCGCCAGTGCACGGGCCATAAGTTCTGACTTCAGCGGTCCGTCGCCGATGATGGTCAAGTGCATGGTTCGGGGGAGGAGTTCCCATGCGCTTAAAAGTGTCCTGACACCTTTTTCTTCAGTGAGCCGTCCTGCGAATACAGCGCCGCTTCGGACGCCCGTGCCTGCTCCCGGATCCGGGTCCACAAAGTTGGGCTTGATGACAAGCTTTTCCGCCGGGAAGCCGCACGAGATGAACTTGTTGCGCGCGAACTCATTCAGAGCGATAAGGCAGTCCGACCCAGTCCACGATTTTTTCGCGTGATGAAAAGCAAGCATCGCGGCGACCGTAGCCGTAGCGGATCGGGATTCGCGATAGCAACCGTAACGAATAGACCGCAACAGGCTGTGTTCCACGCATTCTTCGCAAATGCTTCCGGCTCGAAAAAAATTCGACGACGGACATAGAAGCCGGTAGTTGTGGAGCGTCGTGACCACCGGAACACCCAGGCTTTTACACACCCCGTAAATCGCCGGGGATATCAACATAAACGTGTTGTGAACGTGAACGACCTCCGGACGATGGTTGCGAATTAGCCGGGCCAAATCGGCGCGAGCATCAGCTGCCCAGATGGTCCGCAGAGGCAACAACGCGCGCTGCGTCCGTGAATAGTCTTTGATCTCAGTGTTGCTGCGGAAATAGACTTCCACGTCGTGTCCACCGGCCTTCAGCATTTCGGTCTCTTGCTCAAACACGGCGTCTTCGCCGCCGCGCTGCTGGTAGCTGTTGTGAACCATTAAGACGCGCATGCTTCCTCATAAGGATGCTGGACCGGTATGCTTACCGTCTGGGGAACGGTTTGTGATCCAACAAATTCGCTAAACGGGAGCAACATCAACAGCAGCATGAAGAAACTGGTGACGCGGCCGCCAAACGTGGCCTCCACCAAGCCGTTAAGCAGCAAATAAATCGTCAGCGACAAACATCCTGCGGCAAGAATTTTGATGGTTGGGTTAAGGCCGCGGCGTACGCCAAGCATCGTGTTCTTCACGATGCTCCACAGAATCATCAGCATGGGGAAGAGGCCGAGAAGCCCGTTGTTGTAGAGCACTTCAAGGAAGCCGTTGTGCATGTGTCCGGCATCCCAGGTCATGTCTTCTACTGCGATGTTTACGAAGCGTGACGACATGTAGCCGTTACCCAATAACAAATGGCTGCGAATATCGCCCATCGCGCCGGCCCAGAGATCTGTTCTACCGGTCAAAGTCAAAGCCAGACCTGAGCTCGAATAGGTGCGCAGGTGGGTGCCGAATGGCGAAACCAGGACCAGCAACGTTCCCGCCACGGCCAGCACCAAAGTGACTTTCACCGCTAGCGCTCCACGTCCCTGGAAAACAAACATCAAAATCGCGGAAATGATTCCCGCGATAGCGGCGGCTTTCCCGCCGGAAATGACCATAGCTACGCCGCCGAGAATTGCCATGGGAAGATAGCGTTTGCGCCAGCGCAGGGATCCCGCCAGCAATGCCAGCAACAACAAAATACCGCCCCACTGGGAGACCGTGATGGGATGAACGCTCGAGTTGAGTCTTCCCCAACCCTGCGATCCCCAGGCAAATGCGCCTTCAGGGTTAGTGAAAGCTTCAATCAAAGGAATCGATGTCAAAACCAGAAACGCCCACAGAGTGAGCCGTACAAACCATTGTGCTTCGGCGGCAGTGGCAATCGCGCTCCAGCATAGGCGCAACAGGACGACCACTAGCGTTAACTTACCGCACCACGCCATCGCAAATGCTGGACGGGGGGCGTAGCTCACAGACAGGATGGTAATGCAGGTGTAGAGCGTCACCCACTTGTATGGGCCCCGAAACAGGTCCTTGAGATATGCCGGCCATCTGAGTGTCAGCACACCAACGGTGATCGCAATCAACATCCACATCGACGCTTCCGAATACGCACTACTGGCAAAGTCTCCGGCGTAGGCCATGTCGGTTGTCCCGCGCCGGGGGAAGAGTTGTTCGAGAACCAGGAGATACCACCACAACGGAACACCGACGCCGAGAGCAACTACTCGAGGATCGGCGAAGCGCGACCGTATTCTCGCCAGGCTTACAAACAAAAGGACGATGAAAGCCAGCCCCACCAAACAGGTCTGAATCGTCACCTCGGCAGTTCCGATCTCCGGCAGAAAGCGCAGAGTGAGCAGGGTCACGATCCCAAGCAGGAGAAAGAATCCAACTCGAAGGAGGGTGTTAAACGGGGTTGCCGGCGATGTTTGCGTATACGCCATTCATCCACTCTCCTTTCTTGTTCCAACTGAAATTCTCGCGAATGTGTGTCCGTGCTTGTGAACTCATACTTAAACGGAGCGAAGGAGTGCTTGCGAGTTGCAGCAGCGCTTCAGCAAGCTCCGATGTCGCCTGCGCAGGATCGTTGGCATCAATCCTGAACCCGGTCTCTTTTGTTACTTGGACGGCGGGTCCTCCCAGATTAAGGCAGACGATAGGCCGTCCGGCAGCCATCATTTCCAGACACACCCACCCACCCGAGTCATGCAAACTCGGATGAAGCAGAATGTCGCATTCGGCAAGTTTCGACAGGAGTTCGGCGCGGGGACGCACCCCCAAAAACGTCACTGCCTGCGCAATACCGAGGCGTTGGGCCTGTGCCTCCAGACGTTCTCGTTCCGGGCCGTCGCCGGCGATCCAATATTCGCTAGAGGGAAACTTTTGATGGAATTTGGCGAAAGCGGTAAGCCCCAGGTCAAACCCCTTCCAATGAAGAAGGCGCCCTACGCTGATTACGCGGAACGGACCCGAGTCGCGTAATGGAAAGGCGCCAAGCCGCTCGATCTCTTCCTGCGAGAGACCTGCCTCCGAGCAAATGGTGACATCGCCGCATCCCAGGGAACGCATTCGCTGCTGTGTAACCGATGTAGTAGAAAAACCGATCGAAGCGCGCCTCGCGGTCAGCCTCACGAAGGGATCGATGGACGCCACTTTTCGCGCAGCGCCGCGAACGATCTCGTAAAACTTCCCCCTCGCGCTGAAGGCCTTCCAGAATTTTCTCGGCGCGGATTCTGCGCCGCCCACCGGTCCCCAAATAAACGGAATGGGCAGCAGCGACATGAAGCTGGGGAGCCAGTAGTTGACAAACGTGATGTGATGCGCGAGGTCGAACTTCATTTCGGAGTGCAACCGCCTGGCTTTCAGATAGGCGCCGAACTGCCACATGTAGTAGTAAGGCCGAAGACCTCGTTCTCCACGCTTCCAGAACCGAACCCACTTGGGATAGTCGAAAAATATCCAATGAACGTTTTCCATGGGGTCAGTCTCCATGGCTTGCTGGATGGCAGGTGCATTCTTGGAGCGCGTGATTGCCCACACTTCATGAAAGCGGCTCATTTGCCGAACCCAATTCCAGCCGACACCCGCTTCCGATCCTTTACCGGGCGCGCATGAATAAACCGACAGCAGCACTCGCATGAAATTAAGCTGCCGCCTCCTGCGGAATAATCGGGGTCGCCTTCAAGTGTCGATTGAACAGTCGGGCACCCACCAGGCTGGTGGTCACATTCGAGATCAGCATGGTTATCACTACGCCGCTGACGCCCCACCGCCATGTCAACGGAATACCGACGACGAGAGTGACCACCACGGCAGCGGAATATGCCGCTAATACATCGGACGGGCGTTGCAACGCCCGTAGCCCGAGAGTAGGGACAGAATTCAACGTTTGCGCGATCACCCCGACGGCCAGCCACGGCATAAGACTTGTGACCGAGTCGTACCGGCCCGCATACAGCGCATGAAGAATGGGCTTACCGAACGCGACCAGCACTCCCCAGTAAGCAAGAGAGCCTACAAACAGCACGCCGGCTATTGTCATTGAGACAGATTTCAGCGCACCGTTGCCGCGCGTGTGGTGGACCTTCGCAGTATGCGGTTGCAGCAATAACTGCAGAGCGGTTGCGGTCTGACCCGGCGGAAGAGTCAGGTTCATCAGTGCTCTGAGACTTGCGGCTTCCGCTACACCGCCGAAAGCCGGCACGATGAAGTAGAAAACATTGTTGGGGACCCAGATCGCCAAAGAACTACCCAGCGCCCAGCGCCCGTATTCCCAATGGCGCCGCATCACTTCCCGCAGAGACAGCGTGTTCCGGCGTAGCGATAGTACCGGACGACTCGACAGCATCAACACAACACTCGTCATCAGCGCGGCCGCGCCCATGAGCACAAAGGCCGTCGCTGCCGAAAGCACATACCATTTCCGGATCAGCACCATGCCGCCCAGGACAATTCCGCAATAGAGTGCGGCTCCAAGGGCCGCGAGCGAAGGAGATCGCTCCAAATATTTTGCTCGCCGCGCCATCCACATCAGCAGAACCAATGGTGAGGAAAGAGCGAGTGCGCGCAAACACCACGTCAACACCGGGGTGGCTCCAAGAAAGCTTGAGATGGCAACCCCAACCCCGAACACAACCACGCTGCCGAGCGAAAGGATGGAATGGATCCAGAGCAGGATGCCAGCGTATTCGGGAAGCTGCTCGTGATAAACCGAACCGCCGAAAACGCTCATCGGTTCAAGCACGGTAGCTTGATAAAGTTGCGACACTAGCACGAAGATTCCAAAAGCTACTGCATATGCGCCGTACTCGTTGGCGTTCGACCAGCGTGCAAGTAGGATCGCGAGCGCAAAGTTGGATCCGGAAATCAGTCCCTGGTCAAGCACTGCGAGCGCACCCCATGAAATCCAACGCCGGGCTCGTACCGATCGATCACTCATGCGCATGCGGAAAATCCCCGGAGTTCCTCGATAATTTGTTTCCGCATACTGATCATGCTTGCGTTTGGTGTCTCCTCATTCTTGGCGCGGCATAGCGACCGAACAGCGTAGGCTAAGAGCAATGCGCGATCGAGCGTCAACTTGAAATAACGTCCCGCCCAAGCCGTTTGTCCGCGCTTCAATAGACACGAAACCTGCGTCTGGAAATGAAACGCGTCCCACAGCAGCGGCACGCCAACCTCTGAAGATTCCCAATCAAAGGCAAACAGCCGGCCCTCATGAACGCTTAGGTTCCAGGGAGCGAAATCACCGTGAATTCGCCCACACCGGACCGGTATGTCATAGACCTCGCGCTGAGCTTGCGACAGTGCGGCCAAGGCGATGTCCTGCACGCGGTCGAGGCCGGCAGTCTGCATCACTTCCAGCATTACGTCGTCCAGTACGGCCCCCGCCGGACGGAAAAAAGAATTCAGCTTGGCCAGTTCGCTTAAGAAAGTCATGTGCGCTCGAGAGAGTTTGAGAGCTGAGGGCTTTCCCGGCGCTGGCGAAATCACCAACAAATGCGAACCGTCGCCCCATGGACCGTCGAATATGACGCGAGGGACCGAATCTCGAATCGACGTTTCACCAAGTTCGCGAAGCACCGATGCCTCGTGCCGGATGCGCTCCGCAGCGGCAACGGTCATGGAAAGTTTGATAAAGGCGACAGGCCGACCGCTTTGATTCAAGACTTGAATCGTTAACTTTTGAAATCGAGTTGCCGTGCCAACCGCGACGCAGAATGCAACGTCTTTTTCGCCGGTAACCCGTTCGATCAATTGCTCCAACTCTAGCGGGCCGTCGGACCTCACCAAGACCTCTGTCGAAATGTGCGGCAACATGTGCAGCCGGGCGGCGGAGATCAAAATCTGTTTCAACACCCGTGCTCGCAGCGCGAATGGCGAATAACTCTGAAAACCGCGAAGCGCCGCGCGACGATTGCCCGCAGGAACCAGCCACTTAACGCCGTCGGACGTTGGAACCGCCGCGAATGCAGTGACGTGAGCGCCGTTTCGCTGCATTGCGGAATTGTCCGCGCGATCACCCTGACCTGACAGAATCGTGTCCATGACGTCGGTCACCCGTGTCGGAGCACCATTCGAAGCCGGAAGGCGAAAGGCACCCCGCTTGCCCAAAGACCATGCGGTCAACATTTCTGGGCAATCGCTTGTGGCGAGAATTCTGGATATCGCAACATGAAGCGCCGGGAAAGATAGCCCATAATCAGCAGGTTCGCTTTTTCGACCACATCTTCAACACCGCCATCGGCCGGGAGCTGAACAAATCCCTCGTACCGCAGCAGTCGGCGGTACTCGCTTCTTTGACGCTTGATCTCGTCCAGACTAAGTTCCATTTTCCGGCCGTGTACCGTCGCCTCGTCGGCGTCGAGCACTAGAACCAACCGTTTACGCGGCGGAATCAAATAGGCGCAAACCCGCGCCAGCCACATGGGGCCGCCGTACCGGTAGCGTTTAGGGTCAACTAACAAGTCGTGAAAGTAGCGATTAAAAAGAACAAATCCGGAGCGTGCCCGAAACGCGGCGAGCGGCACATTGGCGCAACAATAGTCGACGACATAAGATCCCAGGGCCACGACAGAGGCAAGCGTTCCTTTCGGCGGGTTCTTGTGCGGCTCGGGAACGGCCCCTCCGAAATTTTTTAGCTTTCGGACATATCCGGGCCGCCAGTGAAAATGACGCACGAAACGGAAAGGAACCGACCACCGCTCAGAAATCGCGGAAAGCAACGTATCTTTGCCCACACCATCGGGGCCAAGTACAACCAACAGCAAACCTGTGGGCCTGCGCCAACGGCCCACTAACCGGACGAGATCTTCAGCTACATAGCGAACCAAAGAGAAGGGATGTTTAATCCAATTCCGTTTGCGCAATTTACCGCGGAGGTCTTGCAATCTTGAGGGGAATGATCCGTCATGCATCGATCGCCAAACAGGTTCGGCTTCATCGTCGCCGAACATTTTTTCCAGAATGTTTAGCGCTTCAGTTTCGGGAATTTCATCGGCAAGCTCTCGTAAGCGCTTTTGCGCTTCCTCTGAAATCGAGGCTTTTAATATTTTCTTAGCCGTCATGTATTCAAATTCAGTGATCGGACTGGCCGTCCAGAATCCCCGCGGATGCCAGCATCGCTGCGACACCAAGCTAGCTCCCGAATTCAGGGTGACGCCGGAGTAGCGGTATTCGCAGATCAAGTCCACCGCGGCAAATTGCAGTCCCCTGTCACTCCAGCCAAAATCGATGCGCGCGCCGTTAACTGCATAGCTTCTGTATTGCACCGCGAGATAGCCTTTGCCCTGAAGAGCGGCAACAACTGCGGCCAGCTTTTTCCAATCGGATGGGTCTACCGCGAGATCCAGGTCACTGCCGATCCGATCGGGTAACGTGTCCCAGGAATGCATCACGCAGTAACGAACCTGTGCGCTCTCCAGCTCCGTGAACAAGGCAGCCAGGAACGGGCGAGTCGGCGAGTCGCCAACCTCCCGCCCGGATTCCGAATTGTCCACGAATTCTTGCGTTCGATTCATCCCTGTCCTTGCAATTCTCAGCGCCCGTTGCTAGAGAGCGGTTTCGCCGCCCACCACAGCCGGCCCCACTCCGAAAGGTGCTTTAGCCAGCTGCGCAATTTCGCTGAGCGAAACTCGCGGAACTGGAGGCGTAAAGCGCACTTCCTTGGAGACTGCCGTGTCCCGTCCGATGCTGTGATAAATGAAGCCGGCGGCCGTCATTTTCTCCGGATCGTAAAGGTTTCGTCCGTCAACCACGATTGCGTGGTTGACTCTTCCTCGAAGCTTCTGGAGGTCAAGATTTGCAAATTCTTTCCACTCCGTGAGGATCAGCAATGCATCGCAACCGGTTGCGGCATCGTAGGGGTCGGCTGCGTATGTCAGTGCCGCTGCCTTCAACACGCGCTTCGCGTTGGGCATGCCTGCCGGATCGTAGGCGCGAACAAATGCTCCCTCTTTGAGAAGGGTTTCGACGATCATGATCGCTGGAGACTCTCGAATGTCGTCGGTATCCGACTTAAACGCCAGACCTAAAACTCCAAGTTGTTTGCCTCTGAGCGTCCACACTGCGTTGCGAACTTTCTTAATGAACCGTTGACGCTGGTCGGCGTTGATTCGGATTACCTCGTTCAGTAATTGGAAGTCGTAGTTGCATTGATCTGCAACAACCCGAAATGCTTGCACATCCTTGGGGAAGCATGAGCCTCCGTAGCCCAGGCCAGCGCTAAGGAATTTTGGTCCGATTCGCGAATCAGACCCGATGCCTTTGCAAACCTGCACGATGTCGGCGCCCACCTGCTCGGAAATATTTGCCACTGCGTTGATGAATGAAATCTTCATCGCGAGGAATGCATTGGACGCGTGCTTTATCAGTTCCGCGCTCTTGGTGCTCGTGGTGTAGATCGGAGCCTTAGGCTGGAACGAGCCCGCACAGGGGATCGCGTCCGCGTTCTGGTAATAGCTGCCTGAGGTCAGCGGTTTGTAAATCTCTTGTAAGACAGAAGCTGCGGACTCATCTTCAACACCAATAACGATCCGATCCGGATAGAGAAAATCGGTAACGGCTGTACCTTCGCGCAAGAACTCCGGATTCGAGGCCACAGAGAAAGCTCCGGGCTTCGCGCCGTTGAGCAAAAGCGTTTTCGTCAGCCACTCACAGGTTCGCACCGGCACGGTGCTCTTCTCAACGATCACCTTCGGAGCTTGAATTTCTGAAGCGATCTCGTGAGCGACGGCTTCGACGTACGAAAGATCAGCTTCGCCAGATTCCGATTGCGGTGTGCCCACTGTGATAAATACAGCATCGGCTTCGCGAGCCGCAGTCGTCACCGATGTCGAAAAGCTCAAGCGGCCACCCCGATGGCGGGCCAGCAGCTCCGGCAGGAAGTGTTCGTGAATCGGCGTCTCGCCACGTTCCAAAGCCGAAATCTTGGCAAGATCGTTGTCTACCGAAACCACTTCGTGCCCCAGCTCAGCAAAGCACGCCGCTGACACCAATCCAACATATCCGGAACCAATTACAGCGATTCGCATGGCGATCCCCTTTATCCCCGAGTTGTGAGTGTTTTGAAGAAGAAGCAATAAACGGAAGGTCTAACGAACGAACTACTTTTCAAGCAGCGCCAGAACCCTTCATCACCGCCGGGATCGTTCGGGCCAGAATTTTCAGGTCCAGCCAAAGCGACCAGCGATCCAGGTACTCGATATCAAGTTCCATCCAGCGATCAAACGGCAATGAACTTCTTCCGTTTACCTGCCACAGGCAAGTAATGCCTGGACGAACACTGAATCGGCGGCGTTGCCAGTCTTCGTTGAAGCCTGCGTAGTCTCGGACGGGGAGGGGACGAGGTCCAACCAGGCTCATATCGCCCTTCAACACATTGAAGAGCTGCGGCAATTCATCAAGGCTGGTGCGCCGCAAGAAGCTACCGCACGGCGTCATGCGCGGATCATTCTTAATCTTGAATACAGGACCCGAAACTTCATTCAAAGTTTCGAGGCCAGCCAACAATGTTTCGGCATTCTGCACCATGGTGCGGAATTTGCAGATCAGAAACCGCCGCTTGTTTAAGCCGACCCGCTCTTGCAGAAAAAATGCCGGACCCGGCGAAGTAAGTTTTACGGCAACCGCAATAACGATTAGAAGCGGCGCCAGAAGGATGAGCATCGTTGCTGAAATAATGATGTCAATCGTGCGCTTTACCACGCTGGACCAAACTGCGTGCGATCCCGCGAACGCCGTCAGGTGGTGGTCGCCACCGAGTTCGTCGACTCCGGATTGGGCAATTTTGAGATCGAAGATGCTGGCGCCGAAGCGCATGATGATTCCGTGATGCTCGCACAAGGCAGCCACTTCGGAACTAAGTCCATAAAAAGACCGCAACGGTAGGTAGAAAGCGACTTCGTCCACCACGTTCCAGCGAAGAAATTCCGCGAGTCCCTTGAAATCGCTGCAGTGCTTATAGGTTGTGCCCACGAAGTCGGCAGAGCCAGCCCAGTCTTCATCGACAAATCCCACGATCCGGTAGCCCAGTTCGCGCCTGGACTCGAGTCTTTTGGCGAACTCGACCGCGCGCGGGTTCGTTCCCAGGATCATTAGATAGCGGAGGTTACGGCCCCTCCTTCGAATCTTCGAAACAGCGAAGCGAGACAGCAGGCTTGTACCAACGACAAGTGAAGATGCCAAAACCCAGAACAGCAGGAGCGAGGCTGGATGTATTGGAGTCCTAAATAATTTTGCCCCTGCCGCGACCAGAATCGCAATGATCGTCGTTGCCTTCAGACCTTCCGTGGCCAGTGTGCCGTTTGTTGCCAGCCGCCGCGAACGGTAGAACCCGCAAGCCGTGAATGTAAGGTGGCACATTCCGAGCATTGCGGCGAGACCGAAAACCGTAGAAAGATCAACTCTTGTCGGAAGAAAATCACGAATCGCCCCCCGCCCTATGCGGACAGGGAATGCAGCCAACCTGAGAGATAGTGCTATCCACCCCAGGTTCAGAACTTTCGATAGTCCGAGTGCAAATTGACGCCTGGTTTTATTCAAGAATAGGCCCCAGAGGCTCGGCTGCAGAACGGCAAGCCCGGATTGTCGGATTAGTTGGTTGAATGTTGAGGGAGGCGATTTGCCAAGACGGCGGGCTGGCGCTATCTATCTAGAGTTTGTCGTAAACCGATTGCGGGATTGGAAAAGTGCGCTTATTTAGCACTGCGCCAAGAACCTGAACATTGGATTGACGCAAGCTCTGAATTTCTTTCAGCGCGGATTCACGCCGGGTGGAATTGGCTTCCAACACGACGACCAATCCGTCAGCGAAGCGGGCAAGCACGCCGGCGTCGGCGTATTGAGTTAACGGGGGAGTGTCAATCAATACAAAATCAAATTCTTTGCGGAGCTCTGCGAACCGTGTCTTTAGCCGGGGTGAATTCATGGCTCCCGATGAGTTAGCCGACGAGGATCCAGCCGAGAGAAGCCACAAATTATCCTGTCCGAGCTGAGTTGTAAAATGACGGACCGGTTCAGGTTCAACCAGCGCATCGGTCAGGCCGTAGTGGTTGGGCACACCGAAGAAATCGGCAAGCGACGGTGAACGAAGATTTGCATCGACCAAGCAAACCGAGCCCGAGGTGTTGTGGGCGAGGACGCGGGCGGTGTCCGCGCAAATTCTGCTACACCCATTTCCACGATCCACTCCCGCGAAAACCACTTCACGCCGCTCCTCCGCCCTGTCAGCCAGGAATATCTGGTCGACAAGATTTCTGCACTCCTCCAGAAAAAGCCAATCGTCGTTAACGAGTTCTGGCGTCCGGAGCGGCTTTCGTGCCTTGGTCTCTGTTGAGGCATCGGATAGATCGTCGGAACGAGAAGTGGAGGAGAAATCTCGAGCCAGACCGCTTTGCTGCATCATCTCAAAATATTTGCTCATGGTTTCCTAACTAAGGGTTATGAAATCAATGGCCACGGAAGCCTTGGTTCGACAGCGAAGGTCAGAGCCTAGCGGCAGCTCTTCGCAAAACTATCGGACAAAAGCAAATCAGCATTCTTGTTTCCTGCCTTGGACGCCGCCAACAGTAGGACTTGAGCTTGTTCGCAATCTTTCCCCAAACTGCCACCGTCGATATACATCTTGGCCAGTGTCACCGCCGCATTGGTGTCCGCTGCCCCAACCCTCTTCCACAAGCTTGCGGGATCTTCCGCCGGAGCAACCTGAGCGGCTGGTGGAACTAGCGGAGCGACTTTTGCATTGCTGTCCGGTGCGGTAGCGGCAATCATGGCCTGAGTCGCTGGTTGCGTCAGTTTTGCCTCATTGACTGGCCGCGAACGCGAACCAAGCCGGGAGAAATTCCTGGGCGCTGGTTCGGGAGCGATCGCAACTTGCGCTGCTGTCTCTGCCGGATTCACCGGCGTAGATTTAGAGACCAGTTGGAAAAGATCTTTGTTCGTTTCCGTTGGCTTGGCAGCTTCCGGAGTCTGAGGCAGCCCCTCGGAAACCTTGGTTGAATCACTCGCTGGAGGCAAATCGGGTGAAGCCTGCATCGTTGGCGCACTTTCGACCTTCGGCAACTCTTGCGTCGCTCGCGTTGCGATTGCTGTCACAGGCGGCGGAGCAGATGCATGTGTGATCTCGGCCAGAGGCGCGACCTTCCACGCGGCGAACGAGACCAGAATCGCAACCATCGCCACCTTCAACATCGCACTGCGGCCAAACTTCGATTTTCTCGGGGAGTCGGCTCGCAGATGAGTGAACAGTTCCGGAACTTCTTGTGCAACCGCCACCGGAGGCTTGCGCACAGGAACGCTTTTTCCGAACGAAGCAAAGTCCAGATCGCTAAGGACTTCTTCGATCGATGCTCTCCCGATAGTCTTTTCCTTCATCGCGCAGCCGAGGGACAGCGCGTTGAAGCAAATCCGGTTGATGTTGCGCGGAATGCCTTCGCTGTGCTGGTGGATGAGCACTTCCGCATCTCGGGTGAACAGAGGTTGTTGAGCCGTGTAGCCGGCCACGCCGAGGCGGTGGGCGATGTAGAGATGGGTTTCCTCTGGACTGAAAGGCGACAAACGCGCACTGATTGAAATTCTCTGCCTGAGCTGGGTCAGCTCTGGTGACGCCAATTTGTCCGCGAGATTCGGCTGGCCAGCCAGGATGATCTGGATCAATTTCTCCGCCGGCGTCTCGAAATTCGACAACATACGGAGCAGTTCCAGCATGTCGTTCGATAAATTTTGTGCTTCATCTACAACCACCACGATCCGGCGGCCATTCTCGGTTTCGCGCACCAGAATCTCATTGAGGCGGGCCTGCATGTGGGCAAGATTGCTTCCGCCGTCCTGCACGCCCAGATCGATCAAGAGGCTGGAAAGAAGGTCCTGTGCGGTCTGGCAGGTCTGAAACAAAAAGACGGTCCGAATCGAGGGACTAATATCTTGCAAAAGAGAAAAGAGAAGAGTGGTCTTCCCCATACCCGGCTTCGCGATCAGGGACATGAATCCCTGAACGGATGTAACTCCATAGCTCAAGGAGGCCAGGGCTTCGCGATGGGTCACCGTCGGGTAGAGATAACGGGGGTCCGGCGAGGCCCCAAATGGTTGTTCGGTAAGACCGTAATATTCGAGAACCACGATTCCTCTCCTCCTAAGCCTTTTGACGAGCGATGGATGCCAGTACAGGAATTCTGAGCACTTCGACCACTTCATCCGGAGTACGGAATGAGGGATCGAGATACTCGGCAACAAACGCTGCCCCGAGGCTAACAAACAGGGCCAGAATAAGACCCAGCGCAAAAATCAAAACTGGGCTCTTGTCCGGCGACATGGGCACTACCGGGGGAACTGCGAGGGAGACGTTGCCGATGCGTTTCTGGTCCAGCGCATCGGAAGTACGCTCTTGCTCTCGTTTGGAGAGATAGAGCAAATAGTTACCTTCGTTCGCCTTGACTTCGCGGAGCAGGTCAGCCTGCTTCAGCGATTGATCGTCGAGCTCGACCATCTGCTTCCGCATATCGCGAATGCTCGCCTGAAGTGCGGCTTCCTGCGCTTCCTGCGACGACAAATCGGATTGGGTCCTGGCAAAATCCTGCCGCAACAACTCGTAGGTCGAGTCGCGATCCGTGGTCTGGCTCACATAACGAGTCTTGCTTGCTTCCGCGATGGCAGCCTTGATTTGCGCGACTTCTTTGTCCGCCTCGACGACTACGGGATAGTCAGGCTGAAACTTTGCCAGCAACTGGTTTCGCTTAACTTGTGCCGCAACCAAATTTCCTTCAAGTTGTTGCAGGAGTTCTGACGGCGAATTCGAGACTTCCAACGAAGAAGACCGAGCGGGAGTTGCTCCCATCTGCGACTGTGCGCTTTGCAGGCGACGCTTGTTCGCGGCAATCGATTGCTGAAGATTGTTTGTGGCGGCAATCGAGGTAACGATCTGGTTGGCTAGCCCTTCTCTTTCGATGTCGGGGGCAACTCCGCCTTCCTTACCAAATTCCTTGAGCCTATTCTGCGCGTCGTCGAGGGCTTGTTTATATCGATCTGTTTCTTTGGAAAAGAACTCAAACGAACCAGTCGGCCGGCGGACTGCAAGATGTTTATCCAAATACAACTTGGCGAGGGTGTCGAGAACCTTGTACGCCAGTTGAGGGTCGGACGAGGGATAGGTCACTTCCACCATGTCGGTCTTCAGCACGGGTTGAATCCTAAGTTTGCCGGAAAGCCGGTCAACAGCTAGATGAATTCGCCAGTCTTCATCCTTGCGGCCAAGAAATGAAAACAGCCCTTTCCCTTCGCGGTCTTGAAGGTGATTCGCCAAGACGACCTGATTGAGAACGTCGGGACTCTTGAGCAGTTCCACTTCAGAATTGACCTCTTGCTCTGAAATCGGGAAACCCAGAGAAAGAGATTGGGTTGCCGAGCCGACCGTGGGATCGACACGTTCGCGATTGACCAATATCTCCATGCGCGCCCGGTATTGCATGGAAGCCAGGATGCTAGCCCCGATCGCGGCTAGTAAGACCACACAAAATGTAAGGGCCACCAGTTTTTTCCGTCGGAACAGCGGTGCCAGCACATCACGCAAACTGGTTTCGCGGGAGAAAACGGATCCCCTATCTAGCGGATTTGCATCATTCATGAGCATAGGTCCTCAATCAATTGCGCGGGGAATCTCAAAACAGATCTGAACCCGGATTCAAATACATCCCGGTGTTGAAGGGAACATACTTCCGGAAGACCGTAATAAATTTCTCGGGAACAAAAATCATATCTCCGGCCCGCATCTGCACATCTTCGTTCGGGTTTTTCCCGTGGAGCAGGTCTTTGAGGTTCAGCTTTTTCACTTCCATCAAATCTGGAGTGACGCGGTGGTAGAGAAAGACTTGCGTCTTGGCCGTCGGCAAGAATCCGCTGGCGACGGCAACCGCCTGTAAAACAGTCGTGTCGTAACGCAAATCGTAACGACCCGGTTTGCCCACCTGTCCGTTGACAACGAAGAAGGGCTTTTGAAAATCCTTAAGGTCAACGTCAATGATGGGGTTGACCAAGACTTTTCCATAGGCGACTTTCATCGCCTCGACCACTTGTGGCAACGTCATCCCTTGAATTTTTATGCTTCCCACACTTTGCAGGGTCACATATCCATCGGGCTGCACGGTTGCCGTTTGGTTGAACTCTGGGGACAAAGGAAAGGAGATCGAAACGATATCTTGCGGAAGCAGATGGTAGCGTTCGTCCCGCTGCTGGAGCACCGGCCGGTCTGTATCGCCCGTGGTACCGGTCGATGGCTGAGACGCAAAGTTTGAGGCCGGTTTTTCTCCAGCGTAGACGTTCGCCGGATGTAAGACAGCGAACAGTAAGCCTGCGAGAAGTATGCCTGCCGCGATTCCCGGCGCTTTTGATGGATACGAACTATGGGGCTGCATTGACATCACCGGCCTCCTGAACTGCTTTGTCGAGAGATCTCTCATCCCTGGCTCGATTGGAAAAACGATTCATCTTTCGCAGGGCTCCGCCATTCTCAGTCCCATTGTGGATTTCCTGGGAAATCTGCTTTTTGCCCGTCAAGGGGCTGGCTTCCGAAGCTCACCAAAAAAATTGGCCGAACCGGGAGGAAGCCCAGAAGCGTCCTGGCGAGTTCGGTCGGTTTGGGGGAGAAACCTCGACTGCTATCGGCAGGCTAAGGCAATCGCAAGTGCCTAACAAGTGGCAGAATTTTTTGGAGATGGAAGGATTTTTTCCCGCGTTAGGGCACGGGATAGTGGGAAGGATTGTTAATCAGAACTCAAAATTTCTCTTTTCTAGAGCGTCTGCCGCAAGCCTTTAGACTCCCGTCCAAGGAAGAATTTTCTCGCGTACATGGAGACGATATTCTTTAAACGAAATACTTAAGTTGGTCTACGTAAGCGCGAGTTCTTCGGCTTGACGAGGATCACTATAACTTTTCCTCAAGGCTGATCACATTAATGTTGTGTTAAAATCCGGATTCTCACTTTGATGTTCAATATGGCGACGAGTAATGGGGTGAAGGTTCAAAGTGATCCAAGGGTTCGCGTCCTAATTGCGGACGGAGACTGGATGGTAAATCAGTTGCTCGTAAGTGCCCTGACCCGCCAGAAAAACCTTTTTCTAGTAGTTGGCTCGGCTTGCGACAGCGAAGAGGCTATTCGATTGGCGGACGTCGCAAAGCCCCATGTCGCGATTCTGAGCGCAGAATTGCAGGATGGCCAAGGCTCCGGCCTCGGCGTTATGCGGGCCATCAAGGACAAGCATCCTTCAATCGCGGTCGTCATGCTGTTGCGCGCTCCCGACCGCGACCTCATCGTGCACTCCTTTCGTGAGGGTGCGCGAGGGATTTTCTGCCGTACCGACTCTCTGCAAAGTCTCACCAAGTGCATTCGTTCCGTTCACCAGGGACAGATCTGGGCAAGTAATCGCGACATTGAATACGCTCTCGAAGCCCTTGGCCGCGCACGCGCTCCGGAACTCAAGTCTGCCAGCGGAAAAGACTTACTCAACGAATCCGAAAGAGAAGTGATCGGTCTTGTGGCGGACGGACTGAGAAATCGCGAGATCGCTCAGGCGCTCGGGGTGAAGGAACATTCTGTAAGCAATCGGCTTTACCGGATCTACGACAAATTGGGGATATCCAACCGGATCGAATTAATCCTGTACGCGCAAAATCGAACGGTTCAGTAAAAAATCAGGCTCATACGCGCCCGCTTTGCGGAATCGCGGAGCCGTCGAAGTGTTATTCCAGGGAGCACCAAAGAACATGTCCACACCACGAGCGCTAGTTACCGGAGGAGCGGGGTTTCTCGGATCGCATTTGTGCGATGCCCTTTTGGGGGATGGCTACTCAGTAGTTGCCGTCGACAACCTGTTGACTGGGAGAGAATCCAACCTCGAACACCTGCGTCGCGATTCACGTTTTACTTTCGAGCGGATCGACATCAACGAACCGTTCGACTGTGGCCCAGTGAATTACGTTTTTCATTTCGCGTGCCCCGCCAGCCCTGTGGATTACTCATTGCACGGAATAGAAACTCTTAAGGTTTCGTCCTTGGGAACTTTCCATGCGCTGGAGGTTGCGCGTAAATATTCAGCCAGCTTCCTAGTGTCGTCCACTTCAGAATGTTACGGAGATCCGCTGGAGCATCCGCAAAAAGAAACCTACTGGGGCAACGTCAATCCGATAGGACCTCGTTCGGTCTACGACGAGGGGAAACGTTTCACCGAAGCAACTGTTATGGCGTATCACCGCTATCACAACCTCGATACGCGGATTGTGCGGATCTTTAACACTTACGGCACGAGAATGCAGCTCAACGACGGTCGCGTGGTTCCCAATTTCATGAAACAGGCGTTGATGGGTGAGGATTTGACGGTTTATGGGGATGGAAGCCAGACCCGTAGCTTCTGCTACGTAAGCGACGAGATCGAAGGTTTCATGCGCTTATCGAAGGCGTCTGAGCATTTCCCGGTAAATATCGGGAATCCAATAGAGTTCACCATATTGGAGTGCGCCCAACGGGTGCTGGAAATTACTGGGTCGAAGAGCAAGATCGTCTACAAAGAGCTTCCCCAGGACGATCCCAAGCAGCGTCGTCCCGATATCTCGAAAGCCCAGCGCCTCCTTGGCTGGGAACCAAAGATTGGGTTGGAAGAAGGCCTCAAACTTTCGCTGGAGTACTTCGCGAAGTCTGTGCAAGAGCTGCAGGCGGAAGTTTCGTAGTTTTTATTCGCACTAGCAACCACACGTAGCGCCTGCCGTTCCCCCGCACCAGGTGATGCGCAATTTTCAATTCGTCGGGCCGCGAAAGAAACCTCGTCGCGATTCCGGTCATCCAATCGATTTTTAAATGTGTCGCGATAACGTTCGCCGGTAGAACGGGGAATGAAAATGTTTGCAACAAGTTTCGTATTCGAGCGACGTTGTTTTTCAAGCGGCGCAACATAATTTCAGACGCGTAGCCTCGATTAGAAAATTGAATTTGACAGTGAATCTTCACCTCGCGCAGAATGGCGAAGTTCCATAGTTTAAAAAATCTCAAGGTTTTTTGGATTGAAGTTTGAATTGAAAGACTCCCGGGCCCCAAGCAAGAATCCAATCTCTGTAATCATCGCCGACGGCGACAGGATGGCCGGTGGCCTTCTGTCGGACCTGCTAAAACGCCATTCGCGCATTTCGATTTCTGCCTGCGTGGTCGACAGCGACTCCTTGTTGCGCGCCGCCAAAGAAACAAATGCCGACGTAGCTCTGATCAGCGCTGATCTCGAAGATGGCCCTATGAGCGGTCTGGCATCCCTGCGCAGAGTGCGCGAAGAAAATCCAAAGTTGCGGGTAGTCGTACTCTTGAATCGATCCCGTGCCGAGTTGGTTGTAGACGCATTGCGGTCAGGCGCCCGCGGGATATTTTCCCGGGCCCATTTCACATCAGCCAGTTTGCTCCGGTGCGTGCAGCGAGTCTATGACGGAGAAATCTGGCTTAACAACGACGAGAAGCACTATTTATTTAGCGCCTTGAACTTCATGTACCAGCCGCGATTGGTGGATTCTCACGGCGCCAATCTGCTCAGTAACCGCGAAGAAGAAGTGATCCGCATGGTCGCGGAAGGACGGGGCAATCGCGAAATCGCCACTCGTTTGAAACTAAGCGAACACACGGTCAAAAATTATCTATTCCGGATTTTCGACAAGCTTGGCATTTCCACTCGGGTCGAACTGATGTTGTACGCCATGAGCGAGCGGAAAAAAACTCAGCTCCCATTTCCGCGCAAACCCACTCTCCGCGTCATCGAAACTGCGCAACCAGAACTGACCAGCCGTTTTTGATCATCTTTATCGGCTGACACTATCGCAACAGCCGCCCTACTCTGACGAGCGTGTGGCAGGCACCTTACGGCAAAAATAATGTTCCGCGGCGGGGTGTCGGTCAGTTTTAGAAAGACCTTGAGCGACCCACGTCCTAACTAGGACGCGGCCGATGTGTTGAGAAGCAAGATCCTTATGCTCTGTTGGAAAATGCTGCAGCAGTAGATTCTCTGCACGCAACTTAGTTTCAAAAATCCAATTTATTAATTTTTACTCGCGTATTTCTTCTTGCGCTGTAACTTTCGATTTTCCCCCACATCAGCTTTAGCCGTGTGGCAGGAGTTCCTCGCCACACAAAACTCTGTGGAGGAAATGAATGTCTAGAAAAGTTGTTAAGTCGTTCTTTGCGGCGTGCGCATGTGCACTCTTAGTGGTTACGGTCCAGGCGCAAGACGGACATCGTGATCGTGGCGGCAACGTATTCGTGATGAATAACGATGTTGATCAGAATCGCATTCTGGTTTATAGCCAGACCCCGAGCGGACTTCGCCTGGAAGATAAAGTCGCAACCGGCGGACGCGGCAGCGGTGGCGTGACTGATCCGTTGCAGTCGCAAGGGTCGCTTACGTTGAGCCAGGACCATTCTTTCCTTCTCGCGGTGAATGCAGGTAGCGGAACGATTTCTTCTTTCCGGATTCGTCACTCGGGCCTGGATCTTGCCGATCGGACTCCGAGCGGCGGTAGCTTTCCTATCGCAGTGGCCGAGCATGGCGGGCTGGTCTACGTCCTCGATGCCGGCGGCAATGACAGCGTGGTCGGGTTCCGTCTCGATTGGCGCGGCCGGTTGGCGCGGATTCCGGGCTCGGTGAGGCGGTTGAGCAACAATGATACGGGCGCTTCGTCGCTGGCGTTCAGTCCGGACGGATTGTTTCTGGCGGTCACCGAGCGTTTGAACAATCAGATCGAAGTTTTTCATGTGAACGGCGACGGCACTCTGTCGGCGGCGACGATCACGCCTTCCAACGGACAGGTTTCTTTCTCGGCGGCGTTCGCTCCTAATGGTGCGCTATTGGTTACCGAGGCAGGTTCAAGCGCGATTTCTTCTTATGCGGTGCAGTCAACTGGTGCATTGTCGGTGATTAGCGGCTCAGTTGCCACGCTGGGCGGCGCGCCATGCTGGCATGAAATTACTCCGAATGGAAAATATGCGTATGCCTCCAATTCGGGCACATCTTCGCTTGCGGGATTTTCCATCGGTAACGATGGAAGCCTCACCCCGCTGGCGGGAACGGTGGTGGGGAATAATCCGACGGGCGCGACCAATCTTGATATCACCATCAGCTCGGATGGAAAGTTTCTCTACACGCTGAACTCGGGCAATGGCACAGTAGGTGTCTTTGCCATCCATAAGGATGGAAGTCTGGAAGACTTGGGACCGGCTGACGGATTGCATGCTGCCAGCGGTTTCAACGGGATTGCGGCTGACTAGTTGCAGATGGGCCGGGTTGAAAGACCCGGCCTTTGATCATCGCAGTTCACTCTGCGCTAATATCCCTACACGGTGTTAAAAATTCAGTTTGCGCTGAAGTTCGTTAAATCTCGGCTCTCGTCTCAACCCATCCCACTCAACTAACACTTTTGTCCAGACCGTCCAGGTGTCCTTCTGGTCATAGGCTTTTTCCAGCCAATCGATTGCCTCGTTATTTCTACCCATGGAGGCGTAGATCAGGGCCACGCTATAAGGAGAAACCCGCCCCGCGACTTTCCCGCTCTTTAATCTTTCGGCAATGCCTGCGGCCTCTGCGGTATTCCCTGACAACGCTTGAATGGACCCTTGAATTTCCAGCACTCGCGTTGGGGCAGCCCCCAGGCTTTCGGCTTTTCGCACTTCTTCCAAGGCCTTTTCGAATTGTTTAAGCCGCAAGTAGGCGACCGCGAGGCTTAAATGTGCGGCAGGAAATTTGGGAGCTAACTCGATCGCTTTCTGGAACTCGGGGATTGCTTCTTCGGGGCGATGGCGAGAGAGCAGCATCCAGCCTTTGTCGTCATGTACCCAACCCGACAGCCGTGGTGCAGTACGAACTCAAGAAGAACAACCATCCAGAGAGGCCGAAGAGCATCGCTCTTGAGGTGCGGCCTCTAGTTGCGTTTCGCGACTATCACAGCACCACGCATGCCAACTGGTCCATCAACGCCGGCGTGGAAGAGAACAATGGGCTGGCCGCAGTGACCCCCTACCCAGGACTGCCTTCGCTGTTTCTTGCACACAATGCAGTTGAGTTCCGGAAGACGGGCGACTGGTACCACAATTTTGAGTTCGACATTGAGCGCGACCGCGGGCTTGATTTTTCGGAAGATCTCTTCAATCACTTCGTGTTGCGATTCGACCTGGGGACAAAGTGCACCGCATCGATCGTTGCCTCTACTGAGCGGCACGAGGTCGCCCAGATCGCTGGCTACAAGGCGGCGGAGATTGTTCGCCGCAAGAAAGCTGCGGCCTCGTCCCCGGTTGATGACACCTTCGCGGAGGCCCTGGCTGCCGCTGCTGACCAGTTCATCGTCTCCCGCGGAGACCAGAAAACTGTGATCGCCGGCTACCACTGGTTCGGCGATTGGGGCCGCGACACCATGATCGCGCTGCCAGGGTTGACCCTGCCCACCGGCAAGCATGAGGTGGCACGCAGCATTCTTCGCACATTCGCCAAACACGTCGATAAGGGAATGTTGCCGAACCGCTTTCCCGATGCCGGCGAAACCCCGGAGTACAACACAGTTGCCGCCACGCTTTGGTTCTTTGAAGCGACTCGGGCGTTCCTCGCCTATACCGGCGACGAGAAGTTTGTGCGTGAGGAGCTTTATCCCGTGCTCGGGGACATCATTGCCTGGCACGTGCGCGGCACGCGTTATGGAATCAAAGTGGATTCCAGCGGATTGCTGGCATCGGGCGAAGAAGGAGTTCAGCTCACCTGGATGGACGCGAAAGTCGGCGACTGGGTAGTCACCCCGCGCCGCGGAAAGCCCGTTGAAATCCAGGCGCTCTGGTACAACGCGCTTTGCATTATGGGAGAACTGGCCATTAAGTTTGGGGATGAGGCGAGCGAGAAACGCTATCGCAACATGGCGACCGTGGCCAGTTGGAGTTTCAATCGCCTGTTCTGGAATGAGAGCGCCGGCTGCCTCTACGACGTCACCAATGGCGCTCCGCCCGATCCCTCGATTCGGCCCAACCAGATCTTCGCGGTCAGCCTGACGCACAGCATGTTGCCTCCGGAGCGCGCCAAGGCTGTGGTCGACAAGGTTCAAGAACACCTGCTCACGCCGTACGGATTGCGCACTCTCGCGCCAAGTGACACGAAATATCGAGGGCGTTACGCCGGCGGTCCAGTGGAACGCGACGGTGCCTATCACCAGGGAACCGTGTGGCCGTGGCTATGGGCCCGTTCATCACCGCCTTCGTCAAAGTGAATGGAAACAGCGATGCGGCCCGGCGACAGGCGAGGGAGTGGCTATCTCCGCTGAAGGCTCACCTATCAGATGGAGGCCTTGGCCATATCTCTGAGGTGTTGGATGGCGATGCCCCACAGAATCCGGGCGGGTGCATGGCTCAGGCATGGAGTGTGGCTGAGGTGTTGCGGGCGTTGGTGGAAGATGTCTACGGGCTGCGGGCTAAGCCGCAGCCCCAGGATGCGACTGCAAAGAAGGAAGAAGCGGCGACTTCAATCGCTGCGCCCCGCTAGAAGAATCGCGGACTACGCCGGCTAGTTTAGGGACGTCCGGTTGTAGCTCCGAACCATCCTGACCAATTCGCCCACCGAAGAAGGCGGCACTCCTCGATCGCGATTCGATTTCCCAATTTCAAAAGCGATTCTCCACTGGCGGAACAGGACGCGATAAGCTTCGAGCAGGCTGATCTTGGGATCGTAAATATGTGTTGCCTCTGAGGTCACGCCGTTCAGCTCAAGAATCTTCACGCTACGTCCGACCATCAGATCCGCGCGAGACGGGACACGAACATCGAAGCGTCCGAAATAGAAGCCGTCAAAGGTCTTGGAAATTTGATCAATGGTCTCTTCCAACTCCGGAGTAATTGTGTCGCTGGCATCGAGGAAAATTGCGCCTCGGCAGTGAGTCCCGATCTCGACTAGTTGCACGGGTTCTCCTGCCGCAGGCACCTGGTGCACCCGCTCCCCGAGTTGGTGGAGATAAAACTCGGACATGCAGAGTGCCCGGTCGTCAGACAAAATCAATTCTTCCAGCGTGCTCTCACCATCGCCCACCAATACTGGCATTCGCTTCTCTGTGACGGAAAAAATATGGCCACGAGCTTCGCCCGGATTCCGGTAATAGAAGACCCCAAACTCTTCACCGGGGACATACTCCTGCAAGATTGCGGGGTAGGAGAAACGCGTCAAGTAGTCGCGCAGACCTTCGAGTGAACGCACAATGCTGACACCTGACCCGCGCTGTCCGGCATCCGGCTTCACCACAACCGGCAGTTGCAGTTGGTGGAGCCTGATGAATTCTTCTGCTTCCGCGACGCGCTGCGAAGTATGTCCTGAAGGGATCAAGGTGGCGCGCGGCAAGTGTTCCGAGGCGCCTTTCAGGTTCTCGAGGATTTCGTACTTCGACTCGCCCACGAATCCTCCCGCGGGAATCGAGGGATTCGCCGCCGTAAATAGAGCGAGGCCGCGAAACTTGACTCCGAGGTAGCCGATGTAACAAACCACTGGTGGATAGAAGAAGTAGGGCGGCCAAAACTCCCAGCGTGTAAGCCTGCGCCAACGTCGCACCAAGCCGATCGGCCAGCGGTTCTTCCGAACGCATTGATCCACGTTGGTCAGATCGTCGAATTCGATAGCGACTGGCATGAATTCAGGGCTCCTGGCAAACCAGAGCGGCTCGTTCCATCTTCAAAGATCGCATCGAGCCTGGTTGACAGGGGCTTCCGATGGTGTGAGCGAATTCCACGTCGTGAGGCGTGCACTCGATCACGCTGTAACTCAACGTTTGCACCTTTTGTCGATGCACGCAGAGGCTGAATGCGCCTTCCCCGTCAACGTGTTCGGCGTGCAGCCTTTGGAGCCAGGCTTTGCTACCAGAGTCGGATTCACGCCAAGCCTGCTGGCACGCTGCGCCTCGAATGTCCTCAGCTCGGCGGTCAGAGAGACTCGATGAAAACCAATGCCGTACCTCCCAGGGGTGGTCATGAGAATGAAGAAACGATCCATCCCAATCCCATTGGCAAACTTTCGTCTCGCTGGAAAAAATTACGATCAACCTGAATGGCAACATGCCCTGCAAATCAAGCCGCCGGATCGTATCCCGAAAAAGCAACAGCGAATTCGAGCCGATCAGCGACGGAATAACCTTACCTCTGCTAGCGGTCTTAACCATGTGCGTCGCCGAATCATTCCAATTCAGCAATGCCAATGCAACTCCATGATCATTGGCAGCAATCCAGGTCCCGCCGGCCCCATCATTCGGATAGGCAGCATGAATGTCGCCGACTTTGTGAATGCTCGGCGGATGACCCGCGCCACGCGCGATTCGTTCGTCGCGGTTCATCGCCAGCAGGCAGCCATTTTGTCGTGCTATGAAGCTGAATGTGCACATGTGCTGGTCCGCCGAACGAGCGTTAGGGATTTGCTTATAGCCCACGGTGTTAAGAGCACAAGAGCTGTCAGAGCCCAAGGCACCAGCTTGCCGTGAGAGCTCGATGCCCCGGGGGCGAAGCGCCAAATCGCAAAGATTACCAACACCCATGCAGCAGCGCACACCCCTGTGATTCGCGCAAACGTTCGCAGGGGAAGATTTAACGCGCCCGCCGCCAAATATAAGGGAAGGCGGCTGCCGGGAATGGCGCGGCTCAAGACCAGGGCGAACGAACCGTGCTTCACAAACCAGGACTCTGCTTTCGCCAGAGACTCTGCTTTCAGGAATTTGTGTAACCACAGGGATCGCGTAACCCGGCGCCCGAAACTCGAGCCCAGCCCATAGAGTCCGATGTCGCCCACCCAAATACCAAGAAATGCAGTCGCCAGACCCAACCACGGATCCAGATGTCCGCTGGCAGAGAGGGTCGCAGCCAGCAATGTCGCTCCGTCCTCGTAGACAAACGTTGCGAAGAATATGGCGAGAGCCAGCGTCGCTTGCGTTTCCGGAATGGTATGTAAGGGAATCATGGCTCGCTACGCGTGCGCCTCGCTTTCCCGATGTTTCAAGGTCGAAGGCGCGACGCCAAACTCGCAAGGCAATTTCACACCCGCACCAGCGGCCAGCAATTTCAGAATCGCGTAATGGTGAATGGCGTGCCCGACGCAAAAGGTGATTTCACGAGCGAGATTGGAAGGCACGGACCCCGGCTCGTCTTCGCCATATCCGACGGTGTAAGTGACGATGCATTCTCCCCTGAATGTTTCTGGCGAAAACTCTTGGAACTCCTCGATCAATTGTTGTGTCACCAGCCGGGCATATTCAGTTGAATTTTCCAGACGCGGATCACGCCGGCGATGGTCGTAATTCACCTCGCCAGTGCGAATGCCTTCCCTCAAACAGAGAAAGTGGTCCAGCACATGGCGATAGTGTGTGCCTAGGGAGGCGCCTTCTATTGGCCGCGCATAAGTCTCGCCATCGACGCCGTTCAACAAGGTGAGGCCTTGTTGCAGTACGTCTTCTACTGCGGCTGTAAACGAATTGTTGGCCATTTCAGAATTGCTTCCCGAGAACTGGAATTTGCAAACGATGCAGGAACAGCGCAATTGCGCTCGCGACAAACACGGTGATCGCGAGTGCGAAGAGGAGTCCCTTGTCGCCCAGGACCTCAATCCCGAGGAACGTCAAGTGGCTGATGATGGCTCCAGCGGTAGCCGCCATCGCCAGGATTGCTCCAGCCCAGACGAAACGTGGCGTCAACAGCAGGATCGCAGCGATCAACTCCATGATCCCTGACCCGATGCGGGCGCCAACTTCGATCGAACTGATCGACGCGAAGGGCAAAAACCCGTGAGCGAACGTGCCGAGCTTGGTAAAGATGTACACCGACTCTGCCGCGCCGGTGAATTTGAAAAACAGCGTCTGGAGAAGAATGATGGCAGCGACGATTCGGCATGCCCAGCTCAGCACCAACAGTGGAGTGCTCATCGATTTGCTCGCGCTCGTAATGACGTAGCTGTTCATGGTCGCTCCTTCACTTGCCATACTTCTCCACCAGCCCCGGCCAATTCTGGTCGGCCTTCTTCAAAGAACCCTGCGTGTCTTTATTGAAACTGTCTTTTACATCCAGGTCGTACTGCATGAGCAGCCGCCCATTGACGATCTGCGATGCCTCGACCTTGACGGGAGCGCGTGAACCATGACTAACGCCGTAGGCGCAGTAGCCACCGAATTGGGGTTCGTATTTCGCCGGCTCCTTGTCGAAGGCGGCCTTGTGTTCCGAAGAAGCGAAGTAATACTTCGCGCCGTGATACTGCGATTGGAATTGCGCATAACCCTTCACTGGGCGGCCATCGCTGAAAAAAGCCACCGGGTCATATCCCTGGATACCGACACCATCGCGGTCGACGTTCAGAAGGTCTTTTGCGGATGCCACCGCAGACAAAACAACAAACATCGCGAATGTAGTTAATAGTTTCTTCTTCACAAATCCTCTCGCACCCTGATCTTGAATTTTTGCTGCACTCGTAAGACTCACGAGCCCGGCGGAAGTGACAACAAATATCCTCGCAAACGCAACTGTCACTTTTTACGCCGTCGAGAATCGGATGTGCAAAGAGCCGAAGGAGCAATCGTGGGCGGATGGATAGGCAGTGTCTTAGGGCAGGCCCGCACCCATTTTCCTTGGCCGCAAACAAGTAATGTCGCGCAGCGCGGCGCGTACCGCGTTC
This sequence comes from Terriglobales bacterium, assembly GCA_036271375.1. Lineage (GTDB taxonomy): Bacteria > Acidobacteriota > Terriglobia > Terriglobales > Acidobacteriaceae > DATBAT01. The sequence continues at coordinate 33,834 of DATBAT010000249.1, forward strand.
GACTTGCCGCCTCCGCCTCTGAACGGACGGCTGCCTTCCGCCTCCGGTTTCAGGTATTCAATCTGGAATTGAATGAAGGTTTAGAGACCGCCTTCGCGACTGGTCAAGACACGGATGAGTTTGATGACGTCTGCGACCATCTGATTGTCGAACAGGCCGGCAAAGTTGTTGGCACCTATCGCCTGCAAACCGATGCCATGGCCTCAGCAAACGGCGGCTTTTATAGTGAGCGTGAATTCGACTTCACTCCCTATCGGCGGCTGAATGGTGGGGTTACAGAGTTGGGGAGAGCTTGCGTTCACCGTGATCACCGTTCCGCCGAAGTGCTATACCTACTGTGGCGGGGGATTGTGCAATACGCGGTCGATCACGGGACCCGTTATCTTATCGGTTGCTCTTCGCTGACGTCGCAAGATCCCGCTCACGGTGCCGCAGTTTACAATTCTTTGCAGCGCCACTTGGCGGAATCCAAACTGCGTACCTTTCCGAAAGCGCGCTTTGCATTGCCCACGGTGTCACCCGGCGACGCAAGCAATAAGGTGCCCAAGCTCTTGCGGACGTATCTGACTATTGGAGCGAAAATCTGCGGACCACCCGCCATCGATCGTGAATTTAAGACGATCGATTTTTTGACTTTGATGGATCTCGAAACTCTTCATCCCCGGCTTCGTGCGCGATTCCTGAATCGCCAGTGATGCGAACTGCCTTCCGGCTGCTGATATTGCTAGGAACATCCGTTCAGGCCGGGCTGGCATTCTCCGTTCGCCGCCTTCGCGGCCCGCTCAACATAGCTCAACGCGCTCAGTGGCTTCACCACTGGTGTTCTCTCGTGCTCCGCCGTCTGCGAATCGAAATATCGAGCGAAGGAATCCTTCCAGGGCGCGGCCTGCTTGCCTCCAACCACCTCAGCTATCTCGACATTCTCGTCTTCAGTGCGATCTCTCCGTGTGTTTTCGTCTCGAAGATCGAAGTGCGATCGTGGCCGCTCTATGGATGGTTGGCCACCATGGCCGGGACCGTCTACGTGGATCGTGCCCGCTCGGCGGACACCCCACGGGCCAATCAACTGATGTCGCAAGCCCTCGCCGAAGGAAACGTTGTCGTGTTATTTCCGGAAGGCACCAGTACGGACGGCACGTCGGTGCTTCGCTTTCACGCTGCGCTGTTCGAATCGGCAGTGGCCACGCAAGAACTGGTTCACGCGGCGCATATCGGTTATGTCGCGGAGCAAGGTTCGGTCCGAGACGATATCTGCTACTGGGGAACCATGACGTTCTTGCCCCACTTAATACGACTCATGACGGTACGGGGAATTCGCGCTGAAGTGAGGTTCGCGGTACAAGGTAAGAAATTTGACGATCGAAAAGCAGCGGCGAATGCGACGCACGATGTCGTGGAAGCGCTAACCAAGCCAGAAAATAAGAACTAACAACCCAAAACTAGCAACTAAATTTCCAACTGATCCTGTGTCGATCTAGTGCCGCAACGCTTGAGGATCCACCCGGAGCAGACGGTCGTCCCCGCGTTGAAGCAGCTCCCCGTGGAGGGTGGTGGGCTCCGCAATGAACTCACGCAATGCATCGCGGCCAAGAGCCTTGCCGTCGAGGCCCACGAGCAATAGTTGATCTTTGCCGTCGTTGGTAATGAAGAGTGGCGGAATTCCACCGCTGAGGCAACGCGACGCGCAATCCCGGTGAACTTTGCCCTGACCGGGATTCATTACTCCCAGATAGCACTTGCTATCGACAATTTCACCTGACAGGGTGACCGGCCCCAGGTCGCGAACATCTTCCGGCGAACCCAATGTATTTTCCGTAACGGCAATCGAAGAAGGCACTACCTCCGCCATCGTCCGGCCGTCACGATAGATCAATTGCCCCTGCAAGCTGATGCGTTGGCCGATTAACCCGCGAACCAGGGAATCCGCCCCATGCTTCCCGGGTGCGACCAGGAGATATCGCGAGTAAACATCCTGCCGACCAACTTCTCCGGGACGCCGCACCAGCAGAGTTGGATAGGGAGAAGCCTCGACGATGCCTTCAAACTTTTTAACCTTTCCATACTCGAAAACGGAACTGGCGAAGGGCATCTGTCCGAAAAGCAATATCAGCGCCACCGCCAATGCGGCGAAGCCAAAGCAGACAATCGACGAAAAGGTGACAACCACGGGCAGAATCGTGGCCAGACAAGTAGAATCGGGCAGCCAAACTTGGACAGAGAAAAAAACCGAGGCCCCCGCTTCCCAAGCCTCGGGAATCAGTCAGCCGTAGCGATACTGGTGCCACGCAACTGGCTCCGGTGCCCTCTCGCGGATGGGCATCGGTTCAGTAAGTTTGTCGATTGGCGCCAGCTTACGACCGAGAAAATCTCGCACGGCAATCGCGATGTCCGGGTACTGTGTCTCCAGAGCAAAGTGGCCCGTGTCGAAGAAATGAATTTCGGCGGTCGGATTGTCTCGCTTGAATGCTTCCGCGCCCGGGGGTAGAAAGAACGGGTCGCTCAAGGTTGCGGCGTATGCGGCGCGAAATCAGTGACAAAATATTTCTAAATAAATTGTTTGAACTCTCCCACGCCGCAAACGTGGCAAGGACACGGAATCTTGTGATCTCTGGTTAGCCGACGAGATTTCAGCTAGGTGGCCAAAAATATTCGATATGGTCCGCCATGATTTGCTGAGAAGTCTTAACGTCGTCGCGAATCAAGCTTTCCAGCAATTTTCTATGTTGCTCAACGTAGGTTCGGAGTTCAGCTTGGTTAGGAATTTTGTTGCGGGAAAGGCCAAATCCGAATAGCCGGTTACACAGGGATTTTAGAGTCGTCAGCAGAAACTGGTTCCCGGAAACGCTCCAAATTCCCTGGTGAAAAGCCAAGTCCGCGCGGGAGTATCCGGTAAGCGAGTTCTCCTCTGCGGCGGCCTTCATGCTTTCCAGCGTGCGTGACAGCATGTCGATGTTTTGCGGGGTCAGGTTTTTCTTCGCCAGCTCGACCGCCAACATTTCCAGAGGCAGACGCACTTGCGTGATCGCCTTGATCTCGTCCTCGGTTAACTGCATCACGAAAGTACCGCGGCCGGGAATGCGCGTCACAAATCCGCGATGCTCAAGCTGAATCAGCGCTTCGCGAACCGTTCCCTGCCCTACTCCGGATTGCTTGGCGAGCTTTAGTTCTACCAGGCGCTCTCCGTGAGCAAGCTCACCGGAAAAGATCTTATTTAAGAGGGAGGTCGTTAATTGATCGACGATGCTGAGGGGTTCAAAATTGGAGGATTCGAAGCCAGGAGACGAATTTTTGAGCGAATTTTCCATTGACGGGCGCGGTTATAGATAATCGATTACGTTATCACATAGGCCTGTGAAATATTCGCTATCCACCATGCCTGTAGATTTCCCAACGCATGAACCGAGACTTCTCTATCCAATCAGCCCGTTGGGATAGCGTTCGAAAATCTCCGGGTCGAACGCCGGTATGATAAGACCCTTCATTTTCCGAACCCGTTCATAATTAGTGAAGGCCTCTTCGAGATTTTCGACGTAGCCCACGGGGACGTTTTCTTCCACATTGCGGAATTTGAAGAAGCTGTCGGAATAGATTGCCTTACCTTTCGGCGTATCGATTGCGATCGCCATGCTGCTGCGGTGGTGCACGCCGGTGAAGAAGATATCGATCCCCGGAAGGATCGTGTCTTCATCTTTCAGCAGTCGCACGCGAGGCCACGCATCCGTGACCAGGTGTTTCAGAATGTCGTCGGGAATCGCCAGTGATCTCATCGGGTCGAGCGCGCGATGGGATGGCGCATGAAAATCGGCCCATCCCTTCTGCAACATGCAGATTTGCGCATTGGGAAACAGATCTATATTGGCGGTCGCATAGTAGACCAGCGGAGAAATAATCAGAACATCAACCTTCGCCGGATCCACTCCAACCTTGGCAAGTGCGTTAAGCGGCTTCTCTGCTTCGTTCACTTCAATTTTCCGCTCGCCCGGCCAGACATGCCAATACGGATCCAGCACCGTGAGGTCCTTGGGCAATCCGCTGTTGATTACGATCGTCTTTCCATTCCCCCGAACCACAACCATGGTGAAAATGAAGCGCTCCCAAACATCGAAGCGCTCCATGTAGTAAATGCAGGCGCCAAGCATCTCCTGGCGTCCCACTTGCAGAACCTGAACCGAATAAGACATGCGATCACCTAACCGGAAGAATTTGTCGATCTTCTACTGTGGTTCAACGCCAGGCGCTGAAGCCATCGCTGCCAGTTTTTTTGCTTGCCAGGATTCCTCGAACGTAGCCAAAGCCGTGCCACCGAGAACCAGCATCCCGCCGATCGCCATGGTCAGAGTAACTTTCTCATGCAGGAGAATTGCCGCCATCAGCACGCCAAAAAAGGGCTGGAGATAATTCGATACCATGATTTGTCCGGCGTCGAGGCGACTCAGTATCTTGAAAAAGATCATCATCGCCACCGCAAAATAGATCGTTCCCAGAAAAATCAGAGACGCCCATGTCTGCCAGCGGTAATCCACTACGGAATGCAGATGGAAACTTTCCATCGCGACAAAAGGCACCGATCCGACGAATCCGAGCACCTGTCCCCAGAACAGCAGTATGGTTGGGCTGGCAATCTCCAGCAGCCGCTTGCTGTAAACCACATAGATTGCGTTACACAGCGCTCCTGCCAGCAGCAGCGAATTGCCCAACACGTATCCGCCGGCGAGACTCAGGTTTACCCCACGCACATCGGAGATAATCAGCACGCCCACGATCGCTATCAAAAGGCTGCCGATTCTTCCGATCGTCATCTTCTCCGCCAGAACAAACACCGCGATCACCGCGGTAAGCACCGGGACGGCCATCGAAATAAGAGCGCCGTTTGCCGCGAGCGATTTGCCGGTTCCCCAGTTGTAGAGCAGCGTCATGCCCGCCAGCCCGACGAATCCCATGATGAAGTAGTCGAGATAGTCGCGACCGGTGAGCGGACGCGCATTGCCCCACTGCCGTAAAGGCCTCGTAGCTAACTCGCGGTGGGCAAACGGATAGAGCACTACGACCGAGATCAACATGGTCCATGCGTTTAACGTAAACGGACCCATCTGATCTTGCGGATATTTGATCGCAGACCAGCCCACGCCCCAGATGAACTGGTTCATCACCAACAGCAGGAGATCGGACTTATGCGCCTTGGCCATGTGTGGGAGCTACTCCGCTTTGATCTCGAGCGGAGATATCATCCTTCGCTCCTTCGCCGAGCGATACGCCGCTTCTACCACTTGCAGCGTCTTCAGGTGTTCTTTTCCGCTGTTCTCAGCTTCAGTTCCACTCTCAATGGATCTCATCAGGGCTGCCATTGGGCCGGAGAAAGCATCCGGTATCCATCTTCCTTCCAATGAAACCGTGTGCCACTTATCTCCACCGAGGCGCTTCGTACAAACTGACAGCTCATCAGCGCGGCCGAGCGGATAGTCATAGTAGATACCCAGCGAGCCCTTGATACTCCCCTCGGTGCCATCAAAGCGGAACGTCGCCACGAAATCCTTGGTCGGGTTGGTGGAAGCATCCAATAGCATTCCTGACATCTGCTTCGCGAATTCCAACGTGATTAACGCACGCGTTTCACCTCGCTCTTTCTGTCCCGGCGCCCGCGCAATCGTCGAAAAGATCCCTGTCGGCTCACCAAACAACATGCGCAACGCATACAGAGGGTGAATCGCGTCAAACATAATTGCCAACCGTTCGGACGATCCCAGCCACGGCCATACCGTCCAATCTTCGCGATAGTTGATATCGAAGGTGGCCAGCGTCGGCTGGCCAATCCACCCCTCCTCAATCAACTGTCGGCTCGCTCGCATGGCCGGATCCCAACGCATGTTTTCGTTCACCGCAAGCTTGCGCCCTGCCCTCTCCGCCGCCTGGACTATGCGGGCCGCCGTTGAAAAGGTGTGGTGCAAGGGCTTCTGGCACAGAAGATCTTTTCCCGCTTGCAGAGCCTGCAAAGCAATTTCTTCCTGGAACACCGGAGGCACCGCAATATCGACGATCTCAACCGAGCGATCATCCAACAATTCCTTCGGATCGCTGTAGACCTTCCGGATGGAAAACTTCGATGCCAGCTTTTCGGCGCGGTCTACGTCGGGATCGTAAATGCCGACCACGTGGAAGCCGGCTTTCTTGTAGGCGGGCAAGTGCGCAGCGTCGACAATGCCGCCTGCGCCCACGATTCCGATCCCGAAGTCGGTTTTCTTTCCAAACTCCGGTTTGTGGCGCAAAACTGGGAGTTGCAACTCTGCCATGCTGGGCCCTCGTACATCAGAAACTACGTTGTGAACTACTCCAGGTTCAGGTACTCCATCAGGGAAACGCCCGCTCTTGTGGCACTAATCCGCCCTCATCACGCCGATGCAATCGGCTGAGCACCGTAACCGCCTCCTGCAACTTCTCCTGCTGGCCTTCCTTGCGATAGCAGGTGATGAGCCGCGCGTACAATCGCGAATCATCGGGAGCCGTCTTTACCGCGCGGTTCAGCGTGATCTCGGCGTCGGAATATTTTTCCATCGCGATTAGCGCCGACCCCATACGTAAATAAGCATCGGTAAAATCGGGTGCCAAGTCGATCGCCTGCTGCAGAAATTTAGTTGCCCGCGGATAGTCATTGCCTTCGCGGTAAAGCACGTCGCCGAGTAAATAGTGGCTTTCCGCAATGGAAGGGTTTAGCTCAATGCTTCTGCCGTAATGCTGCTTCGCCGATGCGAGATCTCCCGACGCTTCCTCTTCTACGCCAAGCTGCATATAGAGACGCGCCGAGTGGGGAATATTTTGCAGCGCGCGAAGCGCGATCTCTTTCGCCTGCTGCGCCGAGCTGTGACTCTCCACCGCCGAAATTAAAAGCAGCGCCAGGCGCTCACTTCCAGGCTCCAGCGTGACCGCAGCCTGAAGCACCTCTACCGCTTCCGAAAAATATCGCTGCTTGATGTACTCAACGCCCAACAGTGTCAGCAGCCCGCCATCATTGGGACGCAGCTTCCGCGCATCGCGCAACGCCATTAACCCTTCTACAGTTTTCCCAGCGGAGATAAGTGCCGATCCCAGCACATAGTGCGCCTGGAAAGAAGCCGGCAGCAGTTCCGAGGCGCGCTTCGCCGCAACAGCCGCCTCCGGAAATTTTTCCTGCGCATGATAGGTTGCCGCCAGATCCATGGCCGCACGGAACGACCCTGGGGCCAGTTTCAGCGCAGAGGAAAAACAGTCCACTGCCGGAGAAAACAACGCAACCTGCCCTAACGATTCGCCGGCGTCCATCAATTGTGCGGCCGAGGTTCGATCATTTGCCGCCAGCGCTCCGGCCGATTTGGCAGCCTCAATCCCGAAACCTAGAGTTGCCGCCGTTATCACCCTTGCCGTTTGGACGGCAGGGCTGCCACCCGTTTCCCCTTTTAAAAACGTCCAGGCTTGCTGATATTGGCCCGCCGCTGCAAGTGCAACGCCCCGCTCCGCGCCCTCCTCCGCCTGCACTACGGAGGCGAGCAACAGAACGAGAGTTGTCATCACCCACACGCGGGTTCCACTTCTTAGCGCCGCCCGGTGCGCCATCTTCTCGTTCACGAAATCTTTAGGTTTCCAGGTCACGGGTCGTCAATAGTACAGCTTGAGTGCGAACTGGATTTGCCGCGGATCATTTTGTTGAGCGAAGATTTGCCCGAAACCATCCACTCCGTATGTCGACTGCGGCAACGCGAAATTGGGATGGTTCAGTAGGTTGAAAAACTCGCTTCGAAACTCAAGATATCTGCTTTCGGTGAAATTGAATCTCTTAAAGAGTGAGAAATCGAACGACTTCTCTCCCGGACCATCCAGCACATTTCTGTGGAATGACCCGAATGTGTAGGGTGCTGCCAAAGTGAAGGCGTCGGTGTTGAACCAGCGTCCTAAGGTGCGTTCCCCCGAAGGCAGCGCTGGATTCGTTCCTGACACGACGTCAGGCCGTTGCGAGAGACCGATGCCGAATCCCCCTACGTTCGCATTGTCGGAAGAAATTACGATCGGGATCGGCGGCCCGCTCCGGAAAGCAACGATCCCACCGGCCTGCCATCCGCCCAATACTGCCTGCGTGACCTTGTTTGCATTTCCGGCAAACTTGCGCCCCTTGCCGACCGGCAAGTCGTAAATCAGGTTCGTCACCCACCCGTTGCGAACATCCCAACTCGAACGCCCCCAGTCGCACTTACGGCAGGCATCATTCTGCACCTGCGTATCGTCGAAGAG